>NZ_JBLXHI010000004.1:0-230397 GCF_048381695.1 Corallibacter sp. | reverse complement strand
GTATGCTTTCTGTAGGTATGTTAGTTAAAAAAGCAATGAAAGGTCACGTAGACTTATTAGGTCCTGCAATGAAAGTTCAAGAAGAATTAATGGGTATTCCTTCTTTTGATACACCAGATTATTCTGAACTATTTTCTGAAGAAAAAGAAATGATTGTAAAACTTAAGAAAACCTTCTTAATGGTTGCTGGTGCTGCGGTGCAAAAATTTGGACCAGATTTAGAACAACACCAACAATTACTAGTTGCTGCTGCAGATATTTTAATTGAAATCTACATGGCAGAATCTGCTATTTTACGTACAGAGAAAAACGCAAAACGATTTGGAGAAGAGTCTCAATCTGCACAAATCGCTATGTCTAAATTATACTTATATCACGCTGTAGAAACTATAGAGAAAAAAGGAAAAGAAAGCATTATTTCTTTTGCTGAAGGTGATGAGCAACGTATGATGCTAATGGGACTTAAGCGTTTTACTAAATATCAGAACTATCCGGATATAGTAGACTTAAGACACGAAATCGCTGAAAAAATAAAGGCTGAAAACAAATACTGTTTTTAGGTTAATTTAAGTTTAGTTAGAAGTGAAAAGCCGTTTCTAGTAATTGAAGCGGCTTTTTTATGTAAATTTGCTGCTTAAAATTCAACAAATGAAGATTAACTTCTCCCTACTATTTTTCTTGATAATATTAACTTCTTGCAAAAACACAAAAGAACCAACCATAACTTTTGAGCCTAAAAAGGAAACACAACTGATTTTAGTAAATAAAACAACTGATTTTATTACTATTGACGGACATGCTGATGAAGTTATTTGGCAAACAGAACCTTGGTTTAATATAGATCAATTATGGTTAGGACAACCTTATGACTCTACAGATTTTAACGGACGCTATAAACTAACTTGGAAAGATGATGCACTTTACGCATTAGTAGAAATTCATGATGACACGCTTTATGATCAATATTCAGACCCTTTAAAACTATGGTGGGACGATGATTGTGTTGAAGTTTTTATAGACGAAGATAATAGCGGCGGAGAACATCAATACAATCATAATGCCTTTGCCTATCACGTGGCTTTGGACGGTAATGTTGTAGATATTGCACCAGGTGAAATACCTACGCTTTATAACGATCATGTTATCTCAAAACGCACAACAGTTGGTAACATTTCTCTTTGGGAAATGAAAATTAAACTATTTGATGACACCTTCATTGATGGGCAACAAAACAAACCAAAAACTTTAAAAGCTAACAAAAAAATAGGTTTTGCTATAGCTTATTGTGACAACGATTCTAGCAAAGAGCGTGAAAACTTTATAGGCTCTATTTTTGTTCCTGGTAAAGATAAAAATCAAGGGTGGATTAATGCCAACATTTTTGGCACCTTACAACTAGTTGATTAATTATCTAATAGTTTCTTTTATCCTTTCTTGATCTGTAACTTTAGATAAATTTATAGCTGTTTCAATAAGAGCTAAATGCGAATACGCTTGAGGGAAATTACCTAATAAGCGTTTTGTTTTAAAGTCAATATCTTCACTAAACAAGCCTAAATGGTTACTGTATGACAATAGTTTATCAAACATACGTTTAGCTTTTTGCACCTCTCCTATTTTGTATAAACTATTTATAAACCAAAATGTACAAATGGTAAATGAAGAAGATGGCAACCCAAAATCGTCTTGGTTTTTATAACGATATAACAGTCCGTCATTGCTTAACTCTCGCTCTATAGCATTTACAGTGCTTACATATTTAGGGTCTCTAGCATCAATAAACCCATAAGGCTCCATTAATAATACAGAGGCATCTAAATCATTAGAACCGTAAGATTGAGTAAATGCTTTAACGTCATTATTCCAAGCATGCTCCATGATATCCTCACGAATTTCACTTTCAATAAGTTTCCACTTGGTAATTTTTGATGTTTTACCTAATAGTTCAGCTACTTTTATAGCTTTATCTACAGCCTCCCAGCATAACACTTTTGAGAACGTGAAATGTCTGTCTTCAGTTCTAAATTCCCAAATACCTTTATCAGGTTCTTTCCAGTGCTTGTTAACAACCCAAACAATGCCTTTTGTAATGGTCCATAACTCTTCAGTATTTTCTATATCTATTGAAAAATTTAAAAACTGCTGATGAATCACATCCATCAAGATGCCATAAATATCATTCTGTCGTTGCTTATATGCAGCATTACCAACGCGCACTGGACTTGAATTATGGTAACCACTTAAATGATCTAATGTTTCTTCGGTGAGTTTCTTTTCTTTATTAATACCATACATTATTTGGAGCTTCTCGTCCTTATCTGGTATTAAATCCATAATGAATTTTAAATAGCGTTTGGCTATATTTTTATGTCCTAATTGCGATACCACTTTTATAACCATTGATGCATCTCGTATCCAACAAAAACGGTAATCCCAGTTTCTAACTTCACCAATAGTTTCTGGTAATGATGTTGTTGCTGCTGCTAAAACGGCTCCTGTTTTGTCATAAGTAAGCAACTTGAGTGTCATAGCACTTCGCGCTATCTCTTTATTATATAAATTGTATGAAGGTGTTCTGTCCATCCAATTTAGCCAATACACTTTGGTTCTTTGATGCTCTAGAAACATACTATCTACAGTTGTTTCAAAAACTTTTTCATTGTAACCTATTAAAAAGTAGCCATCAGAAGTTAATGTCATTTCTTCACCTTTAACTACCTTTTGTTTATCAAAGCTTGTATAAAGAAATAAAGTGTCAAACTTGTCGCCATAAGTTAAACTTGCAATAAAGTGATCCTTCACATACATTTCGGTTTTTCCTTTAGCGTATTCTAATTTTGGGTCGTAAAGCACTTTAAAAGTTGGTTTACCTGAAATGTATTTAAAATATCTAATTATTTCTGGTGGTGCTTGGTAACTTCCGTTTGCTTTATAATACCTAGGCATAAAGTCATGAACCTCAAAAGCATCAATGCCGTTACTAAACTTTGTAACAAGTATGGTTGTGTTATCTATATATTTTTGAGTAATTTGGAAACTATCATCTGTAATAATTTCAAAACTTCCTCCTATTTTTTCATCTAACAGTTTTGCAAAAACTGATGACGAGTCAAATTCTGGCAAACAACACCAATCTAAAGATCCTGTTTTAGATATTAAAGCAGCGCTTCTACAATTTCCTATAATTCCGTAATCTAAATTATTTGTCAAATCAAGTAGTTTATTATAGTTACAAGCTAATTTTTCATTAAATTAACAAAATAATCGTCGTTAAACCAAAACACATTCATGAATAAAACCATAATCGTTTCAAATAGACTACCATTACAAATACAAATAGAAAATAATATACTTAAAACAAAACCTAGTGTTGGTGGTTTGGCTACAGGAATGAAGTCGGTTCATGAAGATGGTAATGGACTTTGGATCGGTTGGTCTGGACTTACCGAAGAAGAACTAAATGAAGACTTAAGTAACAAAGTAAAAAATGCTGTTTCAAAACAAAAGTGTGCTACAGTACCATTAACACAATATGATGTAAATAATTTTTATTTTGGGTTTAGTAATAAAACACTTTGGCCACTTTTTCATTACTTCATGGAGTATACCGAATTTGAAAACAGCCAATGGGAATCATATAAAACAGTTAATCAAAAATTTGCTGATGTTGTTTTAGAAAACATTAATGACGGTGATACTGTTTGGGTTCATGATTATCAATTACTTCTACTACCCAAGCTTATTCGAGATAAAAAACCCAATGTAACTATAGGTTTCTTTTTACACATTCCGTTTCCTTCTTATGAAATTTTCAGAACATTTCCTTGGCGTGAAGAACTACTAAACGGTATGCTAGGATCAGATTTATTAGGGTTTCATACTTATGATTATGAGCGTCATTTTTTAAGTTCTATAAAACGTATTTTAAGACTCGATGTTAAGTTTAATGACATACAATATCATGACAGAATAGTTAAGGTAGATTCTTTTCCTATGGGAATAGATTATGATAAATTTCATGATGCAGCTTTAAAACATGCTAGTCTTAAAAAAGAAGAAAAATCAGAGTTACAGCGTCGTTTAGATGATCATATTCAAGCTGGTTCTAATGCAAAACTCATTTTATCTATAGATAGAATGGATTATACCAAAGGCATACCTAATCGAATTAAAGCCTTTGAATATTTTTTAAACAAATATCCTGAATTTAAAGAAAAAGTACGTTTAGTCATGCTTGCAGTACCATCTAGATCTGATGTGCCGCAATACCAAAAATTAAAAAGAGAAACAGACGAATTGGTAGGCCGAATAAATGGCCAATTTGCAACCGTAAGTTGGACACCTATATGGTATTTCTATAGATCTATGCCTTTTGATAATTTAATTGATTTATACGTTTCTTCTCATGTTGCTATGATTACTCCTATTAGAGATGGAATGAATCTGGTAGCAAAAGAATACATTGCTACAAGAACAAACCAAGATGGCGTGCTTATTTTAAGCGAAATGGCTGGTGCTTCAAAAGAGATGAACGAAGCGCTCCTGATAAACCCAAACAATTTTGAAGAAATTGCAGACACTTTAAAGTTTGCGCTTGAAATGCCCGCTCAAGAACAGCAAAGCCGTATAAAAATACTTCAAAAACGCCTACAGCGATATAGTGTTGAAAAATGGGCAAAAGAGTTTATGAAGTCATTAAATGCTACCAAAAATATTGGTGCTGTTATAGTCGCTAAAAGGATGAATGACGAAAACCAAGACACGATGCTATCGGCCTTTAAAAAAGCAAAAAAACGATTATTACTTCTAGACTACGATGGCACATTGGTTGGTTTTAAAAACAATCCTTTAGATGCTAAACCAGACACAAACTTAATAGCAACATTAGATAAACTTAACAACCAGGAGCAAACGGATGTTGTAATAATAAGTGGCAGAGATAGAGAAACATTTGAAAAATGGTTTGCCAATAAAAACTACAATCTTATTACAGACCATGGTGTTTGGCTAAAGTCAAAAGCCAATGACTGGAACATGCTTGAAAGGCTTAAAACTGATTGGATGGAAAACATCACTCCTATTCTAGAAACGTTTGTAGATAGAACACCAGGAACTTTTATAGAAAAGAAAAAATATTCTTTAGCGTGGCATTACAGAAAAGCAGATCCTGAATTAGCTCAAATACGAACCATAGAGCTTAACACTGTACTTACAAGTTTAATTTCTAATAATGATTTATCTGTTTTAAAAGGCAATAAAGTAATCGAAATAAAAAGTAGCAGTGTAAATAAAGGACGAGCAGCTTCAAGGTGGCTTGCTCAAAAAAACTATGACTTTATTTTTGCTATTGGAGATGACTGGACAGATGAATATATGTTTGAAGAACTTCCTGAAACAGCATTTACTGTAAAAGTTGGCTTTAAAAAGACACAAGCTAAATATTATGTAAAAGGCACAGAAATTGTACGAGATTTATTAAGTAAATTTACAAACTAATAACACTTATATTAAATCATAATGAGATTTGCCAAAATACTTTTAGCTGTTTTCTTTTTATCTGTAACAATGACCAATGCGCAGTCTTTGCTATCTAACAAAGAAAAATTCACACATCAAGACACCTTACGCGGTACTATAACTCCTGAACGTGAGTGGTGGGATTTAACATACTATCATTTAGATATTGAAGTATTTCCTGAAACTAAAACAATAGCGGGAAAAAACACCATTAAATATCGTGTTTTAAAACCACACCAAGTTTTACAAATAGATTTACAGGAGCCAATGAAAATTGAACAAGTAACTCAAAATGGTAAAGCTCTAAAAGTAAAACATGATGGTAATGCTCATTTTATAACGTTACAAGACAATCAAAAAACAAATAGTATAAACACTATTGAAGTCACATATTCTGGTAAACCAAGAGAAGCTGTTAGAGCGCCTTGGGATGGTGGACTTTCTTGGAAAAAAGATAAAAATGGAAAAGACTTTATTGCAACCTCATGTCAAGGTTTAGGCGCTAGTGTTTGGTGGCCTTGCAAAGACCATATGTATGATGAAGTAGATAGTATGGATATTAGTGTTACTGTTCCTAAAGGACTAACTGATGTGTCAAACGGACGATTAAAAAGCATAAAAGAAAACAAAAAAACAACCACCTTTAATTGGACTGTAAAAAACCCAATAAATAATTATGGTGTCAATGTAAATATTGGTGATTATGTAAACTTTTCTGAAATATATAAAGGAGAAAAAGGTCCTTTAGACATGGATTATTACGTGCTTCGAGATAATTTAGATTTGGCAAAAGAACACTTTAAAGATGCTCCTAAAATGATGGAAGCTTTTGAATACTGGTTTGGACCTTACCCTTTTTATGAAGACAGCTTTAAGCTAGTTGAAGTTCCTTATTTAGGCATGGAGCATCAAAGCTCTGTAACATATGGAAACCAATACAAAAAAGGCTATTTAGGTAGTGATTTATCAAGAACTGGTTGGGGATTAAAATTTGATTTTATTATTATTCACGAGGCAGGACATGAATGGTTTGCTAACAACATTACCAATAAAGACATTGCAGATATGTGGATTCATGAAAGCTTTACAGCATATTCTGAAAATCTATTTCTAGATTATTATTACGGTAAAAAAGCTTCAGCAGAATACGTAATAGGAACTAGAGCTTCTATAAGAAATGACAAGCCTATGATAGGCCACTATAATGTAAACAGCGAAGGTTCTGGTGATATGTATTACAAAGGAGCTAATATGCTGCACACCTTACGTCAGCTAATTGAAGATGATGAAAAATGGCGTCAAATTTTACGTGGGTTAAACAAAACATTTTACCATAAAACCGTAACTACAAAACAAATTGAAGATTACATTAGTGAACAATCTGGTATTGATTTAACCGAATTTTTCAATCAATATTTACGCACTACAAAAATTCCTACTTTAGAGTACGAAATAAAAGACAACACCTTAAAATATCGTTGGATAAACATTGTTGATAATTTTGATATGCCTATTCAAGTAACCATTAATGATAAAGAACAATGGCTATTTCCTAAAGCCGACTGGAAAACAATGAAATTACAAGGAAACTCAATTTCTGTAGATGCTGATTTTTATATTAAAACATCAAAAATTTAATTACTGTTGAGCTTTCCTAAACTCTATTTCAAAACCGATAAAGATTGGCGAGACTGGTTACATAATAACCATGACACCTCAAAAGGTGTTTATTTAATTTTTTATAAAGTAGACCACGAAAAAGAAAGTATGCGATGGGAAGAAGCCGTTAAAGTTGCTTTATGCTATGGCTGGATAGATGCTACAGTAAAAAGTTTAGGCAATGGTAAACGCCGACAATATTTTACACCTAGAAATCCTAAAAGTGTTTGGAGCGCTGTAAACAAAACATATATTGACACACTTATTAGCGACAATTTAATGCACGAAAGTGGTTTTAAAACCATTGAAATAGCTAAAGAAAATGGTAGTTGGTCTGCACTAGATGATGTAGAAAATGGTGTTATCCCAGAGGATTTACAAAGTGCTTTTAATAAAAATGCAAATGCTTTTAAAAACTACAAAAACTTTGCGCCTTCTTATAGAAAAGGATATTTATACTGGTTAAATCAAGCTAAAAGAACAGCTACTAGAGAAAAAAGGATTATAGAAATAATAAAGTTTTGTGAAGCCAATGTGAAGTCTCGAGGAAACTGGTAGTTACTCAACATGTTGCAATCCTTTTAAGTCCTTTATTATAATTTGCTTTCCCTTTGTTGCAATAAGGTTTTCTTTTTTAAATTGTGATAAGATTCTTATGGCAGATTCTGTTGCTGTCCCTACAATATTGGCATAATCCTCACGAGATAAAATAACATTCAAAGCGCCTTCATCATCTACACCAAAGTTATCATAAATATACAGTAATGTTTCTGCCAAACGTTGTTTAACAGACTTTTGAGCCATGTTTACTATAACATCGTCTGATGATTTTAAATCATGAGCCATTTGCTGTAAAACATGCATAGAAAAATTACTATTATTCTGTAAGTCTGTAATTATTTCTGCTTTAGGAATAAAACAAACTTCCATATCGTTTAATGCAACGGCACTTAAATTAGCAGATTCATCTCCTAGTAATGAACGTTGACCTAATAAATCTCCTTTTATAACAAGTTTTACTATCTGGTCTCTACCATTAGCACTTAATTTAGATAATTTGCAAATACCATCCTTAATGCAAAAAATACCATTTAGAGTATCACCTTCTTCAAAGATAAGTTCTCCTTTTTTTATATGCTTTGATGTTTTACACCCCGAAATACGTATTAACTCATCTTTAGTTAATGCCTTAAGAGAATTAAACTGCCTTACTATACATTGTTCACATTTACTCATACCTTGTTTTCGTGTTTTGTAAAAATACTTAAAACATGACAAATATCATATTTTTTCTTGGTTCAAAATGTAACCTTTGTTACAGGTATAAATGAGCAAATAATTATGGAACAAACGCATTGTTTCCACTGTGGTGATTTGTGTAAATCAGATCATATAGTTTATCACAACAAAGACTTTTGTTGCAATGGCTGTAAAACAGTCTACGAAATTTTTTCTGAAAATGATTTAACATGCTATTATGACTTGCAGCAAGCACCTGGTGCTACGCCTAAAGTAATAGAAGGCAAGTATGAGTTTTTAAAACAAGAAAATATTATTGAAAAACTCACAGAGTTTAATGATAATAAAACACAAATTGTAACCTTAAGCATTCCTCATATACATTGTAGTTCTTGTATATGGATATTAGAAAACCTTAACAAGCTTTCTTCTCACATTACCGCATCCCAAGTAAATTTTGGTAAGAAAACAGTAAGAGTTACATACCATACAAGTGATTTTTCACTAAAAGAATTGGTCTTACTTTTAAGTCGAATAGGTTACGAGCCTTATATATCGCTAGAAGATTACGATACTGGCAAAAACAAAGTAAACAGACAGCTTATTTATAAATTAGGAATTGCTGGTTTTGCTTTTGGTAATGTTATGTTTTTATCATTCCCAGAATATTTTGAGGTTAATGAATTCTGGCTTGAACAATATAAACCGCTATTTAGATGGTTAATGTTTTCTTTTTCTTTACCGGTTGTTTTTTATGCCGCTCAAGATTATTTTGTATCGGCATATAAAGGTTTAAAATCTGGCTTACTTAACATTGATGTTCCTATTGCGCTAGGTATTGTTGTTTTATTTTTAAGAAGCACCTCCGATATTCTTTTTAATTTAGGATCTGGCTTTTTTGACAGTTTAACAGGTCTAGTCTTCTTTCTGCTTTTGGGGAAGTTTTTTCAACAAAAAACCTATGCCTTTTTATCTTTTGAACGCGATTATAAATCATACTTTCCAATTGCCATAACAAAAATTGAAAACTCTGAAGAGACACCTATTCAAATTTATGATATAAAAAAAGGTGATCGTTTACTTATTAGAAATGAAGAACTAATTCCTGTTGATGGTATTTTAATAAATGGCAAAGCCCGAATAGATTATAGCTTTGTTACAGGAGAATCTGAAACAATAAGCAAAAAATCTGGTGATAAAGTATTTGCTGGAGGCAAACAAACCTCTGGTGTTATTGAAATGGAAGCATTAAAATCTGTTGAGCAAAGTTATCTTACACAACTTTGGAGCAATGATGTTTTTAATAAGAAAAAAGAAGATTCCTTTACAAACATAACCAATACAATAAGTAAACGGTTTACAATTTTTGTTTTAACCATAGCATTTGTATCTACAGCTTATTGGTTGGTTACAGATGCTTCAAAAGCGCTCAATGTTTTTACTGCTGTTCTTATAATTGCTTGTCCTTGTGCTATTGCGCTATCAGCTCCTTTTACTTTTGGTAACCTTTTAAGGTTGTTTGGTAAGTTTAAATTTTACGTAAAAAACGCCTCTGTTATAGAGCAACTAGCATCTATAAACACCATAATATTTGATAAAACAGGAACCATTACCTCAAATAAAAAAAGTACTGTTACTTATGATGGCGATATGCTTTCAATCAACGAAGAAGCGTTACTAAAAAACACCTTGAGAGGCTCAAATCACCCCTTAAGTCGCTCACTGTACAACATCCTTAATGAGCATAATATAATTACTTTAAATCATTTTGAAGAGCATATCGGCAAAGGTATTGAGGCATCTCATCATGCTGATCATATTAAAATTGGGTCGGCAAAATTTGTAGGTATCAACGAAACCACCGCGCTTAACACAACTGTACATATAAGTACTAACAATAATTACAAAGGAAAATATATTTTTTACAACAGCTATAGAAAAGGATTATCTAAACTCTTTAACCAACTAAAAAAAGATTTTGATTTGGTTATTCTCTCTGGTGATAATGAAGGTGAGTATGAGAACTTAAAAAAACTTTTACCTTCAAAAACCAAACTAATATTTAATCAAAAGCCAAACGATAAGTTAGAATATATAAAGTATCACCAAACTGAAGGCGCTAAAATTTTAATGGTTGGTGACGGATTAAACGATGCTGGAGCATTAGCTCAAAGCAATGTTGGTATTGCTATTTCAGAAAACATTAATGTGTTCTCTCCTGCTTGTGACGCCATTCTTGATGCTTCAAAACTTAATAAACTACATCTTTTCATAAAAGCTTCAAAAAGTGCTTTAAAAATTATTAAGTGGAGTTTTGTCTTGTCATTTATATACAATATCATTGGCCTTTACTTTGCTGTTACCGGACAACTATCTCCTGTTATAGCTGCTATTTTAATGCCTTTAAGCTCCATTAGCATTGTGGTTTTCACAACAATATCTACAAATTTTTTAAACAGGAAATTATGATACAAAAAATGCTCAAACATGATAAAAATCATGTTTTAAGAAACCTCATCGCGGTAATTTTGAACTATAACTTCAATTAGGTATGAGTGTTATATATATACTATTAACTATTAGCATCATCGTTGCTATAATTTTTTTCGTAGCCTTCATTTTGGCAGTAAAAAACGGTCAATATGACGATGATTATACGCCATCTGTAAGAATGCTTTTTGAAGATGAATTAGTAAAAGAAAAAACAAAATCAACTATAAAAACCAATAAGACTAATTAATTATTATGGAAGTACAACAATTTTATTACGACAACAAGATTGTTAAAAAATTCTTACTAGCCACTATGGTTTGGGGTGTTGTAGGAATGCTTGTAGGCTTGCTCCTAGCCTTTATGTTCTTGTTTCCAAATTTAACCGATGGAATTCCATGGTTAAGTTTTGGCCGATTAAGACCATTACACACAAACGCTGTTATTTTTGCCTTTGTTGGTAATGCCATTTTTGCTGGTGTTTATTATTCATCACAAAGACTTTTAAAAGCAAGAATGTTTAGCGATGCCTTAAGTAACATAAATTTTTGGGGCTGGCAACTTATTATTGTTGGCGCTGCTATTACATTACCGTTAGGAATAACAACTTCAAAAGAGTATGCTGAACTTGAATGGCCTTTTGATATTGCTATTGCTGTTGTTTGGGTTGCATTTGGCTGGAACTTAATTGGTACAATATTAAGACGTCGCCAACGCCATATGTATGTCGCTATTTGGTTTTACCTAGGTACTTTTGTTACTGTAGCTGTACTTCATATATTCAACAGTTTAGAACTTCCTGTGAGTGCTTTTAAAAGTTACTCGGTTTATGCAGGCGTTCAAGATGCTCTTGTACAATGGTGGTATGGTCATAATGCTGTTGCTTTTTTCTTAACAACTCCTTTTTTAGGACTAATGTATTATTTTGTACCTAAAGCGGCTGATAGACCTATTTATTCATACAGACTTTCAATAGTACACTTTTGGTCATTAATATTTATATACATCTGGGCTGGACCTCATCATTTATTATATACTGCGTTACCTGAATGGGCTCAAAATTTAGGTGTTGCCTTTTCAGTTATGCTACTTATGCCTTCTTGGGGCGGTATGATAAACGGACTTCTAACACTTCGTGGCGCTTGGGATAAAGTACGTACAGACCCTGTTTTAAAATTTATGGTTGTAGCCATTACTGGTTATGGTATGGCAACTTTTGAAGGCCCTATGCTTTCACTTAAAAATGTAAATGCTATTGCTCACTTTACTGATTGGGTTATTGCTCACGTACACGTTGGTGCACTTGCTTGGAATGGCTTTTTAGCATTTGGAATGATCTATTGGCTAATACCTAGATTATTTAAAACCGAACTTTATTCAAAAAAATTAGCCAATGCCCATTTCTGGATTGGAACATTAGGTATTATCATGTATGCATTACCAATGTATGTAGCTGGTTTTGTTCAAGCTAGTATGTGGAAACAATTTAATCCTGACGGAACATTGGTTTATGGAAATTTCCTAGAAACTGTTTCTGAAATCATCCCCATGTACTGGATGCGTGCTATAGGTGGTTCGCTATACATTTTCGGAATGTTTATCCTTGCTTATAACATCATTGCTACTATGAAAAAAGGTAGTGCTGTTACTGACGAATTAGCAGAAGCTCCTGCTCTTAAACGTGTTTCAAAAAGACGTATTGCTGGTGAAGGTTTCCATACATGGCTAGAGCGTAAACCGGTACAGTTAACCATTTTGGCAACCATAACAATATTAATTGGTGGTGTTATTCAAATCATTCCTACCATTATGGTAAAATCTAATATACCAACAATTAGCAGTGTTAAACCATATACACCATTAGAGTTAGAAGGACGTGATATTTACATAAGAGAAGGTTGTGTAAGTTGCCACTCTCAAATGGTACGTCCATTTAGAAGTGAAGTTGAACGTTATGGTGAATATTCAAAAGCTGGCGAGTTTGTATATGACCATCCATTTTTATGGGGAAGTAAACGAACTGGTCCTGACTTACACCGAGTTGGTGGCAAATATTCTGACAACTGGCATTTAAACCATATGTATGACCCACAAAGCACGTCTTCTGGCTCTATCATGCCAGCATACCAATGGTTAGTAAAAAATGAGCTAGACAAATCTAAAACTGAAGATAAAATGCGTGCCATGGTTCAGCTAGGTGTGCCTTATACTGAAGATGATATTGCTAATGCTCAAAACCAAATGCTAGAACAAGGTACACAAATTGAAAAAAACCTTTATACAGATCCTGATTTTGCTCAAACCTATGAAGCCGATAAAAAAGCTGGAGGAACAGCCTTTATAGAAATGAGAAACCGAGAAATAACAGCTTTAATTGCCTATTTACAACGTCTAGGAACCGATGTAAAAGTAAGCGAGTTAGAAGCTCAATTAAGTAACACACAACAACAAAATCAATAAGTCATGCTAAAATTTGTAAAAAACCACATGGAAAGTATTTCTGGTATAGAAATATATCCACTTATATCATTACTCATATTTTTCATCTTTTTTGTAGTCTTATTTTGGTGGGTTGCTACAGCAAAAAAAGAATACATAAAAACGGTAAGCCACTTACCATTAGACAACCATAAAAATCAAATAGAATTATGAGACAGTTTTTTCCTTCATGGATACGCGTACCTGTTGTATTCTTCTTTATTTTCGGATTATCAGAATATCTAATAGATTCAGGAGGTAAACCAGCTTTTATTGAGTATCCTCTTATTAGTTTATTTTTACTATTAGTGCTTTTAATTCTTATTGCTATCGAAGCTATTATTGGTGCTATGGATAATGTTTTATACCAAAGCCTAGATGCTGAAGCCAAGGCTCGTTATGATGCAAAAAGAACACAAACTCCAACATTTATTACTTGGGTTGAAAAAACTTACAAAAAACTACTAGGCTCAAAACCTATTGAGGAAGAGCATGAAATTATTCTTGATCATAATTATGATGGCATTCGCGAGCTAGATAACTCTTTACCGCCATGGTGGTTATATGGGTTTTATGCTTCAATTGTTTTTGCTTGTATTTACTTAATTAGATTTCATGTATTCAATGGTGATAATCAATATGACGAGTTAGAAACAGAATATGCCGAAGCCAAAATAGCTATTGAAGAATACAAGAAAACTGCAAAAGATCTTGTTGACTTTAATACAGTTGAAGTCCTTACAGAAATATCAGACCTAAAAGCAGGTGAAACATTATTTACTGAAAACTGTGTTGCCTGCCATAAAGCAGATGGTGGCGGCGGTATTGGTCCAAACTTAACTGATAATCATTGGATATTAGGAGGTGGCATTAAAAATGTATTCAAAACCATCTCTGAAGGAGGTCGAAACGGTAAAGGTATGATTGCATGGAAACAAAACTTAAAACCTTCAGAAATAGCACAAGTAGCTAGTTATGTACTAACATTTCAAGGAACAACACCGGCCGAACCTAAAGAAGCCGAAGGTAATATTATTTGGCCTGAAAATAATGAGATAACAACTGATACAACAGTAGAAGACTCAACAAAAGTGACAGATTCTGTAACAATCAAATAAGTTAATGCCAACGTGAAATCGCCAGAAAAAGACATATTTAGAGACTCAATAGGTACCATTAATGAAGAAGGTAAACGCGCTTGGATTTTTCCTAAAAAACCAAGTGGCAGATATTATGAGAAACGTAAAATAGTAAGTTATATTTTACTTGCATTTCTCTTCTCTGCTCCTTTTATCAAGGTTAATGGTAATCAGTTTTTAATGTTTAATATTCTGGAAAGACGCTTTAATATTTTTGGATTTCCTTTTTGGCCACAAGACTTTCACCTTATTGTTATTTCTATGATAATTGGTGTAGTTTTTATCACGCTTTTTACCGTTGGTTTTGGTCGCATATTTTGCGGATGGATTTGCCCTCAAACTATTTTTATGGAAATGGTTTTTAGACGCATAGAATATTGGATTGAAGGCGATAGAAATAAACAACGTAAACTAGACAAACAAAAATGGAATGCCGAAAAAATAAAAAAACGCATCTTGAAATGGAGTATTTTTCTAATAATTTCATTTTTAATTGCGAATGTGTTTCTAGCTTATATCATAGGTAGCGACAAACTTATAAGGTATATTACAGAAGGGCCTTCTAGTCATTTATCAACTCTATTTCCATTATTAATTTTTACCGCTGTCTTCTATTTTGTTTTCGCTTGGTTTAGAGAACAAGTTTGCATTATTGCTTGCCCTTATGGCAGACTTCAAGGTGTTTTACTTGATAACAAATCTATAGTAGTTGCTTATGACCATAAGCGCGGAGAAGGTGAAAATGGTAGAAAAAAATTCAGAAAAAATGAAGATAGAAAAGCTCTTGGTCACGGTGATTGTATAGACTGCCTACAATGTGTACATGTTTGTCCAACAGGAATTGACATAAGAAATGGCACACAGTTAGAATGTGTAAACTGTACAGCTTGTATAGATGAATGTGATCACATTATGGAAAGCATTAATCTACCAAAAGGATTAATTAGATATGCCAGCGAAGATAACATTGAAAAGAAAGCTCCATTTAAACTAACAGCAAGGTTAAAGGGATATATCGCCGTACTAACAATTTTAATAGGAGTGCTTTCTGGTATGCTTTTATTAAGAAACGATGTAGAAGCTAGAATTTTACGATTACCTGGGCAACTATATGAACATAAAGCAAATAATATAATAAGTAATGTATTCACCTATAAAGTGGTAAACAAAACAACACATAGTATAGATAATGTAACTTTTAAATTAAGACATACCAAAGGTGTTGTAAAACTTGTATCTACATCAAGTGATTTTGTTATCCCTTCTCAAGGCTTGGCAGAAGGAACCTTGTTTATTGAGATAAACAAAAAAGACATGAAAGGTGATAAAGTAAAACTCACTATTGATGTATATAGTCACGGTGAGTTTATAGAAAGTACTAAAGTAAATTTTTTAGGACCTAGAAGTTATAATTAAAAAACAAAAAACTATGAAGATAAATTGGGGAACAGGAATTGTATTGGCCTTTATTGGGTTTATTGGGTTTATCCTCTATTTTGTTATTACTATGAGTACCAACAAAGAATACAATCACGATCTGGTTACTGAAGATTATTATAAACAAGAACTAGAATTTCAAAACGATATAAACAAACAAAAAAACGCTAAAGACTTATCAAAAAATATAAGTTGGACAAAAAATCAAGATGGACTAATTATAGAATTCCCTGAAAATCTTGATGCAAAAAAAATTTCAGGAAAAGTGTTCCTTTACAGACCATCTAATAAACAACTAGATTTTGAAACTCCTATTTCATTGTCTAAAAATCATTTGCTCATACCTGACAAACGTTTATTGGATGGTCGTTGGAACATTAAAGTAGATTGGAAATATAATGGAAATTTATATCTCTTCAAAGACGAAATAATTTATTAAAAATGCTTTGGTCTGGTTTCATATTAGGATTACTAGGAAGTTTGCACTGTGTTGGCATGTGTGGACCAATAGCTTTTATGTTACCTGTAGATAGAAGTAATTCTTTAAAAAAAATCACTCAAATCACAACATATCATATTGGGAGATTACTTGCTTACTCTATGATAGGAGTTGCCTTTGGAGTTATAGGAAAAGGGCTTTATCTTTTTGGATTTCAGCAACAGTTATCTATTCTTATTGGTATTCTCATGATTCTTCTTGTAATAATACCTAGCAAAACTTTAAATAAATATCGCTTTTCTAAACCCATTTATCATATAATTTCAAAAGTAAAAACACAACTTGGCGCTTCTTTAAAAAAGAAAACAGCAGACACATTTTTAACTATTGGTTTTTTAAACGGGTTTCTTCCTTGTGGGTTAGTTTATATGGCTGTATTTGCCGCTATTGCAAATGCTTCTGTAATAGCAAGTAGTATGTACATGATTCTTTTTGGTTTAGGCACAATACCTTTAATGACAACGGCTATTTATATTGGCAAGTTTTTAAATATTAAAGTCAAACTTCGTATACAAAAAGCCATACCTGTTTTTATTGTAATAATAGGATTGCTTTTTATTGCTAGAGGATTAGGGCTTGGCATACCTTATGTTTCACCTACTCCGGTTACTGAAATGGTAGATGGCCATATTAATTGCCATTAAATCATTATCTTAAACTAGTTTTTATATAACATAAACTGTTTTAAACAAAATGAGACACATCTTACTATTAACAGATTTTTCTGATACCGCCAATAACGCTATAAATTATGCTTTAAATTTTTTCAAAAATCAAACTTGTCATTTTCATATACTTCATGTTCATAAATCTGGAAGTTTTATTTTAGATGATTTGTGGTATCAACCTAGCGAAAACCTATATAATTCCATAATTAAAGATGAGAAAGTAAGTCTAAATACTTTAAAAGATAAACTGTATAAACAAAATACTATTGAAAGCTTTGAGTTTTCTACTATTGTTGACTATGACAATTTCACAAGCGCTATTAAGCAAATTATCAACAAGTATCCTATAGAGCTAATAGTCACTGGGTATAATGGCCCTTCAAACCTAATAGAACATTTTTTTGGTTCTAATACTATTCAAGTTATTAAAAACATTGACAGACCAATGTTGATTATACCTGAAAAGTGTCGTTATAAAAAGCCTGAAAATTTACTTTTAGTGTTAAATAATGAGGAATTTATAAGTGATAATTCCTATAAAAAACTTAACTCAATAATTAAAAATAATCACTTAAATATACACGCTATAAGAGTTTTTGAGCAAGAGAAGCATGCACTTAAAGAAAAAGATGAAATTGTTCTAAAAAACAATAATATTGTACCCATTAAATATTATCAAATACAAGATGTTTCATTAGATAGCGCAATTACAACTTACAAGCAAATCCATGATATTGATATAGTAAGTTTGTTTGTTGATAACAAAAATCGAAAAAACAATACATTAAAAAATGTAACAAAATCAACAATTAGTAAGCGTAAAGAATTACCCTTACTAATTGTATAATAAATGATAGGTATTGTTATAATTTAAACGTAATCACTGGAAGTTTTGAGTGGTTTGCTAAATCTTCAGAAATACTACCTTCAAAGAAATGAGCAATTCCTTTACGACCATGAGTTGAAACAGCTATTAAATCTGCTTTGGCACTTGCTGCATAATTTAATATTCCTTTTTCAACAGTATAATCAGATACATAACGTACTTTGTCTAAATTGTCTGAATTACCATCTGCTGTTTGTAAGAATTGAGATACCTTATGTCTCATTTCTTCAGAGCTTCTAAATCCTTCACCAGGAACATTAACATAAAGCAAATGTATATCTAGGTTTAACTCATTAAATAAAGCTGTTGCATTTATATAAGCTTTTACAGATTCTTCAGAAAAATCACAAGCAAACACAACGTTCTCAAACATTTGTTTTGGTAAGTGATCTTTTACAACTAGCACCGGTACTGTTGCATTTCGGACTACTTTTTCAGTATTAGATCCTACAAACATTTCTGAAAACCCGCTAGCTCCATGAGATCCCATTACAATCATATCAACACTATGTTCTAAAGCAACATCATTAACTTCACTAAAAACTTTAAAATGCTTTACAATTGGTGTTACAGTTACATCTTGTAAATATGGTTTATCTAAAAACTCTTCAAACTTTTTTTCTGCCAATTTAAGGTAAAAAACAGCTTTCATATCTTGTTCAGAATCAGCTTGCGTTAATACAGCATCAGATAACTCTAACATATGTAAGGCCAAGATTTCTCCTCCGTTTTTTTTAACCAGTAAAGCGGCTGCTTCTAAAGCATATTCAGAGTGTTCAGAAAAATCTATTGGCACTATTATTTTTTTCATTTTGATTGAGGTTTTGTTATTTAATTTATAATTTAATTTTGGGTGTTATTACGATAGTTTAAGTTACGTAAAAATTGAATGACTGCAAACAAAAACAAGAACTTTAAAGTTCTCTTAACATCTATTAAACCGTCATAGAGAATAATTGTTTTTCTGGTTGTTTTCTTTGTAATAACAAATCAAAAGCCATACAAACGTTTCTTACAAATGGTTTCCCCTTTGAAGTCATTTTTATACTATTATCATCAATTTTTATAAGCTCATCTTTCTCTAACTCTTCTAGTCTTTGTAAAACATTTGGCAACGCTTTAAAACACATTTCAGACGATTTCCAATCAGTTTTAAAATGACACATTAAATTTAAAATATGTTTTCTAATAATCAGATCTTCGTTAGATAATATATGCCCTTTTTGCACAGGAATAACACCTTCGTTTACAAGACTGTAATATGACTCAATACCCTTTACATTTTGAGAGAACCCATACCAACAATCACTTATTGATGAAGTACCTAATCCAATCATTACTTTAGTTTTTGATGCTGTATAACCCATAAAATTTCTATGCAATGTGTTCTGTATCATTGCTTGATACAATCCATCTGTAGGCAAAGCAAAGTGATCCATACCTATTTCTATGTAACCTGCCTCAAGCAATGCTTTTTTTCCTAGTTCGTATTGTGCTCTTTTGCTTTCTGGAGTTGGTAAATCGGCATCTTTAAAGCCACGCTGTCCATTTCCTTTTATCCATGGTACATGTGCATAACTGTAAAAAGCAATTCTATCAGGATTAAGTATTTTGGTTTTTTCTATAGTCTTTTGTACGTGATTTTCATTTTGAAAAGGCAACCCAAAAATAAGGTCATGACTTACAGATGTAAAGCCTATTTCTCTAGCTAATTCTGTTACATGCTTAACATGCTCATACGGTTGTACACGGTGTATGGCTTTTTGAACAGTTTCGTTATAATCTTGAACTCCAAAGCTAACACGACGAAACCCTAAATTATAAAGCGTACTTAAGTGATTTTTTGTTGTGTTATTAGGATGCCCCTCAAAGCTCATTTCACAATCACTTGCCTTATTTGCTAATCTAAAAATACCTTTGATAAGGTATTCTAAATTTTCAGAAGAAAAAAAAGTAGGTGTTCCACCTCCTAAATGCAACTCTTTAATTATTGGTTTAGCCTCTAATAAATCGCAATATAGTTTCCACTCTTTAAGAACAGCCGCTATATAGGGCGTTTCTACTTCGTGTCTTTTTGTTATACGCTTATGACAACCACAAAACGTACACAAACTCTCACAAAATGGTAAGTGTATATAGATACTTATTCCTTCAGTATCATTACTCTCATCAAAAGCTTGTTTTAATGACCATTTCCATTGTTTTAAAGAAAATGTGTCTACATCCCAATAAGGAACCGTTGGGTAACTAGTATATCTAGGCCCTGCAACATTATACTTGCTTACTAATAAATTATTCATACCTAACATTTTAATAATCAAAAGTAGTTTAGCCAATAAAAATAAAACATGACAATTATCATTTACCGCCTTATAAATTTTAAATTTTCTTAAATAATGCGTAACTTTCGGTTAAATAAAAAACTAAAACTTACAATGAAAAAACTAATATTATTGGCTTGTATTGCTACAATTAGCTTTGCAAGTTCTTGTAAAAACGATAAAAAAGAAACTACTGAAGAAACAACAACGACTGTTGAAGAACCTGTAGTAGAAACTAAAAAAGAAGAAGTAAAAAAAATTAAAATCAAGTTAGACGCTAAAAGTGAGAGCAACGTAAATGGTAGTGCTGTTTTTACTGAACAAAACGGAACTGTAAAAATGGTAGCCGTTATGGACGGTTTAACTCCTGGAGATCATGCTATTCATGTACATGAAAAAGCTGATTGTTCTTCTGCTGATGGAAAATCTACTGGAGGACATTGGAATCCTACAGCACAACCTCATGGAAAATGGGGAGCAACTGAAGGCTACCACAAAGGAGATATAGGAAATTTCAAAGCGGATGAGAACGGAAATGGTACCATTACTTTTGAAACAGACCAATGGTGTATTGGCTGCGGAGATCCTAATAAAGATATTGTTGGAAAAGCTATAATTGTACATCAAGGTATTGATGATTTCACAACACAACCTACTGGAGCTGCTGGTGGTCGTGTAAGTTGTGGCGGCATAATCCAATAAAAAAACCTCAAAAAACTGATTAAAAGCTACCTTCCTAAGGTGGCTTTTTTTATTGGGTAATATTCACTATTTTTCATAAGAACAAAAACTAACCAATGCAATTAGAAGAATTAGTAATCAAATTTCAGGAGAAAGACGAAAAAGCCTTTGAAACATTATACAATATGTATAGTCAAAGCCTACACGGTGTTATATATAACATAGTAAGAGATAACGCCATTGCTGAAGAAGTTATGCAAGACGTATTCATTAAAGCATGGAATAACTCAAGTTCTTATTCTGCCAAAAAAGGACGTTTTTTTACTTGGATTTTAAATATATCAAGAAACGCAGCAATAGATAAAACACGCTCTAAAAGCTTTAAAAGCAAAAAGAAAAACCTTGATGCCGAATTTTTCGTAGATATTTTAGAGACCAACGAAAACCTTAACCAAAAAACCAATGCCATTGGTATTAAAAAATTTGTAGGTAAGCTCGCAAAAAAATGTAAAGACGTTATAGAACTTCTTTATTTTAAAGGATACACTCAAAAAGAAGCTTCTGAAAAATTAGAGATGCCCATTGGCACTATAAAAACGCGAAATAGAAATTGCATAAACGAGTTAAGAAATATACTTCAAGTAAAATAAATGGATACAAAAGAATATATAGAATCTGGAATATTAGAGCTATATGTAGCTGGAACACTTTCTGAAAAAGAAAATGAAGACGTTTACAATGTGTTGTTGAAACATCCTGATGTACTAGATGAAGTTTTAAAAATTGAAGCGGCTGTTATATCATTAACTGCGGCTGTTTCGCCACACAATACACAACATATATTTAAAGCAGTAAAAGAGCAACTAGGTTTAGATAACAATGGACAAGTAATTACCATGAACAAACCTAAACCTAACTGGTTTAAATACAGCGGTTGGGCTGCTGCTATTATACTTGCTGGTGGATTATTATGGACAACAAATCAAAACAACACATTAAAATCTGACATACAAACTGTTGAAACAGGTAAGGAACTTTTAGAAATACAACTTGAAAAGGTTGACACCGAATTATCTGATGCCAAACAATTGATTACTGTTTTAAGAGACAAAGATATTATTGCTATTCCTCTAGCAGGACAAACGGCATATCCTGAAGCTTACGCAAAAGCTTATTGGGATAAAAAAGGTGATGTTGTTTACTTTGATTTACAAGGATTACCAACACCACCTAATGGCAAAGTATATCAAATATGGTCTCTTAAATTATCGCCATTAACTCCTACTAGTTTAGGTACTGTAGATAATTTTACTACAAACGAGTCAAAAATATTTACTATAAATAATGCAAATGAGTCTGAAGCCTTTGGTATTACTTTAGAACCTGCAGGAGGAAGTCAATCTCCTACTCTAGAGCAACTATATACTTTAGGTGCGGTTTCAACATCTTCATAAAAGACGTATTTATTCTAAAAAAATTAAAAACCTCTAAAAAAATTAGAGGTTTTTTTGTGACTTATAGTGTTTTGTTGTGTCTTAATTTATGAAGCCCAAGCTATTAAGTTCAATCAAAAGAATCATTATGTCTACATTAACCTACTTAATCGTAATACAACTGTGTATTTTACTCTTACTTTTACTTTTAAATTTAAAAAGCTGGTTAGAGTACAAGGAAACAAAAAAATCTTACACAAAACTTCTAGATAGATTTTCAGAAACAGAATATCCTCAACAATAAAAAAAGCGCCTACTTAATAAAAAGCAGACGCTTAAACTAACAAAAAACTCCTAACCAACCTCTTAAAAATTATTCATTAATAATCTTTAAAGTTATCTGCTAGTTTTAAAAATTCTCTTTTTCATATTAGAATTTATAGGTAACATTTCCTTTTATAAAAAAAGGCGTTCCTGGTGTAAAGTGTATTTCCTCAACAGGATCAACTTCGTTTTGTAATCGTGATTCTGTTGCAAACTGTGTCTCATTCCAGTCTACATCAAATAAATTTTCTATAGCAACACCTAACGTTAGGTTGTTATTAAATGTATAATTCACATTAAAGTCTGTTACAAAATAGCCCTCTGCAACTATAGAGTTGTCTTCATTTGCTGGTCTATCATCAATAAATCGATATCTTAAACCTCCCGAAAAATTATAAAAATCGTTTATTGATAAGCCTCCTGCTAATGTAAAGTCTGGAGCTAATGGTATGTAATTTTCTCCACTAGGGTCATCAACACTTCTAGCATGAGTTAGCGTAGCATCTGTATCAAAATACAACCAATCATTAAACTGATAACGCAATCCTAAATCAAGACCATAACGTTCAGTTTTTCCACTAGGTTCTACAATGCCTGCATCACCTACATAAACAAACTCTTGTTCTAAAAACAAATACCAAACAGCTGTATTAAACACCATTTTTGGGAAAGGTTTCCAGATAGCTCCCAAATCTGAACCATAGGCTTTTGGCAATATATCACGACCTTGTTGTTGAACAACTACACGTGTATCATTAGAGTGAAACCCTATTCCTGTTTTTAGGAACCATTGTAAGTTTTCATTTTGATTATAAAAGAAATTTAGTTTTGGACTTAAAGCTGTTTTTGTTTCGTCTAGTGTTGAGTATTCAGTAGCCAGAGCGTCATTATACATGAATTTGAAATAATCTAAACGTAATGCTGGTGCTATTGTAAAGTCTCCTATTTCAAAAGCTGCATTAATAAATGCAAACATATTAGTTTGATTTACATCGCCTAATTGAATGTTTTCTAAAGTTTCTTTTCTATTTAAAGTGTGAGATAATTCTATGTCATTTACATCATCGTGTCTTAACCCAACACCCGAAGTATATGTTGCTTCTACACTTCCTAATTGTTTGTTTTTTGTTATTTGTAAATCAAAACCGTAAATATCTCTATCTTCTTTTTGCTTAATTTGATCACCGTTAACAGGATCTTCTAAAAAGAATGTAAAGTTTGAATAAAGCTCAAATTTATATTTAGAGTAATAAGCACTAGCTTTTAACTTGGTATCATCATTTAACACACTAAAATAATTTACATTAAAGTTTGATCTTGACGTGTTTCCACCTTCGGTATCATCAATAGCTCCAAAGCGTGTGATACTACCATTATCTACTGCTCTTTGCGGAATTTGTCCAGATGCATCCCAACGACTTTTAAAGTGTGTAAGTGTAAATGAAAGTTTGTCGTCGCCTTTTAAATAGGTGGTATATTTTCCTATAAGGTTAAGTCTATCAAAGTTTTGTGGTGATTCGTATGGTCCATCAGTTGCTAAATATTCTACACCTACGTAAGCATTTTGAGAGTTTACATTATCTAATAAATTGATTAATGCTAGTGTTCTTAATGAATTAAACTGTCCGTAATCAAAACTTACTAGACTGTTTTTTATGTTGTCTTTTATTTTGAAATCAACATAACCAGCCGTAGCAAAATCGCCTTTGTTTGCATAATATGGTCCTTTTCCAAAATCTATATTATCAATAGTTTCAGGTATTAAAAAATGTAAATCACTATAACCTTGACCATGTGCATGAGATACCATATTTACAGGCATTCCGTCAACAGATAAATTGATATCTGTTCCATGATCTATATCAAATCCTCTTAAAAATATTTGTTCGGCTTTTCCGCCACCTGCATGCTGACCAATTATTAAACCAGGTACTTTACGTAAAATTTCTTGAGAAGAATTTACTGGATCTGATTGCAAATCTAACTTTGCAATGCTATGCATAGCATTAATCTGTTCAGTAAGTACTAACTCATCTAATGAAATTAATTTACTTTTTAATGTAGCCACAAAATTAGAATCAAAATTGTTTTGTGATAATATTAATGTGGTGTCCTTATAACCTAAAAGACCTATTTCTAAAGAATCTCCAACATGTGTTTTATCTATAATAAATTGTCCGTTTACTTGAGAGTGCGCATGAGACGATGTTGTTTTATTATAGATGTATGCGTTTTCTACAGGCTGATTATTCTCATCAACTACTTTTCCTTTCAGGTTTTGAGAATGTGCTACATGCATTACAAGTAGCATCATAAATGGTAATAAGTGTTTTGGTTTCATAAAATATTGGTTAGGTTAAATATTTAGTCACGTTATGTATTAAATAGACAAAACTTCTTTTGTTTTTACTGGTCCAAGTTCAAAAGTACTTTTTAACAAATCTTTTTTAATTTCTTCTGCTTTAGATACTTGACCGTTTGCTTTATAAATCTCGGCTAAATGACACATAACTGCTGGTTCAAAAGTATGACCAACGACATGATCTTGCATAATTTCTAACGCTTTTTTAACATCTCCTTTTTTATAATATGTCCATGCTAATAAATCATAAGATTGCGCTGTTGGTCTATTATCTACTTCCTTTTTTGCTAGTAAAAAGGCTTTATCTATAGTACTTAAATCTTCTGCAAGCAGTTCTACATTGTAAGCATTATACATATCACCATAATTTTCATTTTTGGTTAAAGCCATATATGCGTTTGTATAAGCTTCTTTGGCCTTATTATCTCCTATATGCTGTGCTATTTCAGCTTTAAGTAAATGGTAATCTGGTGAACTATGCGTTTTTGAAATTTCGTTAAGTATACGAAGTGCTTCCTCTGGATTATTCTCATATGAATATACTATCCAAGCAATACCCTTTTTGGCATAAGCATCATCTGGATTAAGTTCTAGAGCTTTCAAATAATGATTATAAGATTTTTCAATCTCTCCTGCATGGCCATAAAAATCAGCTATATTAGTATATGTCCATTGTATTAATCCTTTTACTTTTGATGACTCTGCAATGGCTTTTGCCTGTTCCATATACTTTATTGCTGCATCTAAATTTCCTTGATGGTCACTCCATTTTGATAATCTAATCAAGTAATCAAAATCACGTAGGTTTTTTATGGCATCAAGATTTTTTTTGGCTTCAGCTACATTTCCTAATTCTAGATTTACATCAAAAAGCATTTTTTGAGTGCCTTTTAAGTTTTCTCCATTTATTTCAGCTTTCTTTAAGAGTGCCAACGCATTTTTAAATTTATGCTGTGAAATATAATTTCTTGCTAAAGCTCTTAAATAGCCTGCATTATTATACTTTGTTATTTCATTAACACGTATTAAATTTTGTTCGGCTTTTATTAAATAATCAATATTTCCTGTAACTGAAAATAATTGAGATTGAGACGCTGCAATTTTTGCAATAAATGGATATTGGGTTGGATTTTTGTCTAAATCTTTCTTCCAAAATTCATAATTATTCATTGCCTTCTTCAGCGCCTCGCTCTCTCCCTCAGTATTAAAATATGAGTTATAATCTAATGTGTTTGCTATTGTTTTTGGCTTGTTATGACAGCTTGTTATAAAAACTACTAAAACAAGCATCAGTAGTATGTTGTATTGAGTTTTCATAGGGTAATTTGTTTTGTTTAAAGGTTAATGTTAGGTATTGGGCTATTTTAAATAAATCGTAGGTCGATGATTGTAATTTTGATAATTAAGTATCGAAGTAAGTATTAGCCTTACTTTGATACTTAATTATATTACCATGGTGTTGCTAAATATGGAAATGAGGTCAAAAAAGGCTTATCGTTTGCATCTACATTATCATTAGATAGTGTTGGATTTTCAG
Organism: Corallibacter sp.; assembly: GCF_048381695.1. NCBI lineage: Bacteria > Pseudomonadati > Bacteroidota > Flavobacteriia > Flavobacteriales > Flavobacteriaceae > Corallibacter > Corallibacter sp. The sequence goes on along the minus strand of NZ_JBLXHI010000004.1, from coordinate 203,727 downwards.
TAAAATCTTCGCCACCAAAAATTAAAAGTAGCTCTACAGTAATCACGTCATCTGCTAGTGCGCGTCCTGTTAATACATTAGTTCCATCGTAAAAAGTTGTTGTTCCATCTAGAGACACATTTAATACATCTGTAGCTAATAATCCTGTAAAAGTTGCTGCGTCTAATCCTAGTGCATTTTGATCTCCAGGGTTTGCGTAAGCTGGACTTAATGCTTCTAAATTTGTTTGAAACATACTTTGAAATGCTGCATTCTGATCAGAAGGAACAGTTGTATTAAACATATCTTTACTTGCTGAACTTACAAATACGGTATTTACTGCTGGTCTTCCCATTTGGTCTTGTTGTACATAAGTTCCAGAAAAATCTGGGTTTTGCATGCCTCCATTACCTATTATTGGTGTAAAATCATCATCATTTGAACAGTTTAATGATACGAATGATACAAGTATCATAACTGCTATGTAGTTTATTGTTTTCATAGTTATAGTCTTTATAGTATTTGTATTATTTTCTTTTAGTTTCTACCCAAGTGTTTATAGTTCCTGATCCGCCAACCATAGATTTTGGTACTTCTACAACAATAGACATCACGTTGGTTCCTGCAAATGTGTCACTTCCTGGATCATTAAAACCAGTAGCATTTCCTGCTATAATTTCTCCGTATTGTGCAAAATCCATAAAAAACGGATCATCTCTTGGTCCTGCAAAAAATTTCATCCCGCCATTTTCCTCGATATTTGCAGAAGATCCATAAGGTGTAATTGCTACACTAGATTGTGTTGCAGATGTTAAAATGGTACTATTTAGACCTGTTGCATTTGGTGATGCTGGACCAAAAAAGTACATAGTTCCATCTCTTGGAATGGCTTGGATAACTAAATTTTCAACATTATCACCATCAGTATCAATGTTAAATTCTACTAGCACGTTTTCATCAAAAACAGCATCGCCAGTATCTGTAGGACTTAATAAACCTTGCACATTGGCAGCAAACACAATATTGTCTGTGTCTTCAGCCTGAAATGCATAAAAATCTGTAATATCACTTGTACCACCAGAAACTGCTGGTGCGTCAATGTGGTCTGCTGCAATCATAAAGAAACCGCCAATTGCTATAATCCCGATTCCTAGAATTATTTTTAATTTTTTCATAATAATGATGTTTTTGTTAATTAATTTTTTTTTTTGCTTTCACACATACCTACGAGAAAACTTATAAAGCGGTTTTGTTAAAATTTTGTTAACGAAAAATATTCTGACGTTTTAGATTTAAAATTTATCTTTACAGCTCCTTAATCAAAAGACACCTATGAATCCATCAGCAAATGGCTGGATAAAAAAACTCCTTAAACTTCTTGAGGAAAATCCTTTATGGAATCATGACACTACTAACAATTTTTACAAAGCCTTGAGAGATAGCGGTTTTGTTTACGGTAGTAATATAGGTGTAGTAAATAATTATTTAGAAAGTACTGATTATACTGAAGAAGAAATATGTAAAGTAAACTTTTTACTTGCTTTTCATTTTATATATAAAGAGCACTGTACTACAGATGATAATTTTGTTGAGAGTATTATAAATTTTTACACTGAAATAAACGCACATAAACCCTCTGTTTTTTCAGAGCTGCTTGGTGAGAAAAAAAATACTGCTTTATTAGAAAAAATAATTCACAAACGCATACAAATAGACCATAACCTAATAGATAGAAGTTTTAATTACTTTATAACCAACGCACTTTTATTTACCGATATATTGGCCTACAATGTGTTTTTAAAAAAGCATACCATTTCTGAAAGATTTATACAACACCTTGAAGCTGTCATTGAAACAATAGTTATTGAGGTGCTAAACTCTAAATCTAAAAAAACAAAGTATGATGAGAGTTTAATAGACCTTGTTGAACAATCAAAACGTTACCAAACCAATGTCAGTATCTCGTTTGATGAAGCTCTAACATCTATAAACACAAATTTAGAAACCTACTACATTCTTGACATTGCGTGTATGGCAACTTGGGGTGACTTAAAAATTGATGATAACGAAGAAACCATATTAAAACAGCTAGGTGAAAAGCTTAAGGTAAAAAACACACGTGTTGAAAATTCTATGGCTGCAATTCAACATTTTTATAGCTTACATAAAGATAAAATAGCCTTATTGAGTTCAAAAAATATTGTAAAAACGTTTTATTCTAACTCTAGCCAAATGGTAAGCAAACTTATTTCTAGAAATAGCAAACGTTTACAAAAAGAGCTTAGAGAAAGTAAAGAGCTTATGATACTACTTACACAGTCTACTGTAAGAGATTTAAATGATGATGAACAAAAGAAAGTTCAGGATCAATTGCTAGATATTTTCAAATCAATTCCTAGTTTGGCTATTTTTATGCTTCCTGGTGGTGCTTTACTTTTACCTCTGGTTGTTAAGTTTATTCCTAAATTATTACCATCTTCTTTTGATGATAACCGTATTGAAGAGGATTAATTAATCTTCTAACCAGTTTTTAAAATCCTTTACACGTTCTCTTGCTACAATAACTTCTTGGTCTGAAAATGAGTGTAATTTAATTTGTAATCGAGAATTGGTATAGCTTACCATATCTTTTATAGCATAAATATTTACATAAAATGCGCGATTTACTCTAAAAAACACATTTGGAGGCAACTCGTTTTCCATTTGCTCTAGCGTGAAATCAATGAGATAATTTCTACCATCTTTGGTATGCAAATAAGTACCTTTATTTTCACTAAAGACACATTCTATATCATCTACAGCAATAAGTTTTAAATGCTGCCCTACTTTTACTGAAAATCGTTTTTTGTATTCTCTTTCAATAGGATTTACTAATAGGTTTTTTATGTCGTCAAAATTTAAGGTAACAGCTTTTTGAGGATTAAAATTTGTTTTAAACTTATTTATAGCCTGAACCATTTCATCTTCATCAATAGGTTTTAAAAGATAGTCTATACTATTTAGTTTAAAAGCCTGTAATGCATACTCATCATAAGCTGTAGTAAAAATTATGGATGACTTTATTTTTACAGTTTCAAAAATCTCAAAAGATAATCCGTCGCTTAATTGAATATCTAAAAAAATTAAATCTGGATGTTCATTATCTTGAAACCAAGATACGGCTTCTTCTACAGAGTGCAACATGGTTTGAGCTTGAATATGTAATTTTTCTAACATACGCTGTAAGCGTCTTGCTGATGGTTTTTCGTCTTCTATAATTATGACTTTCATACTGTTGATTAGTGTTTTTTTGGTTTTTATTGCGTTAGCGATTGTAGCTAGCTACCATGTAGCGCGAAAAGCGCGACCCTGATTTTTTTTTCAGGGTAACGCCCAAAATATTATTCTCACTGGTTATTATTTTTCTCCATAAGTTCTCTTATTTTTCGCTCTTCCCATTTGGCTCCAAAAATAAAATTGGGTAAAAACACCGATAATGCATGTACAAAAAGTCCGAAGCCCCAAAAGGTAAGTGTTACAAAATTTTTGAACTGAAAATAACTTTCGTTTGGTTGTAAATTTTGAATATTTATAAACATAATCATTAAGTTAATGACTATAAAAACTAATAAGTGTGAGTAAAACCCTTTTATTCTTTTTACTTGTTTTGTTGCGCGATATACGCGGTCTTGTTCTATAAAATTTGGTTTCATAATTATTGCCATTTACTTTGTTGCTGTTCTTTTTCTAGAATTTCTTGAATTTTACGTTCTTCCCAGTTTTTTGCATATCCAAATACGCCAAAAGCATGAAAAATAAGGCCCATGCCCCAACCTAACATAGGGAACCAAAACCATTGAAAATCCCAATAGGTTTTATAGTTTATGAAAATAATGAAAGGGATAACCACACAGTATGATAACAGGTTGCCATAAAACCCTTTGATCTCCTGCACGTGTTTTTTTGCTTTGTTATAAGCTGCTTGCTTATCTGAAATTTGATAATTTGTTTCCATAATTGAAATTTGTTTGGTAAGCATTGGTATTACTACTACAAAACGTTCTGCTTGTTGATTGATGATTACTTTTTTATTGGTTAATAATTGATATCGCTGCATAATATTACTCAAACCTACTCCACTACTCTTTTTTACTATTTGTTTAGGTTGTAGATTATTTTCTACGACAAGATTGCCTTGATTTTCATAAATTTTGATGTGTAATGGTTTTGTGGCAGTTACCATATTATGTTTTACTGCGTTTTCTAGAAGCAACTGTAATGATAATGGTACAACTTTACTATCTGGGTTTGATGCTTGTTCTGGTATGTTAAACACAATACTATCTTCAAAACGCATTTTTAATAAAGACATATAGGTTTTTGCAAACTTTAGTTCTTCATCTACTGCTACTAAATCTTTATTTTTTTGCTCCAAAACATAACGATATACTTTTGATAATGCTGTGGTGAATTTTTGTGCACTATCTGGGTTTTCTTCTATAAGACTTGTAAGTACATTTAAACTATTAAATAAAAAATGTGGATCTAATTGATTTTTTAGCGCATCAAACTTGGCACTTGCGGTTCCTGCAATTACCTTTTGCTCCTTTATTTTGTTTTGTTGATACCTGTTATAAAAATAAACAAAGTGAAAAATGACAACTATTGAGAGTGTTATCCAAAGCCCGAATGTATAGTTTCTCCAAGATTCATGAGCTATGAAGTCACTAAAATTGTAGCCTTCGTAATATAAAGCGGTAAGTGTTCTGAGTATAAAAAGCCCTAATAACGTAATAATTACAGAACCAACAATACCTACAAGTATGCGTATTACTCTTTGATTTTTTTCCCAATTTATACGTTCTAAAAGTTGAAAATAATACATGTTAGAATATCCTAACAAGAACGCATAACCTTGATAAAACATAAAGTCTATGAGCAAATCATTTACAGAGTCAAAATAAAATTTGTCATACATAACGTTTCCTATTAAGAAAACAACTGTACCAATGACAAAAACAATAATGATATTTTTAAAATGTCTGCTCATATGCTATATGTGTTATAGTTAATAAAGTTAAAATTATTTACATAACTTATAGAAACTAAAACTGTTCGTTTTTTTTGATGGTACAAATATGCTTACTTCTTTTTGGGTTTTAAAAAGATGTATACCGAACTGTTATTTTTTTAAGATGAGCTGTTGAAATGCTTTATTTCTTTTGAGGAAAGTTATTTCGTATGTTTCGCACTAACTCTTCTAAACCGTTTACTTTAAGCTCATAAACCGTTTGAAGCATATCGCCTAGAGCACCTTTTGGGAAACCTTTACTATGATACCAAACAACATAATACTCTGGTAAATCTATTAGATATCGGTCTTTATATTTACCATAAGGCATTTTGGTATGTGCTAATTTTATTAAAAAGTCTTTGTTGGGTTGTAAATTCATTATGCCTAGTGTGAATAAGGTTCTAGCCTATTTAACTCTTCGGCAATAAATAACTGCCACTTGTTTTGTAACGCTCTGTTTATTGAATAATTTGTTTCTGCATCATAGCGCTTTTGCATAGCTGCAAGGTCTTTATTTATACGTTTATGCAAAGTATTAAGTGATTCCTTAATTGTGTTAGACACCTTAAGTCCTGCTATTTCTTTTCTGAATTTACGTGCAAATAATTCGGTAATATTAAAGTGAAACTGTTCATGCGCCAAAACATTTTCATCAACCTGATTAGGTTTGTACCAAGATTTTTCTGGATAAAAATATGTCTTTACCGTTGTTGTAAATCCTTCTACAGACTGCCCTTTCATTTTTAATGAATAACCAAATGTTATTCCTGATGCTGTTGTAGCTACTGCTTCAGAATTTTTATCTATTGGACCTTTAAAATCGTTCCATGATAGCTTATAAGAACTACTCCAAGGAATTGTTACATCTTGTGCTTGTAGCCCTGATATAATAAGGCATATTGTATAAAATAGTATTTTTTTCACCTGTTTTAAGTCATCAAAAAACGTTGATTAATCTTCTATTTCAACGATTTTTAAGTCATTATATTTTACAAGGTAAACGGTGTTATTATAATAACCACCAAACAGTTTCTTTTTGTAAGCAAATTTATTTTCTACATAAGAAGTTAAAGGCGTATCATTTACAGATGTGTATAAATCTTCAGAAGAAGATAAACGTAAAACAACATCCATAGTTAAGTCAAAACCACGAACTGCCAGTTTATTTGGACTTACACCAAAACGATTTTCATAGTTTTTAGCAAAGCTATTGTTATCATCTTCATTATACATTTTTGAAATGGTAGGAAAATGAAACTGCAAGTTTGATAAATGATAGTTAGAAACTTCATCATCCTCAAAGGCATCATTCATATTTGTTGTTGCCAAAATAATTTTCACGTCATCAGTAATATAAGCATTTAGCTTACTAGTTACTGTTGATATAAACCCAGCATGACTCGTTTCTAAAAACACCACGTTTTTTCCTGGTTTTAATAAGTGTCTAATGTCGTTATCTAATATATAGTGAGCATCTTTACCTTCTTTGTCTTTTCTTGAGTAAACCTGTGAAGCTGCGTAAAATTTACTTTTTAAATCGTTACTAACTTTGGTATTATCATGATCTGCAATTATGATGATTTTTGTAATTGTAGAATCTGACTCAACATAATTTACAATTTTTTCTGTTAAAAGATCTTCTGATGGTCTTGATTGAAACACATTTTCTGTAAGTGTTACGTTTTTTGTTATTGGTGAAATAACAGGAATGTTGTAACGTTTTAACTCGGCAGAAACTTTCTCAATATTATTAGGCATAAAAGGTCCTATAACAGCATTAACATTTTCAAAATCATTGTTTCTTAAAATACTTGAAATTTCACTTAATTGATTTTTTGTATCATATACATCTACCTTAAGAGAAACACCCATTTTTTTAAGTGAGTCTAAAGCTACTAACACTCCAGAATGAAAGTCTAATGACTTATTTAAAAAAGGATTGGTATTTATAAGCTTTTTGGTATCTAAAATAGAATCTGTATCAACCAAGTTTAGTTTAAAAGGAAGCATTACTGCTATATGCTTTGTATCAGAATTGGTAATACTTTGCGTTAAGTCTGAACTTGCTTCTGCTTCTACTTCATCTGATGACGCTGCCTGATATGGCACTTTTAGAATCATTCCTACTTTCAATCCTCCTTCTTTAAGTTCTGGATTTAAAGCTTCTAACTCTTCTTGTTCTAATCCTAATTTTAGTTTTAATCTAAAAAAACCTTCTCTAGGTAAAACTTTGTAATACGAATATCTATCGTCAATAGGCTTTTCGGCTTCTTTTTCTAAATTAGGCACTTGTATAACTTCACCTTCTTTTAGCACCTCATTCATGCCTGGGTTTATTGCTTCAAGCTCGGTAACCGTTATTCCATATTTATAAGCTATACGCCATTTTCCTTCTTTTGGTAAAACAGTATAATCTTTTGTTGTTGCCTTTGGCTCGTTTACAGTAAGTACTTTTTTATAAACAGGAATTTTTAGCTCATCGCCTTTTCTTAAATTATTGGCATACAAAAATGTATTATGCTTTTTTATGTCCTCTTGAGCAACATCATACATTTTTGATAAGCTATATAACGTTTCCTTTCGTTTTACTTTGTGCTCTTTAAAACCAACTAATTCTTTCTCTATAACCGCTTGAGGTGCTTCAGTATTTGCTATTTTAGAATTTGGAATTATAAGTATATCATTACGTTTTAATCCGTTTTTTGCATCTGGATTTAATGTATAAATATCAAATGGTGTTACACTATAAATTTTAGCAATACTTTCAATGGTTTCTCCTTGTTTTATTTTGTGTGTCTTATAATTTTGAGCTTGAGAAGCTGTACCACAACTAAATATTAAAAAAAAGAAGATTAGATAAAGAAACTGTTTCATTTATACTGTGTTTTATTTATACAAGTAGCGTTTTATATACGCTATAAATCATCAATTAGATGACAACAATGTCACTTTTATTCCCACTCTATTGTTGCTGGTGGTTTTGAACTAATATCGTATACTACTCTATTAACGCCTTTTACTTTGTTTATTATTTCATTTGAGGTTTTTTGTAAAAACTCATAAGGTAAATTTACCCAATCTGCTGTCATACCATCAGTGCTTTCTACAGCTCTTAAAGCGACACATTTTTCATAGGTACGCTCATCTCCCATAACACCAACACTGTTTACTGGTAAAAGAATAGCGCCTGCTTGCCAAACAGAGTCATATAATCCCCATTTCTTTAAGTTACCAATAAATACAGCATCAACTTCTTGTAAGATACGAACTTTTTCAGCAGTTATATCTCCTAAAATCCTTATTGCCAATCCTGGACCTGGAAATGGATGACGTCCTAATAGGTTTTTATCCATATCCATAGAAGCTCCTACACGACGTACTTCATCTTTAAATAAAGCTTTAAGTGGCTCTACAATTTTAAGTTTCATAAAATCTGGCAAACCACCAACATTATGATGACTTTTTATTGTTGCACTTGGTCCGCCTGTTGCAGAAACACTTTCTATAACATCAGGATAGATTGTGCCTTGAGCTAACCATTTTACATCTGTAATTTCATGAGCTTCATCATCAAACACCTCTATAAATACACGACCAATAGCTTTTCTTTTTTGCTCTGGGTCGCTCAATCCTGCTAATGCATCCAAAAAGCGTGCCGAAGCATCTACACCTTTTACATTTAGGCCCATACCTTTGTATTGTTCTAATACATCAGTAAATTCATTTTTTCGTAGCAAGCCGTTGTTTACAAAAATGCAATATAAGTTTTCACCTATGGCTTTATGTAATAGCATAGCTGCTACAGAAGAGTCTACACCACCAGATAATCCTAGAACAACTTTATCATTACCTAATTGTGCTTGTAAATCTGCTACAGTTTCTTCAACAAAAGATTGCGGTGTCCAATCTTGATTTACTTCTGCTATGTGAACTAAAAAGTTCTCTAACAATTGTTTTCCGTCTGTTGAATGATATACTTCTGGATGAAACTGAATAGCATAAGTTTGTTCACCTTCTATTTTGTAAGCTGCATTTTCTACATCGTGTGTACTAGCTAGTAAAACACCATTTTCTGGTAATTTTTTTATAGTATCACTATGGCTCATCCACACTTGACTTCCTTTAGAAACCCCACTAAAAAAAGCATCTTCCTTTACGTAAGATAAATTTGCTCGACCATATTCTCTTGTGTTTGATGGCGCTACTTCTCCTCCTGAAAAATGAGCAAGATATTGCGCACCATAACATACAGCTAGTAAAGGTTTTTTACCACGTATTTGTGATAAGTCTGGATGTAAAACATCTTCTCCTCTTACCGAGTTTGGACTTCCCGATAAGATCACTGCTTTATAAGTTTCTAAATTGTTTGGAATCTTGTTGAATGGATGAATCTCACAATAAATGTTAAGTTCTCTCACTCTTCGGGCAATAAGCTGTGTGTATTGCGAACCGAAATCTAATATAAGTACGTTGTTGTGTTGCATGCGCAAAAATAGTAATTGATTTTCTATTGACCTTTTTAGTCTCCTATTTTTTTTCTGTTTTTTATGCCATTGAATCTAATATCATGGCTATATCTTTTTCGGTAGTATCAGGATTTATAAAGCAAAATCTAGATACTGTTTCAAAACTATCACCATTTTTCCATTTTGTAGGCGTTACAAGCGCGAAACCTTTTTTGTGGTTTTCGTATGTCCAATTAGTATAATCTTCAGGATTCCATCCTATTCTTCTAAATAATACACATGATAAACTTGGTTCTCTCACGAGTTCAACATGCGGATTATTTTCTATCATACTACCTGCTATTTGTGCTAATTCAAGACCTCTTTCTACAGCTTGTTTATATCTGTCTGTTCCATGAGTTGCTAAAGAAAACCAAAGAGGTAAACCACGAACACGACGCGTTAATTGTATTTGATAGTCGGTTGGATTAAACCCGTGAGCACCTTCATCTTTAAAAATATCAAGGTAAGATCCTTGTTGAGAATGTGCCTCTTTTGCCAGTTCTGGGTTTTTATAAATCACAGCGCCACAGTCATAAGGTGAAAACATCCACTTATGCGGGTCTATGGTTATACTATCTGCTCGCTCAATACCACTAAACAAATGTCTTACAGAGTCTGCTGCTAAAGCGCCACCTCCATAGGCTGCATCTACATGAAACCATAAGTTTTCTTGCTCACATACGTTTGCTATTCCTTCTAAATCATCAATAATACCAGCATTGGTAGTTCCTCCTGTTGCTACAACAGCAAATAACCTTTTACGCTGATGAAAATTAAGTGTATCAATGGTTTTTCTTAAAGCATCGCCTTTTAATTCTTCTTCAGAATCAACCAATAAAATATCAACATCGGCTACTTTTGCCATAGCTTTTATAGAAGAGTGCGCACCTATTGATGTTATAATTAAGCCTTTTTCTCGTTTATAAGTTTCATCTCTTCTCCAATATTCTCTTGCTGTTACTATAGCTGATAAATTAGCTGCTGTTCCACCACTTGTAAATACTCCAAAAGCACCTTCAGGCAAACCTGTTAAAGAAACAATCCAAGACATGGCTTCGTTTTCGCAAAAAATACCTCCAGCACCTTCCATCCAGTAAGCACCATGAATACTTGAGGCTGATGTTACTAAATCAAACATAATTGCTGCTCTTGTTGGAGACGCAGGAACGAATGCTAAATTTCTAGGATGATCTACAGGAACATTGGCTTTTGATAAGTGTTTTTTCCAAAGATTAAAAGCATATTCGCCTCCAACGCCTTTTGCTGTTACCGTTTCGCCAACAATAGCTTTTAGCTCTTCAGCTTTTTTGGGTTTTCCTATATCGTGTTCTGTTGCTGAAATTCTACCAATAGCATATTTCATGACATCTAGTGTCATTTCAATAAGCTCAATATCAATTTTATGCATGAATTATTTTAAGTTTAGTATTGTAAATTTGCCTTTTAGAGGTTGCAAATTTAACACTAACTGCGAAATTAATTGGTCTCCAAACTCTAAATAAAATTCGGAAAAATTAGCTTGACGTTCTTGTAAACTTTGGTTAGGAAATAATTCGTTTTGAAGTTCTGTTACGCGTAGTAAATGATCTTGTAACTTGCGTTTTTGCGCTTTAAGTAATCGTTTTTCCAAATGCTCTAATCCTTTTATTTGTTTACGTTCTTGAGCGCCAACAGCTCCTAAAAAAGAAGCGTCTGTTTTTTCGGCTAGTTTATAAAGGTCTTGAAATTGATTTTTAAGAAGTTCTTTTTGTGGTGAAAAATCAATATCTATTTTAGAAATAGCTTTTGTGACTTTAGTTCTTAATTCTGATTGCTTTAAAAATAAATCGGAAACTGAAAGATTCAGTTTTTCTAACTTTTCTTGCTGTTTTTCAGTTATAAGTAACACCGAGTTTCTTAAAAGTAATATTGGAAAAGTAACTTGTTGTGTTTCAAAATTTGATTTCAACTGAAACCAATATGCTAATTCGCCGCCGCCGCCAATGTAACACAAGTTAGGTAAAATAACTTCTTGATATAGCGGTCGCATAACAACATTAGGGCTAAATCGTTCTGGGTATTGCTCTACCTCTTGCAAAAGCGATGTTTTATCCCATGTAATATTGGTGTCTATAACAGTATATGTATCATCAATTTCTACAATACGTTCACGCACTCCTGAAACAATGTAAAACAGGTTGATTTCTCTTGGATTTACCTGAATTTTGTAACTATCAGACAGTTTATTTAAAGCTTCATTTGTTTGTGTAACATGCTTAAAAGCTGTTTTATTTAACAAATCTTCTTTAATATAAGGCACAAATAATCGCTTTAAAGCTTTATCATTTCCATCTAAAATTATTAGTCCGTATTGAGAAAACAACTTATTAACCAGATAGCGCGTTGCATTGGTTAAATTATCATTATCAAGATAAGCTTCTTTGAAAAGTTCTTGTAATTCTTTTGCGTTTTGACTAGCATTAAGTTCTGATGCAAAGGCACTAAAAACACTATCTAAACCTTCAAGGTTTAACTCTCCAACTGCGCCAGAAGCATTTCTATTCCATTGTACTTTTTTACCTTGAAAATTAAAAAAGTTAATCTCATCAAAATCATGATCTTCACTTGCCATCCAGTAAATAGGAACAAAATTATATTCTGGATATGCTGCTTTTAACTCATTGCAAAGATTTATTGTAGAGATTATTTTATAGAAAAAATATGCCGGTCCTGTAAATAGGTTTAATTGATGTCCAGTCGTTACCGTAAACGTGTTCTCCTGCTTTAGTGCATTAATATTGCTTAAAGTTTCAGCTGATGCTTCTGTATTTTTATACTGATTTTCTAAAGCAGTCACTAATATTTCTCTAACACTTGCTTTGTAGTTAGATGCTTTATCTTCAATTTGAGCTTTAAAATTTTCTAATTCAGGAAAACGGTTATAAAAAGGTTTTAAATTATTGTTTTCATCTAAATAGTCACATATTAAAGTAGAGAAATAATTGGTTTCTCTAAACGGAATACAGTCTGTTGGCATAGTTACTTTTCAATTGAAGTGTAAATATACAGTTATTCCATTTTTTAGATTCTAAAAATTACGTTAAGAGTTTACTGTTATCAATATTAAAGTACTAGACAAATATTAGAATCGTTACTATCTCAAAAAAAATGCGTATATTAACAATAGATTTCAGGTAGACAAACTTAAATCTTTAGTGTCATGAAAACGATACACTTACAAACCAATTCCCCTCAAATCCTGACCTTTATTGCAGTATTTTTATTAATGACTAGCAATTTTAAATCGCATGCTTTTTTTGACTTTCAACAACAGTTAAATTCCTACAAAGCTTTCAAAGGAACTGTTTATGATGCGCAAACAAAAACACCGCTTACTTTTGCTGATATTAGTGTTATTGATACAAATATTAGCACAATAACGAATACTGAAGGCGAGTTTTTGCTTAAAATTCCTGACAACTTACTTAACGCTACGGTTTCATTTTCTTTTTTGGGATATTCTGAACAGAAAATTAAAATTTCTGATTTAACAAATCATCCTAAAATACATTTACAACCTAATGTTACTAGTTTAGCCGAGGTGAATTTAACAGCTCCTGAAAGTGCTCTATCTCTAGTTGAAGCCACATTAAAGCGCAAAGGCGAAAACTATATTAATGAGCAAAAAATCATGACTGGTTTTTATAGAGAAACCATAAAAAAACGTAACAAAAATGCCTCGCTATCTGAAGCTGTTGTAGAGATTTATAAACAGTCTTACCAATCTAGAAAAGGCGACAAAGTAAGATTGATAAAAGCTAGAAAAAATACCGATTACACAAAATTAGACACTATAGCGTTAAAACTTCAAGGAGGACCTTTTAGCACGCTTTATGTAGATATGATTAAATACAATCAGTTTATATTTAATGAAGATAATTTAAGCAATTATGATTTTAGTTTTGAAAACTCTACACAAATAGATAATAGGAAAGTATATGTTGTGAACTTTAAACAAAAACCACAAATACAATCTCCGTTGTACTTTGGGAAATTATATATTGATACTGAAAACTATGCATTAATTAGCGCCATTTACAACTTAAATGTCTCTGATGCTGAAGCAGCTAGTAAACTTTTCATAAAGAAAAAACCTAACAAAGTAAGAGTGCTTCCTACTGAAGCTGCATATCGTGTTGATTACAAAACTCAAAACGGTAAGTGGCATTACCGTTACAGCAACATACAATTAGCTTTTAAGGTTAATTGGAAAGGTAAACTGTTTAATAGTAATTACACCCTAAATAGTGAAATGGCTATAACAGACTGGCAAGATAATAACAGTAAAGTGTTAAGCTATCAAGAAAGTTTTAAACCTTCAATGATTTTAAGCGATGAGGCTTCTGGTTTTTCTGACCCACAATTTTGGGGTGAATACAACATTATAGAACCTGAAAAATCTATAGAATCTGCTATTAAAAAAATTAATAAACAGCTAGCAAAAAATTAATTACAGTATCTTCTTTTTAATAAAAAAAGGCAAGCTAGTTAGCTTGCCTTTTGATATATAAATTATACTATTTTATTAATTTACAACTTCAGCATATAAATCAAAATCTGCTGCATCAACAATAGTAACTGTTGTAAAGTCTCCTGTTTTTAAATATACTTTTGAAGCATCTATCAATACTTCATTATCAACATCAGGTGAGTCAAACTCTGTACGACCTACAAAATAATTTCCTTCTTTTCTATCAATAACAACTTTTAACTCTTGACCTATTTTTTCTTGGTTTAGTTCCCAAGAAATTTGAGACTGAATTTCCATAATCTCATTTGCACGTTCTTGTTTCACGTCTTCAGGCACATCATCTTCTAAATTGAAAGCGTGTGTGTTTTCTTCATGAGAATATGTAAAGCAACCTAAACGCTCAAAACGCATATCTTTTACCCATTGTTTTAATTCCTGAAAATCTTCTTCAGTTTCTCCTGGATAACCAACAATAAGTGTTGTACGAATAGTCATGTTAGGAACAGCTTTTCTAAAGTCTTGTATCAAGTTTGTTGTTTTAGCTTTTGTTGTTCCGCGACGCATACTTTTTAAAATATGATCTGATATGTGTTGTAATGGAATATCTAGGTAATTACATACTTTTGGTTCTCTATTCATAACCTCTAACACATCCATTGGAAATCCTGTTGGGAACGCATAATGCAAACGAATCCATTCAATACCTTCAACCTTTACAAGATTTTCAAGAAGCTCTGCTAGGTTTCTTTTTTTGTATAAATCTAATCCGTAATAGGTTAAGTCTTGAGCAATAAGTATAAGCTCTTTTACACCACTAGCGGCTAATTTTTCGGCTTCAATAACCAATTCTTCAATTGGGGTGCTTTTGTGTTTTCCTCTCATTAAAGGTATGGCACAAAAACTACAAGGTCTATCACAGCCTTCAGCAATTTTTAAATAGGCATAGTTTTTTGGTGTTGTAGTTAAACGCTCACCTATTAATTCATGCTTGTAATCAGCACCTAAAGCTTTTAACAAAAGAGGTAATTCTGTTGTTCCAAAATATTGGTCTACATCAGGAATTTCTTTTTCTAAATCGGGCTTATAACGTTCACTTAAACACCCTGTAACAAAAACCTTATCTACATCTCCAGCTTCTTTCTTTTGCATGAACTCCAAAATGGTATTCACGCTTTCTTCTTTAGCATTGTTTATAAAACCACAAGTATTAATTACTACAACATTACCTTCTTGTTCATGAGCAACATCTTTTCCATTAGCTTTAAGTTGTCCCATTAACACCTCACTGTCGTAAACATTTTTACTACAACCTAATGTTACAACATTGATTTTATTTTTTTTAAGCGATTTTGTTCTCATAACTAAAATTCAGGCAGCAAAGATACAACTTAATTAAACCTTTCCTATATTTAAACATCTAATTAAGAAACTCGTTATGAGAACACTACCTTTTTCTATAATCATTTGTGCTTTGCTTTTATGCAATTGTTCATCAAATGACAATGAAAATATCATAATTAATACTCCTGAAACTTCAAATCCTGAAATATATTTTCCGCCTTTAAATTCTGATGAATGGGAAAGCAAAACTCCAGAATCTTTAAACTGGAATAGTCATGAAATTTCAACTCTTTTAAACTACCTAGAGGAAAAGAACACAAAAGGTTTTATGATACTACACAATGGTAAAATAGTTATTGAAGCGTATATGAACCAACATTCAGAATCTTCTTCATGGTACTGGGCTAGTACAGGTAAAACATTAACCTCTACCATAGCTGGAATTGCTGAAGACGAAGGTTTGATAGCACTAAACAATAAAGTATCTGATTATATTGGAAATGGATGGACTAGCTTATCATTAGAAAAAGAAAACTTAATTACCTGCAAGCATTTATTATCTATGACATCTGGAATAGACAATACTCAAGGCGATAATG
This sequence comes from Corallibacter sp., assembly GCF_048381695.1. Classification (NCBI taxonomy): domain Bacteria; kingdom Pseudomonadati; phylum Bacteroidota; class Flavobacteriia; order Flavobacteriales; family Flavobacteriaceae; genus Corallibacter; species Corallibacter sp. The sequence continues at coordinate 187,737 of NZ_JBLXHI010000004.1, read as the reverse complement.
TTTCTGCTGAAAACCTACAATATACTGCTGATGCAGGAACACGTTGGGCTTATCATAATGTTTACGTAAAAATGCAAGATGTCATAGCACAATCTAGCGGAGATAGTTGGAATGATTATTTTAATATAAAATTAAAAAATAAAATAGGCATGACTGGTAGTTGGATTGCCATCAATGATTTAAATGTTTTTTGGAGTACAACCCGTAGTATGGCTCGCTTTGGTTTACTAATTTATGCAAACGGTATGTGGAATAATACCCTTATAGTCTCTAACTCTTATTTAAACCAAGCAACAAACACTTCTCAAAACATTAATTTGGCTTATGGATATTTATGGTGGCTTAACGGGAAATCTAGTTATCACTTACCTCAATCTCAATTTGAATTTCCTGGAAAACTTATCCCTAACGCTCCAGACGATATGTTTGCCGCTTTAGGAAAGAATGACCAAAAAATTTATGTTGTTCCTAGTAAAAAACTTGTAATAATTAGAATGGGAGAATCAGCAGATGATGAAAATTTTGCTCTTTCTACTTTTGATAATGATTTATGGGAAAAAATAAATACAGTAATAAACTAAATAAAAACATATTAATTTACGTTATTTACTTATCAATCAATTTTAAAACAAATCAAAGATGAAAAAGTTTTTTTATGTAACACTAGCCTTTTTAACTATGTTAAGCTGTGCTAAAGATGACGATGGAAACATAGTTCCTATTCCTTTTCAAAACTGTTTACAACCTCATAATTTAGACGCAAGCTCAATAACAACTACTTCTGCTGTTATTGAATGGAGTGACCGTAACGATTCTAATTTTTTTAATTTAGAATTTGGATTAAATGGATTTCAACTTGGAACCGGAAGCCGAATTAATGTAAACTCTGATAATGTTCAACTAATCGATTTAGAACCTAACACTCCTTATGATTTTTATGTAAGATCTAATTGTGGAGGAAATGATTATAGTGATTGGTCTGGACCAAGCTCTTTTGTAACAGATTAAAACAAAAAAGGCTCGCAAATTGCGAGCCTTTTTTATTATTATTTAAAAAACGAATCTACAAATTCGTATTTATTAAAAACTTGTAAATCCTCAATACCTTCTCCTACTCCTATATATTTCACCGGAATTTTAAACTGGTCAGAAATTCCTATTACAACACCACCTTTTGCTGTTCCGTCTAATTTAGTTACAGCTAATGAGGTTACTTCGGTTGCAGCTGTAAACTGTTTTGCTTGTTCAAAAGCATTTTGTCCCGTAGAACCATCTAACACTAATAATACATCATGAGGTGCATCTCCAACAACTTTTTGCATAACACGTTTTACTTTAGTAAGCTCATTCATTAAATTCACTTTATTATGTAAACGTCCAGCTGTATCTATAATAATAACGTCTGCATCTTGCTTTACACCAGATTGCAAAGCATCAAAAGCAACAGAAGCTGGGTCACTTCCCATATCTTGACGTACCATTGGCACATCAACGCGGTCTGCCCAAACTTGCAATTGATCTATAGCTGCGGCTCTAAACGTATCTGCAGCTCCTAGTACAACTTTTAATCCTTTCTTTTTAAATTGATATGCAAGTTTACCTATGGTAGTTGTTTTACCAACTCCATTAACACCAACAACCATAAGCACGTATGGCTTTTTGTTTTCAGGAATTGTATATTCAGTTTCTTCGCCTGAATTGGTTTCGCTTAACAAGGCTGCTATTTCTTCTCGAAGAATTTTATTAAGCTCGTCTGTGCCAAGATATTTGTCTTTAGCGACACGACTTTCTATACGCTCTATAACTTTTAGCGTTGTGTTTACACCTACATCACTAGACACAAGTACTTCTTCTAGATTATCTAAAACCTCATCATCAACTTTTGATTTTCCTGCAACTGCTTTACTTAATTTACCAAAAAAACTTGTTTTAGACTTTTCTAGACCTTTGTCTAATGTTTCTTTTTTTTCTGAAGAGAATATTTTTTTAAAAAAACTCATAGGTTTAAAAATTTTATAATCTATAATCAAAAATCTAGCCTAAAAAAAATACTGCTAAACTGTCAGATTATCTGTCAAATATAGATATAAAAAAACTGCTTTCAAATGAAAGCAGTTATAGAATTAAATGTAAGAATTTAATTTATTTTTTGTTTAAAAAATCATTAACAAACTCTGGAGCCATAACTGATTCAACAAACATATAAGCACCAGTTTTAGGTGACTTCACCATTTTGATTGCTTTAGTTAATCTCTTAGATCCTGTTTGTAATGATGCTACTGATTTCTTTGCCATGACTTAATTATTTTATCTCTTTATGAACTGTCATACGCTTAAGAATAGGATTGAATTTTTTAATCTCCATTCTATCTGGCGTATTTTTTTTATTTTTTGTAGTAATGTAACGAGATGTTCCTGGTTGCCCAGACTCTTTATGCTCTGTACATTCTAATATTACCTGTATTCTATTACCTTTCTTTGCCATTGTAACGTATCTTTATGCGTTATGCTTATTTTATAAATCCTTTAGCTTTAGCTTCTTTAAGCGCAGCAGAAATACCAATTTTATTGATAGTTTTTAATGCTGATGTAGAAACTTTTAAAGTTACCCATTTATCTTCTTCAGGAATATAAAAACGTTTTTTGATTAAATTTGCATCAAATTTACGTTTTGTTTTATTCATTGCGTGAGACACATTGTTCCCAACCATTGCTTTTTTCCCAGTAAGTTCACAAACTCTTGACATTTCTTCTAACTTTAATATTGTTATTTTAAAACAGGCTGCAAATTTAGTAAAACTTTACAATATCAGCAAACTAAAATTGTTACTTTTTTAAAATTTCTTTTTGAAGCATTTCAAATGCTTTATTTGACGCCCTATTTATCACTTTTGTTCTGTGGTTTCCAAAATTAAATTTTTCAGAATACACATGTGTTTTTGTTGCTAATGCAATATAAACTGTTCCTACTTCGGCATCAGAATCTCCTTTTTCAGGACCTGCATTTCCGGTAGTAGCTATAGCATAATCAGTTTTGAATAGCTCTAATACATTTTTTGCCATAGTCTCTGCTACTTGAGAGCTTACTACAGAATGTTTGCTTATAAGTGTTTCTGAAACACCTAAAACATCTATTTTTGTTTGTGTTGCATAGCTCACAACCGATCCTTTGTAATATGCTGATGCACCTGCACTTGCCGTAAACATTTCGGCTATTTTTCCGCCTGTACAACTTTCTGCGGTTGCTATTGTTTTTTCTAGAGCTACTAATTGCTTTCCTAAAATAGACTCTATAGTTCCTTCTGACTCAAACCCAACAAATATATCTTGTATTTGCGGTGTTAATAAGCGAATTTGATAGGCTATTTCAGATTCTAAAATATTTTTGTCGGCATGTTTTCCTGATAATCGTAATCGCACTCGCCCTAAATTTGGTAAATATGCTAATTTTATAAAATCAGGTAATGCGTATTCCCATTTTTCTATACGAGCAGCAAGATCGCTCTCGCCTAACCCAGCTGTTAATACTGTAGTATGATATATATATGGAAAATTGAATTTATCACTTAGTCTAGGAATGACTTCGTCTTCCATGAGTGCTTTCATTTCAAAAGGAACTCCTGGAAGTGATACAAATACTTTATTATTTTTTTCAAGCCACATTCCTGGTGCGCTTCCGTTAACATTCATTAAAACGGTGGCTTTTGATGGAACTAATGCTTGATCTAAATTAACTTGAGACGGAAGGACATCTTTTTTAAAACCTTTCCATAACCTATATATATTATTGGTTACTGCTTCATCTCTAATTAATGTATCTTGAAAATAATTGGTGATTGTTTTTTTTGTGATATCGTCTTTTGTTGGACCTAATCCTCCAGTTATAATGATTATATCAGCGTTTTCTTCAGCTTCCTTTAAGGCTTTTAAAATATGAGTTGCATCATCTTGAACAGACGTAATTTGGTATATTGAAACACCTAATTTATTAAGTGTTTTTGATATAAACGTTGAGTTTGTATCTACTATTTGCCCAATAAGAATTTCGTCTCCAATGGTTATAATCTCTGCTTGCATTATAAGCCAAAATCTGATTTAATTTCTTCTGAAGCATTATTTACGGCTGTCATAACTATATCTAATTTTTCAGAAATATCTGTTTCAGTTCTTTCAAATTTCCCCCAGTCTTGTACTTCTATTAAGTCATTTAAAACACCTAACTCAAACAAGTCTATTGTAGGTTTCATTTTATGTGCTGCTTGGTATGCCGAAAAATAGTCTTTGGATGCAACTGCTTCTTTTAATCGTTCTGCATCTTCTGGCACTTCATCTAAAAAGGCTGCTGCTAAAGCTGCAATAAAATCCTCGTCATTATCAGCTAATTCTCTTACTCTAAATAGTTTGTAATGTTGTTCCATTTATTTTACTGTTATTGAAAACATTTCTTTGTTTTCTAAAAACCCTCTTAACTTGTCGTTTGCATCTACTCTTCCAACTCCTGCCGGAGTTCCCGTAAATATAATATCTCCTATCTTTAAAGTAAAATATTTTGAAACATATTCGATAATCTCATCAATTTTCCATAGCATGTGACTGGTATTTCCTGTTTGCACAACTTTTTCGTTCTTTTCTAAAGAAAAATTTAATTGATTTATGTCAGAAAAATCACTTTTAGACACCCATTTACCAACAACAGCTGCGCCGTCAAAAGCTTTTGCTTTTTCCCAAGGTAATCCTTTTTCTTTAAGTTTTGACTGTAAATCTCGTGCCGTAAAATCTATACCCAAACCTACTTCATCATAGTATTTATGAGCAAATTTTTTATCTATATACTTTCCTACTTTATTTATTTTAACTAAAACCTCAACCTCATGGTGCACATCATTTGAAAAGTCCGGTATAAAAAACGGTTGTTTTTTTAGTAAAATAGCTGTGTCTGGTTTTAAAAACACCACTGGATCTGACGGTTTTTCATTTTCCAGCTCTTTAATATGTTCTGTATAGTTTCTTCCTATGCAAATTAATTTCATAACTTGTAAACTACCCTAATTTATTATTAAACGCTCTTAACTTTATAGCTGTTAGCACTTTTTTTGTATACAAAGGAAAATCTGCATTAAGCAGCCAACCAAAATATCCTGGTTCGGTTTCTAAAACTTCGGTAACTAATTTACCTTTATGCTTACCGAACGAGAAACATTCTTCGCCTTTTTTGTTATATGTAATAAAACCTGCAAAATCAGCAAACTTTTTACGAGAACTAAACTCTGCTAAAAAAGCGGTGTTATTTTCTAACTCTTCATATTTATCTACTTGTGCTTTTAGCACTTCATAAGTAGCTAGCGTATCGGCTTCTGCGCTATGAGCATCGTCTAGATTTTTATCACAATAAAACTTATATGCAGCACTTAATGTACGTTGTTCCATTTTATGAAAAATAGTTTGAACATCAACTGCTAAACGATTTTTCATATCAAAATCTACATCTGCTCGCAACATTTCTTCTGCCAATAATGGTATATCAAATCTATTTGAATTGAAACCTCCTAAATCTGAATCTTTTATCATATTATGAATCTCTTTAGCCAACTCTTTAAATGTAGGTTTATCTGCTACATCTGCATCTGATATGCCATGTACTTTTGTTACTTCTGGCGGAATTGGCATTTCAGGGTTTACACGTTGCGTATAAGTTTCTTCTTTTCCGTTTGGGTGCACTTTTAATATAGATATTTCTACAATTCTGTCATTTGAAATATTAATACCTGTGGTTTCTAAATCGAAAAAGCAAATAGGTTTGGTAAGATTGAGATTCATGGAAAATAATTTTTATGCAAAGATAACGAGAATATATAGAACTCCTCGTTTCTAAAATTTTAATAATACACAGTTATAATAATAAAAAAAGCACAGTATTAAACTGTGCTTTTTTACTCTAGAATATTTTTTTTAAATCTCTCTATTAGGATCCCAAGCTTCTAAATAGTCTTTTACTGCTTTTACAAACTGACCTCCTAACGCTCCGTTTACTACACGGTGATCGTAAGAATGAGACATAATCATTTTATAACGAATACCTATAAAATCACCTTCTGGAGTTTCAACAACTGCAGGCATTTTACGTATAGCTCCTAATGCTAATATACCTACTTGTGGTTGATTGATTATTGGTGTTCCCATGATGCTTCCAAATGTACCTACATTTGTTACAGTGTAAGTACCTCCCTGAATATCATCTGGTTTTAATTGATTTTGTCTAGCACGGTTAGCTAAATCATTCACCTTTTTTGTCATACCAACTAGGTTAAGTTGATCTGCATCTTTTATAACAGGAACTATTAAGTTTCCGTCTGGTAAAGCAGCAGCCATCCCTAAATTGATATGTTTTTTCTTAATAATAGTATCTCCTTGAACAGAAATATTCATCATTGGAAAATCACGTAGTGCTTTTGCCACGGCTTCCATAAAGATTGGAGTAAACGTAAGGTTTTCTCCTTCACGCTTCATGAAACTATCTTTTACTTTTTTACGCCAGTTCCAGATTTTTGTAACGTCAGCTTCAATAAAACTTTGAACATGAGCTGAAGTTTGCACTGAATCTACCATGTGATGAGCAATAAGTTTACCCATTCTGGTCATTTGAACAATCTCATCATCTCCTGTTGGTATAGCTGGAGCTGTTTTTACTGGTTCTGAAGCTTGCTTTACTTGAGGTGCTGCCGCTGGTTTTTCTGTTTGTGGCGCTGTTCTATTTTCTAAATACGCTAGTATATCGTTTTTGGTAACACGACCATCTTTTCCAGTTCCTTGAATAGCGTCTAATTCTTCTTGACCAATACCTTCTTTCTTTGCTATATTTTTAACTAAAGGAGAATAAAAACGATCTCCTGAAGAAACTACAGCTGCGGCTGTTTCTTTTGCTGTCTCAACAGTATTTTCTACTTGAGCTAAGGCTACTGTATCAGTTTTTGTTTCTACTTTTTCGACAGGTTGTGATGTAGAATTGTTTGTACTTGACGAAGATTCTCCTTCTGTCTCAATAATAGCTATTGTTTGTCCTACTTGAACAACATCATCAACATTAAATAGTTTTTCTACCAAAACACCATCTACCTCACTAGGAACTTCACTATCTACTTTATCTGTTGCTATTTCTAGAACTGCTTCATCAGCCTCTATGGTATCTCCTACTTCTTTTAACCATGAAGTGATTGTTGCTTCTGCTACACTTTCTCCCATTTTTGGGAGTTTTAATTCGAATTTTGCCATATCTGTAATGGAAACGTGTTTTTTTTTATTTCGCCTGCAAAATTAATGAAAAATCATCTAATCTGTTGCAGTTTCATCAATAAATTCTTGTTAATAAACTATTACTTCTCCTCTTGTTTTAGAGCTATTACTTCCTAAAACAAAATTAGATTGTGCTACTAATATTTTAAAAGTCGTGTTTGACATATTTCTAAAAGCTTCAATATGTGCTATAATTGACTTAAAAGCAAGCATATCTGTATCAAAAATAATTTCTGTATTGGGCTTTACATTTTCAAGGCCTTCTCTTAATTCTATAGGTTTTTTTATTTCTATTTGTAAATGCTCTGGTATTTTATTTGATATCAACACTAAGTGTTTGCTTGTTGTATTAACCGCTTTAGGGTTTGTTCTTATTAAATATGCAGCTTTTATTCCTAACCAAACAACAATATTAAAAGCTAGATTACTTTTAAAATGCTTTTTGTAAAAAATTTGCATAGCGCCATAAAAGCGTTGCGCATACTTTGTATCTTTTAGTGTGCTTTCTCCTTTAAAATGTATAACTGCTGTTTTACCATAATAATAATTGTCGTAGCCTGCTTTAAGAATTTTATAAGATAAGTCTATATCTTCTCCGTACATAAAATAGTCTTCATCAAAGCCATTTACCTGTTCATAAACAGTTTTTTTAAGCAGCATGAATGCTCCGACAAAAATAGGCGCCTTGCCTATATCGTGCTCTTCAAGCTGATTTGCATAATAATCATTTGGATTACCTAACAACTTTTTGAAAGCAACACGCGGTTTGGGAATGTTACGCTTACTTTCTGGCAAATACTTTCCTGTACCATCTATTAACCTGCAGCCAACAATACCTAGATTGGCTTGGTTTTCTGCAAATTCAATAAGTTGAGAAAAAGCATCTTCAGGGACAACTGTATCTGGATTTAAAATACAAACATACTTGCCTTTTGCATGGCTTACGCCTATATTATTCCCTTTTGAAAAACCACTGTTTAATTCATTTTCAATAAGTAAAACTTCAGGAAATTGTTGTTTTACCATCTCGCAACTATCATCTGATGAGTTATTATCTACTACTATAATTTCGGCATCTAAAGTTGAAATGGCCGCTGAAACACTTTTTAAGCATAGCTCTAAAAAATAGCGCACATTGTAATTCAGAATAATTATAGATAACTGCATGTCCTTGATATTTCCTAGTGAAACGCACCAAATATAAGGCAAAATAAATTCTATTTTAGAAAAATACTTCTAACTATATGATATATCTTTTTTTACTAAAAAAATGTTAACGATTATTATTACATTTGCACCCTATTTTAATTAAAATCAATGGTATTTAGCAGCGCATATTTTTTACTTTTATTTTTGCCTTTTGTACTTCTACTCTATTTTATAGTTCCAAAAAAATATAGGAATCTAGTAATTTTAGCAGCCAGTTTATATTTTTATACTTATGGTGAGAAGTTTCTGGTATTGATAATGATATTTTCTACAATTGTAGATTACAAATGTGGTATCATGATAGAGGAAGGAAACAGAAAGCTTGGGCTTCGGTTTTCTTTGTTTACCAATTTATTAACTCTAGGAGTATTTAAATATTTTAATTTTGCTATAGATAACTTAAAAGCTGTTATAAGCGGTTTAGGCATTCAAACAAGTGCTTTTGATGGTATTATAGAGATTGCCTTACCTTTAGGTATTAGCTTTTATGTTTTTCAAACCATGTCATACACCATTGATGTTTACAGAGGTAATGTAAAAGCCAGCAGAAACATTTTAGAGTTTGCTACCTATGTCACTATGTTTCCACAGCTTGTTGCTGGACCAATTGTAAGATATATTGATGTTCAAAAAGAAATTGTAAAGCGTGAGGTAACTTTGGTGTCTTTCTCTAAAGGTTTAGAACGTTTTATTTTAGGTCTTGCTAAAAAAATGATTTTAGCCAACACATTTGCTAGTGTTGCTGATAGTGTTTTTACTGAAAGTGGCGGTGATTTTTCTACAGTAAATGCATGGATTGGTGTATTTGCTTACACATTCCAGATTTACTTTGACTTTTCTGCTTACTCTGATATGGCTATTGGTTTAGGAAAAATGTTTGGTTTCAACTTTCTTGAAAACTTTAATTACCCATATATTTCAAAAAGTATTAAAGAGTTTTGGAGACGTTGGCACATCTCATTATCATCCTGGTTTAGAGATTACTTATACATTTCACTTGGCGGAAACAGAAAAGGTAAATCTAGAACCTATTTAAACTTATTTATTGTATTTTTTATTACAGGACTTTGGCACGGAGCCGCATGGAACTTTGTTATTTGGGGACTTTTTCACGGACTTTTTATTGTAATTGAGCGTGTTGGTTTTGATAAAGTTTTAGAGAAATTATGGGCACCAATTCAGCATATTTACACATTACTTATTGTCTTGGTAGGTTGGGTTTTATTTAGAGCCGAAGACTTAAACCATGCATTAATTTACCTAAAAACAATGTTTGTTTATACAGAAGGAAATCACGCTCCTAATGATTTTATAACCTATTTCAATTACAGTAATGAAGTTGCTATTATATTTATTTTAGGCGTTATTTTTTCTTTCCCAATATATCCTTATCTTGAGAAGAAACTAACCAACCCTATATACCTGCCGTTTAGATATATTTTTGTATTAACATTATTGTTTATAAGCATTGTGTATATAGCCGCAGGTTCTTATAACCCATTTATTTATTTTAGATTCTAATTAGTATAACAACATAATGAAAAATAAGCTTCATAAAATATTCATTACTGTTAGTATAGTAATGATTTCTATCCCTTTAGTTTTAGTATTATTAAAAATAAAGATAGAACCGATGAATCCTGGTGAAAAGAAAATCAGTTTAAACTTTAAACGTAATTTTCCTTTAAAAGCTGATTTGTTTGAATTATACTGCTATGTAAAAGCTAACATTTTTAATGTTAATCCTATTCCAAATTCTGCAATAGACATTCATAATGGTTGGAAATTTTTAGGTAATAAATTCAGTAATGCATTATCTGAATCTAAAGGTATTTTAAACTTTAATGACAACGAATTAAACACAATAAAATATCATATTTTAGAAAAGAAAAAATGGCTTGAAGATAGAAATATAAAGTTTTACATATCTATAGCACCAAACAAACATACTATATATGGTGATATGATTCCTATTGCTAAAAGCGATAAAGAAACAAAGTTTGAACAAATAAAAGCCTTATGTAAAAGTATTGATGTTCCGCTTATAAATTTAGGAGAATATTTTCCTAAAGACAGCATAAGGTTATACCATAAAACTGATTCTCACTGGAATCATCTTGGTGGTTTTTATGCTGCAAAAGCAATTATGAAAAACATCTCGACAGATTTCAACACAACAAAATTTAACATGAATCCATTAAACGACTATGAAATAGAACGTTTTAATTCTCCTATTGGAGATTTAAATGGCATGTTGTTTATAGAGAAAAGTGAAGAGTTTATAAATGTTAAGCCTAAATTTGAATACAGCTGGACAAAACAACCTAACCAATTACCTATACCATCTCCGTATCATTTTAGCTCTAGTAATTACGAACACCGTTATACTAGTGATGTAAACGATTTAAAAATCATAATTATGAGAGATTCCTTTTTTGGAGCTCTAAAAGAAATAGTAGCAAACGACTTTGGTGAAACGCTTTGCATTTGGAGACATAATTTTGACAAAATATTAATAGAAAAAGAAAAACCAGACATCGTTTTATACGAAATTGTTGAAAGAAATATAGACGTTTTACTTAAAGACGATTTTGATCACGCACCTAACTAACAGATTATAATACATAATTTTGTAATCAATCTTAACTTATGGAAAAGGAAAACGCACCATTGGTATCAATTTGTATTCCAACTTATAATGGTGGCGCATTTATTGAAGAAACGCTTCAAAGTGCATTAAATCAAACATATAAAAATATAGAAATTGTTATTACAGACGATAAGTCTTCTGATAATACACTTTCTATATGCAATGCTTTTGCTGAAAAAGATTCTAGAATTAAAGTTTATGAAAACACTACAAATTTAGGTCTGGTTGGTAATTGGTGCGAAAGCGTAGAAAAAGCCTCTTCAAAATGGGTTAAGTTTTTATTTCAAGACGACTTATTAGAGCATGATTGTGTTGAAAAAATGATAAATGCGGCATTATCTTCAAATGTAAATTTTGTAATATGCAACAGAGAGTACATATTTGAAGAAGGTTTTGATCCAAAAATAAAAAAACAATACGCAGAGAAGTTACCTAAAACAGAACTAATCTTTAACGATCCTATTGTTTACACTCCAAAGGAAACAGCAAAACGCATAAGTCCTTATATTTTTAATAATTGCATAGGAGAACCACCAACATTTTTATTTAATAAAGACTATTATTCTAGAGAAGATTATCCTGATACTTATTTTCAGCTTATAGATTACATCTTTATTTTAAATAAAATTTTAGTTCACAACTTTACCTTTGTCAATGAAAAACTTGTAAGATTTAGAGTTCATAACGATTCTGAATCTATGAGAAATACAAGTAAAATTGAAAATGATAAAAAAGCTTTTCATAAATTTATATACATTCAATTTTATGAAAAACTACAGATTTGCTATGAGATTTTACATAACCCATTATTTAAAAACGTAAAAAAATACACCTCTGAAAACCATATTAATTCTATAAAAAATTGGTTTGTTATGGTATCTTATAAGCGTTATGGCTTTAAAAAGGTTTTTGCCTTTTATAAAGCTTCAAAACTTAATGATTTTATTATAGACTCTTATACATCAAGCTATAGCTACCCTAAATACAAACTACTTAAAGTAAGAATGAAAAACATAAGTAAAAAATACAACTTATAATCAGTTAATTATGAAATTAGTTTCTATAATAGTTTGCACATACAACGGTTCAAAATATATTGAAACACAAATACAAAGCCTTTTAGAGCAAACGTATTCTAATATAGAAATTATAATAGCTGATGATTCGTCTACAGACAATACAGTTGCCTTAGTTACTAATCTTGCTAAAAACTATAATAACATAAGCGTACATAGTTTTAAAGAAAATGTAGGCTATATAAAAAACTTTGAAAGAGGTATTTTATTAGCAAAAGGAGACTACATTGCCCTTTGTGATCAAGATGATTGGTGGCACCCTACCAAAATAGAAAAACTAGTTGCAAACATTTCAGATTACGATATAATATATTGCAATTCAGAATTTACCAATGCCCTTTTAGAACCAAACGGAAATAGTTTTTCGAAATCTAAAAATATGGTAACCTCAAAAAATCCATTAAATTTTGTCATAGAGAATTGTGTTTCAGGGCATGCAAGTATTATAAAAAAAGAACTTATAGAAAAATCTTTACCGTTTCCGGACCAAGTACCTCACGATTGGTGGCTTACATTTATAGCTACGCTAAACAATGGTGTTACTTATTATGATGAAGCTCTAGTAAAGTACCGCTTTCATGACAACAATGTTATTGTATCTAAAAAAAATAAAGTAGATAAAGAAGCTAAAAAAATAGAAAGACGACACAGAGTTAAAACATTTTATGAGGTAATTCCTGAAAATAATAAGAATAAAAAAATTCTTAAAACTATAAACAACTCCTTTAAGAGTTTTTCTATTATAAATAATGTAAAGCGTGCTTACATTTTTTTAAAACACAGAGAAGACCTACTTGCTATATTAAAAAAATCAGATTTTAAAAAATTAGTTTTTGCCTATACCATGTTTTTTAAACTTAAATAATGCTATGAAAGTAACAATTATAAGTCTAGACAAATGGGGATATAATGAATTTATAGCTAAAGAGCTTAAACATCGAGGTGTTCAAGTAAAACATATAGATTTTTATAAACTTAAATACAGTTATCCTACATTTTTTCATAAAGCTCTCAACTTTGTTACAAAAACATTATTTAATTATAATTTAAAACGCGAACACCTAAATAACGTTTTAAAAAACGCAATTAATAAAAACGAAAAGCAAGATGCTGTTTTAATAATAAAAGGAGATGACCTGTCTATAAAAACAATTAAATCTATCAAGAAAAACACAAAAACACTTATTACGTTTTTAAATGATAGCATGGCGCGCTACCCAAGAATGAAACGTGTATATCCGTATTTTGATAAAATATATTCTTTTGATCCTGACGATGTTGCAAAGCACAACTTTAATCTTATAACCAATTACATCTATTTTGATTATAAAAATATTGCTAAAACAACACCTGATTTTGGCGTGTTCAACATAAGCTCTCTTGACAAGCGCACCAAAACAATGCCGCAATTTGCAAAATACTTCAAAGCACATAATATAGACTATAAACTTATAGCATTCTCTAGCACTCACCATGAGGAGTTAGAACACTTAAACATTGAACAAACAACAAAAACTTACACGCTTGATGATGTTTTTAACCTAGTAAAAAACAGCACGTATTTGTTAGACTTGCAACGACCTAAACAAAAAGGGTTATCTTTTAGAATATTTGAAGGTTTAGCTTTAGAGAAAAAAATAATCACAACAAATAAAGACATTGTAAACTACGACTTTTACAACCCAAACAATATTGCTGTTGTTGATAGCGATGAAATACGAATCCCTGAAACCTTTTTTTCTACACCATATCAAAAAATTGATGACGAAATAGTAAACAAATACCACATATCGCAATGGGTAAATACTGTTTTTAATCTTGAAAACTCATAATTATGAACACCACCCTACTTATCTCAACATACAATTGGCCCAAAGCGTTAGAACTCGTTTTAATGAGTGTAAAACGTCAAAAAAAACTACCAACTGAAGTTGTTATTGCAGATGATGGCTCTACTGAAGAAACAAAAAAACTCATTGAGTCTTTTCAGGAAAATTTCCCTGTAAAAATTAGGCATATATGGCATGAAGACAAAGGTTTTACAAAAACGGTTATCCTCAATAAAGCCTTAAAAACAATTACTTCAGATTATGTAATACAAATTGATGGTGATATTATATTACATTCTAACTTTATAAAAGACCATATTGCAAATGCAAAAAAAGGCACTTATTTATTTGGGTCTCGTATTTCTATCACAGAACCTTACTCTAAAAAAGCTTTAGAGAAAAAACAAATTAAGTTTTATTGGTTTGGCAGTGGTTTATTAAGAAGAACTCGCGCTATTTACTTACCTTTTTATAACATATTTACAAAGCCAAAATATAAAAACTCTAGCAAATTAAGAGGTTGTAATATGTCTTACTGGCTAGAAGATGCTATAAATATTAATGGTTATAACGAAGACTATATTGGTTGGGGCTATGAAGATTTTGATTTTGCCCAAAGATTAATAAATGCTGGCGTAGCAGCAAAACGTATCAAACATGCTGCAATTCAATTTCACATATATCACAAAGAAGCGCCTAAAGGAGACACAGATAAAGGGAACAAAATTCTTTCAAAAACAATTCAAGAACAAATCTCTGTGTGTAAAAACGGCATCAAGAAGTTATAATTTTAATGATGACTCAAACGGAATTCTGTTTATAATACTTCTACCTAGAGTTACTTCATCAGTATACTCTAATTCATTACCAACAGATATACCTCGAGCAATGGTAGATGTTGTTATCTCAAAATCCTGAATTTGTTTGTAAATATAAAAGTTTGTTGTATCGCCTTCCATTGTAGAACCTAATGCAAAAATAAGCTCTTTCACAGTACCTTCTTTTACTTTATCTACCAGCGTTTGAATATTTAAATCGTTTGGCCCAATACCATCCATAGGCGAAATCTTACCTCCTAAAACATGATAAAGACCTTTGTAAGAACTTGTATTTTCTATAGCCATAACATCACGAATATCTTCTACAACACATATTATTTCATTTGTTCTATGTGGGTTTGCACATATTTCACAAAGTTCATAATCACTAATATTATGACAGTTTTTACAGAATTTTATATCGCGTCTCATAGTCTCAAGAGCTTTTGCTAGCTGAAATGTTTGCGATTCAGGTTGGCGCAATAAATGCAGTACCAATCGCAAAGCAGTTCGCTTTCCTATTCCCGGTAGTTGAGACATTTCATCTACAGCTTTTTCTAATAATTTTGATGCAAATTCCATAGTTGCGAATTTACGATTTTACATTTAAGAATTGCATATACATCAGTAATTTGTATTTTGGCTCATATTTTTTGTTACTATGAGCGCAACACAAATCATACTACTTATTTTAGGCTATTTTGGCGTACTTATTTTAATTTCTTATCTCACAGGAAAAAAGTCCGGAAACGATGCTTTCTTTAAAGCCAATAAGCAATCACCTTGGTATGTGGTTGCTTTTGGAATGATAGGAGCTTCTTTATCTGGTGTGACATTTATTTCTGTTCCTGGTTGGATTGAGGCTTCTCAATTTGGCTACATGCAGGTTGTTTTAGGATACATACTAGGATATCTAGTTATTGGCACGGTCTTGCTTCCTCTGTATTACAAACTAAATTTAACATCCATATATAGTTATCTAGGTGAGCGCTTTGGTAATTATTCTTATAAAACAGGTGCTTCGTTTTTCTTAATTTCTCGAGTAGTTGGTGCTAGTTTCAGGCTATTTTTAGTTGCTAACGTATTGCAAATTATATTGTTTGATGAATTGGGAATTCAATTTTGGCAAACGGTTACTATTACGGTATTACTTATATGGCTTTACACATTTAAATCTGGGATAAAAACTATTGTTTGGACAGATACCTTACAAACGCTCTTTATGCTTATAGCTGTTGGTGTTACCATATATTTTGTAAGTGATGAATTAGCTTTATCTGGCGGTAATGTTCTTGATTACGTTTTAAACAACGAACTTTCTAAAACATTCTTTTTTGATGATATTAAATCTAGCAATTACTTCTGGAAACAATTTATTTCTGGTGCTTTTATAGCCATAGTAATGACAGGTTTAGACCAAGATATGATGCAAAAAAACTTAACCTGTAAAACCCTTAAAGACGCTCAAAAAAACATGTTCTGGTTCACCTTTGTTTTAACCATAGTCAACTTTGTGTTTTTAAGTTTAGGACTACTATTAACAATGTATGCACAACAAAATGGTATTGATGCGCACAAAGACGACCTATTCCCTATTTTAGCAAAAAACCATTTAGGTATTGGTGTCTTTATATTTTTCCTTTTAGGGCTTATTGCTGCAGCTTACAGCAGTGCAGATAGTGCTTTAACTTCTCTAACCACATCATTTAGTATTGATATTTTAGATATTGAAAAAAAATACGATGAGCAAAAACAAGTTCGCATAAGAAAACGTATTCACGTATTAATATCTTTAGTACTTATACTTGTTATAGTTGCTTTTAAGTACATCATTAAAGATGAAAGTGTTATTGCTAAACTATTTGTTTTTGCAGGTTATACCTATGGCCCACTTTTAGGACTTTATGCTTTTGGTTTGTTTACAAAATGGCAAGTAAGAGACAAAATTGTTCCTTTTATAGCAATATCAGCACCTATTTTATCATATGTAATTAGTGCAAATAGCTTAAAATGGTTTGGGTTTGAATTTGGTTTCTTTATACTTATCTTAAACGGATTTTTAACCTTTTTAGGGTTAGTATTGATTTGTAGAAAGCAAAACTAGCGTACAAGCAACTTCAAAATCAATTGTGTTTTCTTTTAGCTTCTTATAAAGTTCAGGGTTTTCTGTTCCTGGATTAAAAATAACGCGCTTAGGTTTTAGGGAAATTATATAATTGTAATAATCTTTTTGACGCTTCGGATTCAAATAAAGCGTAACCGTATCTACATCATTATATGGTTTTAAAACTGTATCAATAGTAACACCTTCAATTTCACCTTCTTTTAAACCAAAGGCTACGACCTCATGATTATTTGCTACTAATTTCCTAATAGCATGGTTTGAATACCTATCTGTTTTTAAAGAAGCTCCTAACACTAATGTTTTTTTACTCATTTGTTAAAGTGTTGTTAAGTAATGTTAAATAAAGTAACACTATTATAAAATAAACGTCTATGGTAATAATAACAAATACAAAGTATAAATCAAAAAAAGAATTACTAAACTAAACCAATCTAATGAAAAAATTAATTACATGTTGCTTGTTATTATTATTAGCCAGTAATATACATGCGCAAAATGCTGTTGTAAAACCACTTATAAACGGATCTATTTCTGGTAAAGTATTAGACGCAGCACTTAACGAACCCTTACCATACGTAACTATTGTTGTGAAAAACAACACTGGTGAAACCGTTACAGGAGGAATCACCAATGATGATGGAACTTTTAACATTGATAAAATTCCAGAAGGAAACCACGCTGTAAGCATTCAATTTATTGGATATAAAACTATTACAAAAAACATTACTATAAACAAAGACAGCAAGCATGTCAACCTTGGTAATATTTTACTTGAAGAAGCTGCTGCTGCTCTAGATGAAGTTACAGTTGTTGCTGAAGTTTCTACCATTCAACAAAAAGTAGACAGAAAAGTAATTACTATAGGTAAAGACCTAACTACTGCTGGAGCTACAGCTTCAGATATAATGACAAACTTACCATCTGTAAATGTTGACCAACAAACAGGAAACATTAGCTTAAGAGGTAACGAAAATGTTCGTGTTATGGTTGATGGAAAATTAAGCAACGTACCTATTGCTCAATTACTAAAACAAATTCCTTCTACATCTATAAAAAGCATAGAATTAATCACTAATCCATCAGCAAAATACAATCCTGAAGGTATGAGTGGTATTATTAATATCATACTTCATAAAAACACAAAATTAGGCTTCAATGGAAACATAAATTTAGGTCTAACAAAAGAAGTGTATGCTAAATTCAACAGTTCTATAGATGTCAATTACCGTAACGGAAAATTTAATGTATATGGTAGTTATGGTAACAACATTGGTAAATGGGATAACTTTGGTGATATTGATAGACTAGATGATAATTCTAGACAAGATTTCAATTTCTTCAACAATAACAAGTCACATTTATTTAAAGTTGGACTTGATTATTATCTTAATGATAGAAACACCATCTCTTTCTTTACAAATCAAAACCTTTTTGAAGGTAATGGCATAGGAAACACACTACTAACAGATGCTAATTCTATTAAAAGACGTCAAATTTTTGGTGATGAAACCGAAAACAGTTCAGGACAATACAACCTTGCTTACAAACATGAGTTCAAAAAAGAAAATGAGACTTTAGATGTTGAAATAGATTACAATGATTTTACTCAAGACCAAATTGCAGATTTCAACTTTATAAACTTCAATTTCCCTGAAGATTACATGGATTTTGTAGATACAAAGCGTGATCAAACAACAATAAATGTTGATTATGTAAATCCGCTAAACGAAAAAACAAAATTAGAAATTGGTGCAGAAGCCAGATTGTTCAACTCTACAATAGATTATAATTCTACCGGAATCACTTACAACAGCGAAGGCTTTGTTATACCAACACCAAGTACCTATTTTGACTACACAAGAAACATATACTCATTATATGCTACCTATGGAAAAACTCTTGAAAAATGGAGCTATCAAGTTGGCGCTAGATTTGAACAAGTAAATGTAGATGCAGAACCTTTACGTTTATTTAAAGACAACACTGTAGAATTATTGCCTTTTGAGAATGATTATTTTCAAGTATATCCATCGGCTTTTCTTACCTATACAGCATCTGATAAAAACTCATATCAAATAAGTTATAGCCGCCGTATAGATCGTCCAGGTTTACAACAAGTAAACCCTATTAGAGAATGGAGCACTCCACGTGTATCATCATTTGGTAACCCAGAACTTAAACCTCAATTCACAAACTCTGTGGAACTAAATTATACCAGAAACCTAGGAAAAGGTAGTATAACTGCTGGTGTATTTTACAGAATTATTGAAGATCAAATAAGTCGCTACGTAAGAATAGATCGTACAAACTTATCAGATGCAAATTCTATTATGTCTTATGATAATTTTGATAACACAACAGCTTATGGTCTTGAAGTTTCTGGTAACTATCGCCCTACAAAATGGTGGAACCTAAATGGTAGTTTTGATTTATACTCACAAACTCAAAAAGGTCTAACAGAATACTTAAGCAATTACGAGAATCCAACTGTTACTGATATTGTAACAATTAATAGTGAAGTAGAAAATTTAGTTTGGAACTTTAGACTTTTCAATAACTTTAGAGCTACTAAAAGGTTGAACCTTTCGTTATTTGCTATGTATCGTGGTAAAGAAGAAGGCGTACAATTTACAAGAGACCCAATGTATTTTGTAAACACAGGTTTACGTTATAGTTTCCTAGAAGACAACCGCGCTACATTTGGCTTTAATTACAATGACATTTTTGATACAATGAAATTTGCCTTTGAAGGCGATACACCTTACCCAAATGTTGGAGAATTCAATTGGGAAAGCAATACTTGGAACATTACATTTTCATACCGTTTTGGTGGTCAAAAATACAGAGCATTACAACGTAAACAACGTGATAACGACATAAAATCTAGTAGCGGCGGATTTATGTAAACCCATATTTGATAGCCAACATAATAGTTGATGGTTAGTGTTAATGTCTGGCTATTAAATAAAGAAACCCCAAAGTGTCACTGCTTTGGGGTTTTGCTTTTGTTAAACTCTCGTTAAAAAAAATAATTCATGTAATAATTTTAAACTTTTATCGTCTATAATAATAAGTGATAAGTTTTTAAGTAATCATAACTATAAGGTTTACACTTTATAGTTTAGTGTTAGTTAAAATTGGTTAATAGTGAAAAACCCGAACCTAATAAGGCTCGGGTTTTTCTATTTATAAAAGTCTGTTTGTTTAATTTACCACTTAATAATAGCACTTCCCCAAGTAAATCCGCTTCCAAAGGCAGCAAGAACCACAGTATCTCCTTCTTTTATTTTTCCTTGTTCCCAAGCTTCAGTTAAAGCAATAGGAATAGAAGCCGCTGTTGTGTTTCCGTATTTTTGAATATTATTAAATACTTGGTCGTCTTCCAATTGAAACTTCTTTTGAATAAACTGCGCAATACGCAAGTTGGCTTGATGCGGAATTAACATATCAATATCATTTACCTGCAACTTGTTTTTCATTAAGCCTTCCATAATTACTTCACTAAAACGAACTACAGCATTTTTAAATACAAACTGTCCGTTCATGTAAGGATAGTAGCTCTCATCATCAGGATTATTATCTGCTATAATATCATTTACCCAACGTTTTCCCATTCCTGGAGCTATCAAGCTTAATTCTTCGGCATGTTCTCCTTGAGAGTGTAAGTGCGTTGATAAAATACCTTTACTATTATCTTCTTCACGTGTTAAAACTGCTGCTCCTGCTCCATCTCCAAAAATCACCGAAACACCTCTTCCTCGAGTGGTTTTATCTAATCCGTGAGAATGTAATTCACTTCCAATAACAAGCACGTTTTTATACATTCCTGTTTTTATAAAATTATCAGCAACCGATAATCCATAAACAAAACCAGAACATTGATTACGTACATCTAATGCGCCAACTGTTTTTATGTCTAATTCTTTTTGAACGGTAACTCCTGGTCCAGGAAAATAATAATCTGGACTTAAAGTTGCAAAAATGATAAAATCAATGTCATCTTTATCAATTCCTGCACGTTCTATAGCAACTTTAGCTGCTTTTACACCCATTGCAGATGTGGTATCACCACTTCCTGGTTTTACCCAACGACGCTCTTTAATTCCTGTTCGTTCTTGAATCCATTCATCACTGGTATCCATCAACTTGGTTAAATCATCATTGGTAACCACATTATCAGGCACATAATAGCCTAAACCTATTATTTTTGAATTATACATATCATAAAAATTAGCTTCGCAATTTAAATATTTCCCAATAAAACCCCTTTAAAAAAGGCATTCTATCGTTATGCGTGCATAGCATTTTCATATAGTGTCACTTTGTCACTTTTTCATGCTTGGTATTTTTTTTGTCTTTGGAATGAACATAATTACAAATACAATAAAACACATATATTATGGCAAAAGGAAACATTAATGTATCGGTAGAAAACATCTTCCCGCTCATTAAAAAATTCTTATACAGTGACCACGAAATCTTTTTACGTGAGTTAATTAGTAATGCAACTGATGCAACTTTAAAACTAAAGCACTTAACCAGTATTGGTGAAGCTAGCGTTGAATACGGCAATCCGCAAATTGAAGTAAAAGTTGATAAAGACGGTAAAAAACTTCACATTATTGACCAAGGATTAGGTATGACTGCTGACGAAGTTGAAAAATACATCAACCAAGTTGCTTTTTCTGGTGCCGAAGAATTTCTTGACAAATACAAAGATTCTGCAAAAGATTCAGGAATTATAGGACATTTTGGTCTTGGGTTTTATTCAGCATTTATGGTTGCTGAAAAAGTTGAAATCATTACAAAATCTTACAAAGATGAACCAGCTGCACATTGGACTTGCGATGGCTCACCAGAGTTTACACTAGAAGCTCACGATAAAACTGAAAGAGGTACTGAAATTATTCTTCATATTGCTGAAGATTCTACCGAATTTTTAGAAGACAACCGCATTAGCGAACTACTTACAAAGTATAACAAGTTTATGCCTGTGCCAATTAAATTTGGAACAAAAACAGAGACCTTACCAAAACCTGAAGATGCAAAAGAAGACGATCCTGCACCTACAAAAGAGGTTGACAATATTATAAACAATCCAAATCCTGCTTGGACAAAGCAACCAACAGATTTAGAAGATAATGATTACAAGAGCTTCTATCGTGAGTTGTACCCAATGCAGTTTGAGGAACCTCTATTTCACATTCATTTAAATGTTGACTATCCGTTTAATTTAACTGGGATTTTATATTTCCCAAAAATGACTAACGACCTCAACATCCAAAAAGATAAAATTCAACTGTACCAAAACCAAGTGTTTGTAACAGATAACGTAGAAGGGATTGTTCCTGAATTCTTAACCATGCTTCGTGGTGTTATTGATTCTCCTGATATTCCGCTAAACGTTTCTCGTAGTTACTTACAAGCCGATGGTGCTGTGAAGAAAATTTCGTCTTACATTACACGTAAGGTGGCTGATAAATTAAAATCGTTATTCAACAACAACCGTGAAGATTTTGAAGCAAAATGGGACGACATTAAAATTGTGATTGAATACGGAATGCTTTCTGAAGAAAAATTCTTTGAAAAAGCTGATGCCTTTGCATTGTACCCAACGGTAGATGGTAAACACTACACGTATGACGAACTTTACAATGCTATAAAAGCAAAACAAACTGATAAAGACGATAAACTTGTTATTCTTTATGCATCAAACAAAGATGCACAACACAGCTACATTGAAGCTGCAAAAGCAAAAGGTTACGAAGTGTTATTTTTAGATTCTCCTATTGTTTCTCACTTAATGCAAAAACTAGAAACGACAAAAGAGAATATTTCGTTTGCACGTGTTGACGCTGATCATGTAGACAACTTAATTAAGAAAGATGACAACAAGATTTCAAAATTAAGTGATGATGAAAAGAAAACGCTAGACGAACTTCTTAAAGAAGTAATTCCTGCTGAAAAATTCACAGTGCAATTAGAACCTATGGATAGCGATGCTGCGCCATTTATGATTACACAACCAGAATTTATGCGTCGTATGAAAGAGATGCAACAAACTGGTGGTGGCGGTATGTTTGGTATGGGCAACATGCCAGATATGTACAACTTGGTTGTAAACACAAATCATGAATTGGTTGGTGAAATTTTAAACACTGAAACCAAAGAAAACAAAGAACGTTTAATAAACCAAAGTTTAGATTTAGCACGTTTAAGTCAAGGCTTACTTAAAGGTGAAGAACTTACAAACTTTATTAAGCGTAGCTACGACATGATAAAGTAAACAAATTATCAAGCTGAAGTTCATTCAGTAGTTCTTATAGTAAAAAACCACTTCCTAACACGAAGTGGTTTTTTTTATCCTAAACAAAAAGTGATGTTCCCTCACTAAAACACATCTTTTACCAATTCTTCATTTTACAGCATCTTGGTCTTTACTAGGTTTGACAGGTATAACATTAACACTTTGTATTATGAAAAACCCATTCAACTTAAATATTAAATCACCTTGTCAAGAAAACTTTCAAAAATTTACGCCAACTGCAAAAGGTGGTTTTTGTGGTTCATGCGAAAAAGAGGTTGTTGATTTCACTAAAATGACGTCAGATGAAATTATTGCTTTTTTTAAGGCAAAAGAAACTCAAAATGTATGTGGCAGATTTAACAACAATCAGTTAAAAACCTACTCACCTACTCCAAAACGAAAAAAATTAAGTTTTATAAGTGCTGTTGGTTTAGCATGTTTATCATTATTCTCGTTTGGAACTGCTCAAGCACAAAACACATCAAAAGCGTCACAAAGTATAGGAAAAGATAATTCAAAAGTACTTCAAGAATCTCAAGAAAGTAACATAACCGTTGAAGGCACTGTTACTGAAAACGAGTTACCACTTCCTGGTGTAAACATTGTGTTGCAAGGCACCACTATTGGTACATCTACAGATTTTGATGGTAATTTCATATTTCCTGAAAAACTAAAAAAAGGTGATGTTTTATTATTTAGTTTTTTGGGGAAAGAATCAAAAAAGGTTGTTGTTACGAATCAGGATTCAGTTTATGATGTAGAACTAAAAATAGACATGAAAGACATCCCGCATATCATTATGGGAAAAGTAGCTACAAAAGAAGTTTACAAGTCTAAAAGAGATTAAACTACAATATGAAAAAAACGCTCGTTATAATAACCTTTAGTATTGTAAGCTTTTCAGTAGCTCAAGTATCAGACTTTAATACTGTTGATTTTACTCGCGCTGATAATATTGCGAAATTAAACGAAGGAGAAGATCTTGAAAACCTTCCTGTACTTGCACATAAGCTTACAGCTAATCTTAAAACTGATGTTGAAAAATTTAGGGCTATTTATCTTTGGGTATGCCAAAATATAAAAGGAGATACAACTCAAGATAGTAAAGTTTTTAAATATAAAAGAAAGTTAGCTCACGACACTGTAGCTTATTTAAAATGGAATAATGAGTTTAAGGTTAAAGCTTTTAAAAAACTATTCAAGCGTAAAAAAACTATGTGCACAGGTTATGCCTATTTGGTAAAAGAACTTTGCTTTTTAGCCGACATAGAATGCGTGATAGTTGATGGTTACGGAAGGTCAGTTTCTGCCAATGTTGAAGCATTAGATTTTGCTAACCATTCTTGGAATGCTGTAAAACTTAATAATAAATGGTACTTATGCGATGCCACTTGGTCTAGCGGATTTTCTATAAACACAAATTTCATAAAAGATTATAATGATGGGTATTTTTTAACAGATCCTATTCTTTTTGCCAAAAATCATTTTCCGTTGAATAAAAAATGGTTTTTAAACGATTCATTAGCCAATACAAAATTTACGGCTCAAGCTATTGTTTATGGTGAAACTTTTAAGCACAAAATTATTCCTACACACCCAAAAACACTTAATGTTACTACAAAAAAAGACGAAGCACTACATTTTAGTTTTGAGACATTAGAACCTACATCACAAGATGACATTGAGCTTATTCATTTTATTGGTTTAAAAGAGCATGCCTTCAAAATTGAAAACTTTCAAATAAATGATAATAATATATCATTCAGCAATAGCTTTAAACACAAAGGCAATTACGATGTGCATTTAAAAATTGACAATAGCATTGTTGCTACATATACAGTAAGCGTCATTAACTAATAAGTTATGTACTTATTTCCTTTTGCACTCTTAAAAAAATGGGCGACCTTTGTTTTTGATAAAATTTCAATATGAGTAATCACAAAGAATTTATGAAACGTGCCATTGCTATGGCAGACAAGGGAATGAGCTCAAATGCTGGAGGCCCTTTTGGGTGTGTTATTGTAAAAGATGGAGCTATTATTGCAGAAGGTCATAACTGTGTCACATCTACCAATGACCCAACAGCACACGCTGAAGTTGTTGCTATTCGTAAAGCTTGCGAAGTTTTAGGTAGCTTTCAATTAGACGATTGTGTTGTTTATACCTCTTGCGAACCTTGTCCTATGTGTTTAGGTGCTATTTATTGGGCAAGACCTAAAAAAGTATATTATGCATGTAATAAAGTAGATGCTGCAAATATAGGCTTTGACGATCATTTTATATACGAAGAAATTGACAAACCAATAACGGTAAGAAGCATTCCGTTTGAGCAAATGCTGCAAGATGAAGGTGTTTCTGTTTTTGATAAATGGGCTAGTAAAGGTGATAAAACCGAATATTAAAACCTTCATTGTTTTTAACGTATCTTTACTAAAATAGCAAATATGTCTTTTAAAGATTTACAATTTAGCGCACCTATACTTAAAGCCATTTCAGAACAAGGCTATGATTCTCCTACATTAGTTCAAGAGCAAACTATTCCTTTTGTTCTTGACAAAAATGATGTAATTACTATAGCTCAAACAGGAACAGGAAAAACTGCAGCTTTCTCTTTACCTATATTACAGTTATTACTTTCTAAACAAGACGCACCAAAACGCGGTAAAACTATAAAAGCTTTAATAGTAAGCCCAACTCGCGAATTAGCATTACAAATAGGTAATAATATAAAAGCCTATGGAAGACACACTAATTTAAGAACTACGGTCATTTTTGGTGGCGCTCCTATAGAACCTCAAATAGACGTACTTACCAAAGGCGTTGATATTTTAGTAGCAACACCTGGCAGATTGATTGATCTTCAAAAACAAGAAGTTATAAATTTAGATCATTTAGAAATTCTTGTTCTTGATGAAGCAGACTTAATGCTAGATATGGGATTTATTGATGATGTAAAAACTATAGAAAAGTTATGCCCTGCTGAAAAACAAGTGCTTTTATTCTCTGCTACAATGCCTTTTAAAGTAGAGCAATTAGCTAATAACATACTAAAATCGCCTAAACGCATTGAAGTATCTCCTACAGCAACAGCTGCAAAAACGGTAAGTCAACTTCTTTATTATGTACCTAAACGTAACAAAATTGAACTTTGCTTGCACTTACTTCGAAACGAAATAAAAGGAAGTATCTTAATCTTTAGACGCACCAAATTTGGTGTTGATAAACTAGAAAAAACCTTACTTAAAAATGGCTATTTGGTAGATACACTTCATGGTGATAAAAGCCAAACTGATAGACAAACAGCTCTAAAGAAATTTAAAAATGGACTGGTAAATATCCTTATTGCAACAGATGTTGCAGCTCGTGGTATTGACATTAACGAATTAGACGCTGTTATCAATTTTGATTTACCTAATATCCCTGAAACTTATGTACATAGAATAGGTAGAACTGGTCGTGCCGGAAATACTGGTAGAGCTTACTCATTTTGCTCTGCTGATGAAAAAAACTATGTAAAAACTATTCAGCAGTTAATTAATAAAGAAATTACTATTGAGGAAAATCACCCATATCCTTTAGACCCTAAAGCTAAAGCCATTACTCATAAATCTAAAAGTTCTGGAAGTAAACACAAAAAAGGGCGTAAAGGCAACGGATCTAAAAAGAAAAAACGTCGCTGGTATTAACATATAATATATTAACTTGTTACAAACTGCTATCATAAATTGGTAGCAGTTTTTTTTATTGATATATTTATAGTTAATAACACAATAATCATTTTGCTACATGCTCAAGCAGCTACTTCTTTTTTTTGTTCTATTTATAAGTATTACAGGCTTTTCTCAAATTACTATTAAAGACAGTAAAACTCAATCTCCAATATCTTATGCAACTATTTCCTTTGGTAACGGTCAAGGCATCTTTGCTGATGATGAAGGCGTTTTTGTTTTTACTAAAAAACTGTATCATGATGTAGATTCTTTACACATATCTGCTTTAGGTTTTAAAGAATATGTTACTGACACTAGTGTTTTGCCTAAAACTATTTTTTTAGAAGAAGAAATAAGCACACTTGACGAAGTTGTAATTCATGCAAATTTAGAAAACAGAAAATTTAAAGAAGAAACCTTAAAACCATACCTAGATGATAATTACTATCATTGTTGGCTACCAACAATAGAGTCTGAAATAGCTGTTTATTTTTCTAATCCAGATA
Organism: Corallibacter sp.; assembly: GCF_048381695.1. Taxonomy (NCBI): domain Bacteria; kingdom Pseudomonadati; phylum Bacteroidota; class Flavobacteriia; order Flavobacteriales; family Flavobacteriaceae; genus Corallibacter; species Corallibacter sp. Next base: position 160,217 of record NZ_JBLXHI010000004.1, on the reverse strand, counting down.
GTCAATTAAAAAAAATAACAACTATACATTTCCCTATTACTTTAGAGTCTAAAGACTGGGATAAGCGCAACCGAAAAAACGCTGAAAAAAAACCATTTTCTACACTTTTTAAAGTGAAATTTTACAAAAATAACAATGGAACTCCTGGAGATGTACTCACCTATGAGAATATTATTTTTAGAGTCACTGAAAAACATGGTGACTTGTACGATTTAGATATTTCAGATTTAGATATCTTTTTTCCTAAAACTGGCTTTTTTGTTTCTATTCAAGTGTTAGGATATACCGATAAAAACGGAAAACTACTACCTAATAAAAAATACAAAGAAATTAAAACCCGTGAAGGTGTTGTTAAAATACCAACAAACTTCAGACCTTTGCTTCCTTTTACAAATGAAATAAAAGGTAATAACACATATATAAAGCGTGTGTTTTTAAACAACAACTCTTGGACACGTTTCCAAAGAGGTTCTATGGATTCCAGTCTTCTTAAGTCTGGACTTACTAATTACGGTGTTGGTATTTCATATAACGCATATAAAGATGAATAACCCTTGGCACTTATATGTAATGGCTGCCCTTTATATAATGGCTGGCATACTGCATTTTTTAAAACCTAAAATATATTTACGCATTATGCCTAGGTATTTACCTAATCATAAACTATTAGTTGCATTAAGTGGTGTTGCAGAAATTGTTTTGGGTATTACCCTACTTTTTGAAAGCACAAGAGTTTTTGCTGTATATGGTATTATTGCTATGCTTTTAGTTTTTTTATTAGTGCATTTTTACATGCTGTCAGGTGAAAAAGAAAGTGCTGGATTTCCAAAATGGCTTCTTATTCTTCGCTTGCCATTACAGGTCGTATTAATGGTTTGGGCATATTGGTATTTGTAACATCTCTTACTCCACAGGAAAATCAAAATAAGTATTAGGAAATGGCTCGCCTCGTAAAGTGAAATGCCACCATTCTTTAGAGTAATTCCTGAAACCGTGTTTTAACATCACGCTTTGTAATAGCTGCCTATTTGCTTTTTGTTTTTCAGTAATGTGTTCATAATTTACCCAAGACTTTTCTCCAAAAAAATCATAAGGACTTCCCATATCTATTGGTTCAAAAGTATTTCCATCAATAATGGTTAAATCTACCGTACTACCACGACTATGTCCAGAACGCGAAGCAATATAACCGTCTCTAAACAAATGACGTTTATTCACTTCAGGATAAAACTCTTTTTTATTTATCGTATCATTTAGGTCTCTTGCCCAAGTTATAAAATGATTTACAGCTGGTTGTGGCCTGTAACCATCGTATACTCGTAAACATAAATTTTGAGACTCAAGTTCATCTTGCACATTCTTTAATGCTCTTGCTGTTTGCTCTGTCAAGATTAATGTATTGTCGTGATAGGCATTTATTGTATCACCTACAAAATTGTGTGTTGAATAATATCGTAATTCTACATCAATATCAGGAATTACGGTATCAACATACACGAATCCCTTTGGCAAATGTTGTTGATAAGTAAAAGCGAATATCAAAAACGCAGAACTAAATAATAAAATAAGAGCTTTAATTTTCATAATTCTGTTTCTTGTTTATAAAGCTACGCATTAGTTTTTTAAGAAGAAAAGTAGATAGGATTAAAATAAAAAAAACCGAGGTCCCTCAACCTCGGTTTAATCTGATTTGCATCTTTATTTATGTTGTTAGATTTAGGGTTTCTCGTATCAACGACACAATGCAAATATTAATTAATTAATCCATTGAACTAAAAAGTAATTTTTTAGTACATTTCAAATGTAAAACTTAATATGAATAATAACGTTTAAGTGTATATATTTTCGACGAAATGCACTTTTTTTTAACAATTATAAGTAGAATATTACTTTTTTACAGCTTAAAAACAATGTATAACAACTTAATCTACAACAAATAAAACATGAACACTACATACATTTTTCACATAATTACACGTTATCATATCTGATTATGATTTTAGTTTGTATTTTTAAATAACAATTGAGGGTTTATGAAATTATACGCATTAGCTATTGCATTTTTTTGTCATTTTACAATAATGGCTCAAGCTTCAGACTTTATTTCTACTAATGTTACTGTGAATACATTTGTTGATGGCACATTAACGTTTCCTAACGAGGCAAAAAATCCGTCATTAGCCATTCTTATCTCTGATTATGGCCCAATAGACAGAGACGGAAATCAAAATTTTCAAAAAAATAATCTCTTAAAAAAACTAGCCGAAGGCTTATCTAGTCATGGTATTGCTACTTTTAGATATGACAAACGTATTGTAAGACAAATACAACGTGGCCGTGTTGATAAAACCATAACTTTTGATGATTTTGTAACAGATGCCATTTCTATAATTAACTATTTTAAAAACAGTAAACAATTTAAAAACATATATGTAATAGGACACGGACAAGGAAGTCTTGTTGGAATGATTGCTGCTCAAGAATATGCAGATGGATTTATATCTCTTGCTGGTTCAGCAAAAACAATTGACACTGTTATTTTAGAACAAATAAATAAAACAGTTCCAGGTCTTGTTAATGAATCTGAAAAAGTTTTTAATGTTTTAAGGCAAGGCAAAACAACCGATAGCTTTCCTCCTGCTTTAGCTTCAATATTCAATAAAGACACACAACCTTTTATGAGTAGTTGGATGCAGTACAATCCGCAAGAAATTTTAAAAACCTTAAACATGCCTGTATTAATAATAAATGGCACTAAAGACCTACAAGTTCCTGAAGATGAAGCAAAGCAATTACATGCTGCTGCTCCTAATAGTTCCTTAAAGATTATAGAAAACATGAATCATGTTCTATTCACTATTCAAGGAGATGATTTAGAAAACTCAAAATCTTATAACGAATCTTTTAGAAAACTTTCAGAGGCTGTTATACCTACACTCGTAGATTTTATAAAGTAAACTACCCTAAAAAATATACGTTAAATAAAAAAGCATCCCAATCGGGATGCTTTTTCTTACTAACCAACCAAAAATATGAGTTACTACTTTTATTAAAGTAACCACACTTTAATAAAATTTTGTGTAGTAACATTTTGTATAAATAGATATTCAAAACTCGTGCCAAAGTTTATTTTGTAATTTCAAAATTTAAATATATCTTTATGATATCATTTTAATATCAAATTAAACTAAACACTATAAACTTATGGAACAAGAGAAAATTATCATCCCTGCAAATGGTTACTTAATGCTTTTTGTATTTTTATTTCTATTTATTGGAAGTATTGGCATAGCTATTCTTACAGAACAGCCTTTATATATAATCTGCACCTTTATTGCACTACTTATAGCACCAGGCTTTGTAATGGTACAACCTAATGGTTCTCGTGTTTTACTTTTATTTGGAAAGTATGTAGGCACTATTAAGAAAAATGGTTTTTATTGGGTAAACCCGCTTTACACAAAAAAGAAAATTTCGTTACGAGCTAGTAACTTTGATAGTGAACGCTTAAAAGTAAACGATAAATTAGGAAACCCTGTAATGATTAGTACTATTTTGGTTTGGCGTGTTCAAGACACTTACAAAGCTGCTTTTGATGTAGATAACTATGAAAATTTTGTTCGTGTACAAACCGATGCAGCTGTGAGAAAACTAGCAAGCATGTATCCTTATGATAATTTTGCTGACGAAGGTGTTGATGAAGACATCACATTACGCTCTAGTGTCAACGAAGTTAGTAGCGCTTTAGAAAAGGAAATTGACGAACGTTTATCTATTGCTGGTATTGAAGTTCTTGAAGCGCGAATAGGCTATTTAGCTTATGCACAAGAAATTGCAAATGCTATGCTAAAACGTCAACAAGCTACAGCTATTGTTGCAGCCAGACATAAAATTGTTGAAGGAGCAGTAAGCATGGTTGAAATGGCTCTTGAAGAACTTAATAAAAAAGAGATTGTAGCACTTGATGAAGAAAGAAAAGCTGCTATGGTAAGTAATTTAATGGTTGTTTTATGTGGTGATAAAGATGCTTCACCTGTATTAAATACAGGAACTCTAAACCATTAATAAATATGACTTATAAATATATTTTAGTTGATGGCTACCTTGAGATTGATAATGAAAAAATATCCTTTTCAAAAAGATCTGACGACTCGTTAAAAAAACGAAATCGTTCTAGCATAATCATAACAATAGTATTCATTGGATCTCTGCATTATTTAATAAAAATAAATACCCTACACAAAGTTAAAGATTATATAGATGTTTTTTTAAGCGCTTTAGGCTTGTTAGTAGCAGCTTATTCAATTTATTATTTAGTTTTTAAAAAAGTATGGTCTAAAAAAATTACTATAAACACCATAAATAAAATAATAATAAAAAAAGATGACTATGAAACTGAAGTTATTTTAAAACTTTTGAACAAGCGCGAAAAAGAATTAAATTTCAGGACACTAGAAAATCAAGTAGAACCCTTTATTGAACAATTAAAAAAACGAAATTCCCGCATTAAAATAACACATGAAAGAGTATAAAACAGTAAATACCAGATTAGGAATAGCTAGGCGTAATGAAAAGCTAGACGAACTACTTAATCAATACGCTAGAGAAGGATGGCAACTTAAGTTTATGCATCAAAACCTAACCATGATGATTTTAGAACGTGATAAAAACAGATAATATGAAAAAACGCATCTTACTTTCATTCCTTTTTGTGAGTGTATGCATAGTCGCTCAAAATGATATTGTTTCAGAAGATTTTATGCTTATGAACGATAGCATTAAACTTCCTGGCACATTAACTTATAACAAAAGTTTAAAACAACAACCTCTTGTTATTTTTGTGCACGGTTCTGGAAATGTAGATAGAAATGGCAACCAAATAGGACTTGCAAACGCCAACTATATAAAACAACTATCTGATAGTTTAGCAAAGCGCGACATTGCTTTTTACAGATATGACAAGCGCTCTGCAACTTGGGTTAACCTTCGATATATGATGAAAAACATGTCCTTAAATGCTTTTGTTGAAGATGTAAATATTGCCATCAATCAATTTAAAGATGATAAAAAGTTTTCTTCAATAACCCTAATTGGTCATAGTCAAGGGTCTCTTGTTGCTATGCTTGCTGCAAATAATCACGTAAACAAATATGTTTCTCTAGCTGGTCCATCAAGTCCTATAGATGTTATAATGACAAAACAACTAAAATCTCAAAATAATTCTTTAGGCATAAAAGCCGAAGCACATTTTAAAGAACTAAAAACAACCGGCACAATAAAAGAAGTAGACTCACAACTAATGGCTATTTTTGCAAAACCTAATCAACCATTTTTTAAATCTTGGATGCAATATAATCCGTCAGAAGAAATAAAAAAGCTAAATATTCCTATATTAATCCTAAATGGCACAAAAGACTTACAGGTTTTTGAAACTGATGCTGAAAATTTACATAAAGCAAACTCTAAATCTGAACTAGTCATTATACCAAACATGAATCATGTTTTAAAAACCATTGAAAATGATGATGATAATGAAACATCTTACAAAACACCAGATTTTCCATTATCACAAACACTCATAAACACGTTAGAAACGTTTATAAAAAAATAATATGTCAAAAAAGAAAGCCTTTGCATTACGAATTAATGAAGAGATGCTCAAAGCCATTGAAAAATGGGCTTCTGATGAGTTTAGAAGCACCAATGGTCAAATTGAGTGGATGCTTATGCAATATCTTAAAGAACATAAACGCGAACCAAAAAAGAAAAAAGAAGAGTGACTCAACAAGAGTCACTTTTTTTATACCCGTTAATTTTGGTATTTTGCAACTTATAAAAAAATATACTCAATATGGACAACCAACCTATTTTTACAAACGACGCTATTGTTTTTGGTTTACTAATGCTTGCATTAGGATTTGTTTTCTTTACTGAATCTAAAAAAACTGGATTTTGGCCTGTATTTTACAAATACATTCCTGGCTTATTAATGTGCTACTTAATACCTGCAATTTTTAATTCATTAGGATTAATATCAGCTGATACATCACAAACCTATTTTATTGCAAGTCGTTATTTATTACCAGCTTCATTAGTATTACTAACAATAAGTATTGATTTAAAAGCCGTTTTTAATTTAGGATGGAAAGCCTTGGTTATGTTTTTTACAGGAACCATCGGTATTATTATTGGTGGTCCATTAGCCATATTATTAATTTCAACCTTTTCCCCAGAAACCGTTGGCGGCGCAGGTTTTGATGCCGTTTGGAGAGGGTTAGCCACACTTGCAGGAAGCTGGATTGGTGGTGGTGCTAACCAAGCCGCTATGCTAGAAATTTATGAGTTCAATCAAGAACTTTATGGCGGTATGGTACTTGTAGATATTGTTGTAGCAAATATCTGGATGGCTATTATTTTATTAGGAATAGGCAAGAGAAAGAAAATTGATAATTGGCTTAAAGCTGATAATACAGCCATTGATGAGCTACAACAAAAGGTTCAAAGCTTTAGCGATAAAATCACACGCATTCCAACACTTACTGACTTAATGATGATTTTAATGTTTGCCTTTGTAGCCGTAGGAATTGCACATTTTGGTTCAGAAAAAATATCAACCTACTTAACAACAAATTTTGAAGCTGTTAGTGATCCTAAAAGTGCTTTATCGTCTTTTGGAAGTAGCTTTTTCTGGTTAATTTCTATCGCAACGCTGATAGGTATTTTACTATCGTTTACAAAAGCTAAAAACTACGAAGGCGCTGGAGCAAGTAAAATAGGTAGTGTATTTATTTACATTTTGGTAGCCACTATAGGTATGAAAATGGATTTAGGTAAAATATTTGAAAACCCAGGACTAATACTTATCGGTTTAGTTTGGATGGCTATTCACGCCGGACTTTTAATTTTAATTGCTAAACTTATTAAAGCTCCTTATTTTTTCCTTGCTGTAGGAAGTCAAGCCAACGTTGGTGGTGCTGCCTCTGCGCCTGTTGTTGCCGCAGCTTTTCACCCTTCGTTAGCTACAGTTGGCGCGTTATTAGCTGTTTTTGGCTACGTTGTAGGAACTTACGGCGCAATACTTTGTGCAGAGCTTATGAAAATTGCTGCCGCAGGATAATAGTTATAAAATAAATTAAGATATTAGCGCTCGCAAATTTTATATTAAATACACCAATATTTTAAGCTGATGAAAAAACTAGCTGTATTACTTATAGCATTCATGGCATTCTCTTGCGGAAAAGAGAATCACAACCTAACTGTAAAAGGTCATGTAAAAGGCCTAAAAAAAGGAACTGTATATCTTGAAAGAGCTCAAGACTCAATACTTGTAATAGCAGATTCTTTAGCGCTTACAGGAAATTCTGATTTTGAATTACATGCAAATATAGATGAGCCTGAAGCTTTTTATTTAAGACTAGATAGAAACAATACAAATGAAAAACAAGACAAGATTGTTTTCTTTGCAGATAAGGGTATGACAGAAATAAACACAACTCTTAAAAATTTTGTTTTTGATGCTACAATAACTGGTTCTAAACAGCAAACATTATATAATGAATATTTAACTGTTTTAAATCGTTTTGGTGATAGAAACCTAGATCTTATAAAAGAGAATTTAGAAGCCAAACAAATGGGAGATTCTGCAAAAATAGCATCAAGTGAAAGAGCTCTAACAAGCCTTTTGAAGAGTAAATATTTATATACTGTTAATTTTGCTGTGACTAACAATGATAGTGAAATATCGCCTTATTTAGCACTTACAGAAATATATGATGCACAAACCAAATGGTTAGACACTATAAATAATGCTTTAACACCTAGAATAAAAAATTCTATGTACGGCAAGACGCTTCAAAACTTTTTAGAAGAAAGAAAAGCTTCTGAAGAATAGTTTATAAAAAAGCCTCTCGTAATACGAGAGGCTTTTTTTATTACATTAAGTTACATCAAATAGTAAAAAGTATTATGCATAAAAAAACTCCAAAACAAAACGTATTGGAGTTTTTTAAATTTAGAGCCGATGGAGGGACTCGAACCCACGACCTGCTGATTACAAATCAGCTGCTCTAGCCAGCTGAGCTACATCGGCAAAAGCGGTTGCAAATATAATCTTGAATTTTATATTTGCAAACATTTTTTTTCTTTTTTTAATTAAGCTTGTTAATTTTCTCTATTAAAGCTCTTCCTTTTTCTTCTAGTTCTTGGTTTATTGCTTTAAAATGCGCCTTTTTATTTTCAACATCTTTGGCGTTTACCTTGGCAATTAAAGAATCAAATGTTTCTATAGCCTCATCTATAATTGCTTCGCTCTTTTTTGTATCAGCACCAGTGTTTGCATATTCCCAAACATATACTGCTTCAATAATATCTCCTAAAACATAATTAATGTCTTTCTTAAGGTCTCTTTTATTTGCCATAATTCAAATTATATTTATTTGCCACAAAATTACATTAATATACTATATAAAATGTTATAATTTTTTTAAATATTAGTTCTATATCAATTTTATTAGTAGCTTTACAACAATGAATGCATTAAAGGCGACATATAACTATAATTTTAACCGTTTCTCACAACAGATGAAGTCGGTTACTATTTGTATGTCTAAAACCATACCTTATATGCATCTTGAATAAACGTTAAAAAATTATATAACAACTATAAACTAAAAGGTGCTTTTGTAAAAAGGCACCTTTTTTATTTTAATCACTTTTTAATCATTTAAATTTTAATCATTATGAAAACAATTAAATCCATGACACAAACCATGAAACGCGCTTTAAATTTTATTAATAGTATGAATGTTACTTATAAAACATATCACCACTACAAACTCACTCCTATATTATTATACCCATAAAACAAACACACATGAAAACTCATAGAAACACACATACAAATGCTAATTTTAAAGTAACTAAAGATATTAGTAATGCAAATGGCTTTTTGTTACCACACACACTTTACAATAAAGTGAAAACTATAGCAACATATCCTGTCAAGGAATTTTATTTACAGAACGTTCCTGAATTAACAGATTATAAGTTTAAAATGCATAAAAATGCTTTTGTAAATGATACTTTAACCATACAAGCCCAATTAGTAAAACAAGATGCTAATGGCTATCTGGTTAATATCATTGTTACTAAAGCAAAAAAATCTTCTAAAAACCAAGAAACTATTTGTAGTGCTTTGTTTGGATTTCCTTTAGAAGAGAGTGCTTTTCAGGACAATAAAACTGCATGTTAGGTAAAATTCCCGAGTGTTTCACTTGGGATTTTTTTTATACATAAACCTCAAGAAGCTTGGCATTGCCTGACTTAATAGTAAATGTTTTTATTGCTGATGGCATTAAAGCAGTTTCTCCTTTTTTTATAACTTCAGAAGCTTGGTCTGTAATAATTTCTGCTTCGCCTTCCACACACATATAAATCATAAACGAATCATGCGTATTTTCCTTATGAAGTGTTTGCGTTACTTCAAGATAGCTTGTTGTAAAATAAGGACAGCTTACCATTTCATTAGAAACATTTTGCTCTTTTGTGTATGCTACTCTAAAATTATCGGGCATATCAAAATCAAAAGCATCTATGGCTAAATCATTGTGAAGCTCACGTGCATTTCCTTGATCATCAACACGATCCCAGTCATAAACACGATAGGTTATATCACTTGTTTGTTGTATTTCAGCTAGCATAACTCCTGCCCCAATTGCATGAACACGACCTACTTCAATAAAATATGTATCGCCTGCTTTTACTTTATCAAAATTAAGGATGCTTGTTAAAGTTTTATTTTCTAAATGGTGTAAGTAAGTTTTTGCATCCATTTCTTGATTAAACCCAACTATCAAGTTTGCATCGTCATCAGCTTGCATCACATACCACATTTCGGTTTTACCAAAAGAATTATGGCGTTTTTTTGCTAACTCATCATTAGGATGCAGTTGAATTGACAAATCTTCTTTTGCGTCAATAAATTTTATTAGTAAAGGAAATTTATCACCAAAAATCTTATAGTTTTTTTCTCCTATCAAGTCAGACTGATACGATTCTAGTAAGTGCTTTAAAGACTGACCTTGTAAAGTGCCATTAGCAACAATAGAAGTATCTCCTTCAACATCACTAATTTCCCAGCTTTCTCCTACATTAGGTAAGTTGCTGTTTTTATTTAAAATATTCTTTAATTTATTTCCACCCCAAATTTTGTCTTTTAGTATAGGTGTAAACTTTATTGGGTATAATGTCTCTTTCATAATTTTTGCCCTGAATAGGTTACAAAGTTTCTTGGTGTTTCATAAAGTGTTATTTCTAAATCTAAATCATTTTTTAGTTTAGGTTTTAACTTGTTGTAAATGATAACAGCTATATTTTCGGCTGTTGGGTTTAAGTCTTTAAAAGCTGCAACATCAAGGTTTAAGTTTTTATGATCAAAAGCATCTTCTACTTCACTTTTAATAAGCTCTTTAAGGGTTTTCATATCTATCACAAACCCTGTTTCATTATCTATCTTTCCGGTAACACTAACTATGAGCTCATAGTTATGCCCATGATAGTTTGGGTTACTACATTTACCAAATACAGCTTCATTTTTCTCATCTGTCCAACCTTTTCTATATAGCCTATGTGCTGCGTTAAAATGTGCTTTTCTACTAACAGTTACCCTCATTTTAAATAATATTTATATGTTCATAAAATTTATCAAAAATAATTTTAAACCAGGCCGTATATTGCTTTGGATTCAAAGAAATATCTACTTTTACTTCTTCTAAAGACATCCATTTCCAAGCAGCTACTTCATCAGGGTTTATTTCTGGCTCACCTGTAAAATATCCTATTAAAATATGATCATACTCATGCTCTGTTAGGCCATTATCAAAAGGCGCTTTATAGATAAAAGAAGTTGTTTCTTTTAAGTCTGTAACAAACCCCATTTCTTCTTGCAAACGACGTTTTCCTGCTTCTATATTATTCTCGTCTTCACGTTGATGACTACAACATGTATTTGTCCATAAGTTAGGAGAATGATATTTGTGAGCTGCGCGCTGTTGTAACATTAACTCATTGTTTTCATTGAAAACAAATACAGAAAATGCACGATGTAACAAGGCTTTCTCATGTGCTTCCATCTTGTTCATTAATCCTATTTGCTCATCGTTTTCATTAACGAGAATAACCTGTTCTTCTTTCATTTATATATTAATGGTTTTTTGCTTGTGACGATACAACATATACAAAGCATATTATTAGAAACAAGCATTTTTATTACTTGTTTCTATAAACAAATTTACAAAATAGCAAATGGTTTTTGGTATGAAAGCTATCACTTTTTAAAACATAATACCCTGACTAAACAATAGACAGGGTATTAATAAAGAATAAGCTATTAACCTTATTCCCGAATAATGAACATCGACCTACGATTTAATTGATGTTCTTCTTCTGTACACTCTACACTATTTTCGCATTGGTTTATTAATTGAGATTCTCCGTAGCCTCTTGCGGACAATCTACTATTACTTACCCCTTTATCGTAAAACCACTGCAATGTAGATTGTGCTCTACGTTCAGATAATTTTAAATTATATGCATCTCTTCCTCTTGAATCTGTATGAGACTCGATGTGTATTTTTAGTTTTGGATACTCGTTTAATGCTACCAATATTTTAGCTAATTCTATTTCAGCATCTGGGCGTATGTCTGATTTATCATAATCAAAATAAATTGGTTGTAATGTTAATCGACATCCTAAATCATCTGGAGGACAAGGATCTGTAGATTTTAAAGTCATAGGCATATTTAAAACTATAGGCATTTCTATGGCTTTTGGGTTTTTAGGTGTTTCTATTATTTCTTCCTAGGGTTGTAACCTTCTTTTTTAGCTCTTATAATATATTGCTGATCGCAGTCTAACTTAAAAGAAAACACGGCATCTTCACCAACTACTAACTTATCTATTTCATTGTTGCTACTATCCAGCAAAGTGACCTCGGCATTTGGAATTACATCGCCTGTAACTTCATCTTTGATTGGACCTTGTATAGTAATCTCACATCGTTCCCATATTTGATAAATATCGTCACTTTTACTACCTTCTTCTCCATCTCTATTTGATGCAAAATACCCTATTCTTCCTTCTTTTATAATGAAACTAAAATCATCTTTCAAGCTATTTATGGGTTCTCCAAATGTGGCTATTTCTTCAAAACCTTCATTTGTTATTTTAGTAACATAGATAGCTAAACCTCCCATACCTGCATGTCCATCACTAGAGAAATACAGGTTTTTTTCAGAGCTAATAAACGGGAACGTCTCTCTGGCAAGGGTGTTAATTGTATCTCCTAAATTAACTGGTTTTGTATAAATATCATCACCCAGAATATCTACATACCATAAGTCTGACATTCCTAATGTTCCTGGCATATCTGAAGCAAAATAAAGTCTGTCTTCTTCTGGATTTAATGCAGGATGCCCTATTGAATAACTATCACTATTAAAAGGTAACTCTTTTACATTTTCCCAACGATCTCCACTTTTTGTGGCTTTATATATTTTAAGCTTCACAACATGGTCTTTATCTCGACCTTTCTTACCATTTATAAAATTGTTTCTAGTAAAATACATAGTGTTGCCATCTTTAGTAAATACTGTTGTAGACTCGTGATATTCTGAATTAACATCACCTTTTAAGGCTACAGCATCTACAACATTTAGCTCGTCATCAACTGTAGCTTGATATAAATCTAAAAACGGTTGATTATCCCAACCTGATAAGTCTGCAGATTGGTTTTCAAAGTTTTTTATAGATTCATCACTTGATGTAAAAACGATATGGCCTCCATAAAATGCAGGTCCAAAATCTGAATATTCTGTATTCACTCCTATTTTTTCAATCTCAAATAGTTTATCCTGAACACCTTTTTCAAATAATGTGTCTGCGATATTTTTATAGGTTTCTATAGCAATGGCTTTTCCGCCTTTTGATTTATATACATCCATTAACTTATTTGCTTCATCTTGCTCTCCAATACTTTTAAGACATTGTGCTGCCCTAAAATAATCTGTTATAACAGCGTCAGAAGGAAACTCATTTATTAAGTTATAATACCATTTAGCTGCGCCAGAGTATTCACTATTAAAATAGTATGTATCTCCTAGTTTTCTATAAATTTCAGCAGAGCGGTATCCATTATCTACAACTTTTAAATAAATCTGTCTTGCATCTATATAATCGTAATAGCTTCAAAGAAAAATCTTTGAAAAAACAGAAAATGTATTTAGCTATAAATTATTTTTTAGGGGAAGAATTTTAAAGTTTTGAGCTAGCTAAACTTTACTAAAAAATTAACATTTTAACATAAACCAACTTATTCTATAAAAGTTTATCTCCAATCATACTTAATAGTATATTTGCAACCTATTTTTACGGATAATTATGAGTTTTAACAAGGAAATAAATAGACGAAGAACTTTTGGTATTATATCGCATCCCGATGCTGGTAAAACAACTTTAACAGAAAAACTACTTCTTTTTGGTGGTGCAATTCAAGAGGCTGGTGCTGTAAAAAGCAATAAGATAAAAAAAGGTGCTACAAGTGACTTTATGGAAATTGAACGCCAAAGAGGTATATCTGTAGCAACTTCTGTATTAGCTTTTGAATATAATGGAATCAAAATTAATATTCTTGATACACCTGGACATAAAGATTTTGCCGAAGATACATTCAGAACACTCACTGCTGTTGATAGTGTTATTGTTGTAATTGATGTAGCAAAAGGTGTTGAGGAGCAAACTGAAAAACTTGTAGAAGTATGTAGAATGCGAAATATACCTATGATTGTGTTCATAAACAAACTAGATCGAGAAGGAAAAGATGCTTTTGATTTACTTGATGAAGTTGAGCAAAAACTTGGATTAAGTGTTGTTCCATTAAGCTTTCCTATAGGAATGGGTTACGACTTTAAAGGTATCTACAATCTTTGGGAAAAAAATGTGAACCTTTTTAGTGGAGATAGTAGAAAAAACATTGAAGAGACTATAGAAATATCTGATTTAGCTTCTGAAAAACTTAATGAATTAGTTGGAGAAAAAGCAGCAAATACTTTAAGAGAAGAAATTGAATTAGTTGAAGGTATATATCCTACTTTCGATAAAGACACATACTTAAATGGACAGCAACAACCTGTATTTTTCGGCTCTGCCTTGAATAATTTTGGTGTTCGTGAACTACTAGACTGTTTTGTTGACATTGCGCCAAAACCTAGACCAAAACAAAGTGAAGAGCGTTTGGTTAAACCTGATGAAAATAAATTTACGGGCTTTGTATTTAAAATACATGCCAACATGGATCCAAACCACAGAGATAGATTAGCCTTTATAAAAATTGTTTCAGGAAAATTTGAACGTAATAAACCATACCTTCATGTTAGAAATAATAAAAAACTGAAATTTTCTAGTCCAAATGCTTTTTTTGCGGAAAAAAAAGAAATCGTAGATGTATCTTATCCAGGTGATATTGTAGGTTTACATGATACTGGAAACTTTAAAATTGGAGATACTCTTACCGAAGGAGAAGCTATAAACTACAAAGGTATTCCTAGTTTTTCTCCTGAACATTTTAGATACATTAACAATGCTGACCCATTAAAATCAAAACAACTATACAAAGGTATAGACCAGTTAATGGATGAAGGTGTTGCACAGTTATTTACATTAGAACTTAACGGACGAAAAGTTATAGGAACTGTTGGAGCTCTTCAATATGAAGTTATTCAATATAGGCTTGAGCACGAATACGGAGCAAAATGTACCTATGAAAACTTAAATGTTTTTAAAGCATGTTGGGTTGACCCTGAAGATGAAAAAAACGAGGAATACAAAGAGTTTTTAAGAGTTAAACAACGTTTTCTTGCCAAAGACAAGCATAATCAATTGGTTTTCCTAGCTGATTCAGCATTCTCATTACAAATGACACAGCAAAAATATCCAAGTATAAAATTCCATTTTACATCAGAATTCAAATAAATTTTGTTTTTAATCGATTATTTAATACATTTAAACGACATTTCATAACAATATCCCCAAATCAAATCGCTTATGGAAATAAACAATAATGTTTTCAGTAACGATGATATTACTGTTACCTACAAACCAAATGTGTGCATAAATGCAACACGCTGTGCTAAAGAACTTTCAAATGTGTTTAGGGAGTCTGTAATTCCTTGGATAAATCTTGAAGGTGCGTCTACAAAAAAAATAATTAAGCAAGTAAAAAAATGTCCTTCTGGTGCATTACAATATTGCTTAAATAAAAAGAAAGCTAGCTAGTTTTAATAGTAATAAGCTATAAGCTCTAATAATAAAAAATCCCTTTAAGAAAATAATCTTAAAGGGATTTTTTAATTTTTTAAAATATTAGGCTTCTCCTGTAGGACCAAAATTAAGAGGAATTGGTGGTTGCTCATAATCTTTAATCTCTCCGTGTGCATTTTCAAACCTATTAACATTATCTGCCAATGCTTTTAGTAATCGTTTAGCATGTTGTGGCGTTAATATAATTCTAGATTTTACTTTACTTTTTGGAGTTCCAGGCATAATACTTACAAAATCTACAACAAACTCTGATACAGAATGATTGATTATTGCAAGGTTAGAATATATTCCTTCTGCTACCTTCTCATCAAGTTCTATATTAATTTGTCCTTGTTTTTTTTTATTGTCATCAGCCATAATAAAAATACTTTATTAAAAAAGAATCCCGCTTTACAGCGGGAATACTTTTTAATTATAATTAACTTCTTGCTTTGCTTGCATCATTTCATCAAATTCTTCTTTAGAACCAACGATAATGTTTTCATAAGCTCTCATACCAGTTCCAGCTGGAATTCTATGACCTACAATTACATTTTCTTTAAGTCCTTCTAGAGAATCTACTTTACCATTTACTGCTGCTTCGTTAAGAACCTTTGTAGTTTCTTGGAACGATGCCGCTGATATAAATGATTTAGTTTGTAATGACGCTCTTGTAATACCTTGAAGTATTGGAGTTGCTGTTGCTGGTCTAGCATCTCTTGCTACAACCAATTGCTTATCTTCTCTACGTAATAATGAGTTTTCATCTCTTAATTCACGTGGAGAGATAATTTGACCTGCTTTTAATGTAGCAGAGTCTCCTGCATCTTCAACAACTTTCATTCCGAAGATTTCATCATTCTCTTCTATAAAGTCTGATTTATGAATTAACTGATCTTCTAGGAAAATTGTGTCTCCAGAATCAATGATTCTTACTTTACGCATCATCTGTCTTACAACAACTTCAAAGTGCTTATCATTAATTTTCACACCTTGTAATCGGTAAACTTCTTGTACTTCATTTACTAAGTATTGTTGTACAGCAGAAGGTCCTTTGATATTTAAGATATCGTTTGGAGTTATAGAACCATCTGATAAAGGCATACCAGCTTTTACAAAGTCATTTTCTTGAACAAGAATTTGATTTGATAATTTCACTAGGTATTTCTTAATATCACCTAATTTAGATTCTACAATAATCTCACGGTTACCTCTCTTTATTTTACCAAATGATACAACACCATCTATTGCACTTACTACAGCTGGGTTTGATGGGTTACGCGCTTCAAATAATTCTGTTACACGTGGAAGACCACCGGTAATATCACCTGCTTTTGCTGATTTACGAGGTATTTTTACTAAAATTTTACCAACTTTAATTTTATCTCCGTCGTCAATCATTAAGTGAGCTCCTACTGGTAAGTTGTATGAGCGAATCGTTTCTCCGTTAGAGTCTTCAATATGAAGCGTTGGGATTAACTTTTTGTTTCTAGATTCAGAAATTACTTTTTCTTGGAATCCTGTTTGTTCATCTATTTCAACTTGGTAAGTTACACCTTGCTCAATGTTTTCATATTTTACTTTACCAGCAAATTCTGAAATAATTACACCATTATATGGATCCCATTGACAAACTGTATCTCCTTTTTTAAGAGTATCTCCGTTTTTAACAAAAATTGTAGATCCGTAAGGAATGTTGTTTGTACTTAACACAATACCTGTTTTCTTGTCTACAAGTTTTAATTCTGATGTACGAGATATTACTATATCTACAGTGTTTCCTTCTCCATCTTCTCCTTTTACAGTTTTAAGGTCATCAATTTCAGCAACACCATCAAATTTAACAACTAACTTGTTATCCTCAGAAATGTTTCCTGCAATACCTCCTACGTGGAATGTACGTAATGTTAACTGTGTTCCTGGTTCTCCAATTGATTGTGCTGCAACAACACCAACTGCTTCACCTCGTTGTACCATTTTACCTGTTGCTAGGTTACGACCGTAACATTTAGCACAAATACCTTTTTTAGCTTCACAACTTAATGGAGAACGTACTTCTACAGATTCTATTGGAGAGTTTCCTATAGCTTTTGCAATATCTTCAGTAATAAGTTCACTTGTTCCAACTAATAACTCGTCAGTAAGAGGATCAAATACATCGTTTAATGAAATACGACCTACAATACGCTCTTGTAAACTTTCTACAACTTCATCGTTTTTCTTTAAAGCTGTTACTTCAACACCTCTTAAAGTACCACAATCTTCACTATTTACAATAACATCTTGAGATACATCTACAAGACGACGTGTTAAGTAACCAGCATCTGCTGTTTTAAGAGCCGTATCGGCAAGACCTTTACGAGCACCGTGAGTTGAGATAAAGTATTCTAAAATTGAAAGTCCTTCTTTAAAGTTAGAAAGAATTGGGTTTTCAATAATTTCTCCACCACCGGCATTTGATTTTTTCGGTTTTGCCATTAATCCACGCATACCTGTAAGCTGACGAATCTGTTCTTTAGATCCACGAGCTCCAGAATCAAGCATCATATATACCGAGTTAAATCCTTGTTGGTCTTCACGAATACGCTTCATAGACAATTCAGTTAATTCGGCATTGGTAGATGTCCAAATATCAATTACCTGATTGTAACGTTCATTATTAGTGATAAGTCCCATGTTGTAGTTAGCCATAATGCCATCTACTTTTACATTGGCGCTATCTATCATTGACTGCTTTTCTGGTGGTATAATAATATCACCTAAACTAAATGATAAACCACCTTGGAATGCAAAGTTATATCCTAAAGTTTTTATTTCATCTAAAAACGCTGCTGTTTCAGGAACGCTAGTAACTTTTAGAATATCACCAATGATATTTCTTAATGATTTTTTAGTAAGTACTTCGTTGATATAACCAGCTGCATGAGGTACTTTTTCATTAAATAATACACGTCCTACAGTTGTATCTATGATTTGAAGAACTAATTTTTCTTCTTCATTAAAATCAAAAGTTCTTACTTTTATAGCGGCATTAAGGTCTACACGTCCTTCATTGTAAGCAATTACTACTTCTTCTGAAGAATAGAATGTTAAACCTTCTCCTTTAATTTTTACTTCATCAGTAGATTTACGCTCTTTAGTCATATAATATAAACCAAGTACCATATCTTGAGAAGGTACGGCTACTGGCGAACCATTAGCAGGGTTTAATATGTTATGAGATGCTAACATTAAAAGTTGTGCTTCTAATATAGCTTCTGGTCCTAGAGGTAAATGTACCGCCATTTGGTCACCATCAAAATCGGCGTTAAATGCCGTAGTAACTAATGGGTGTAATTGGATTGCTTTTCCTTCTATTAATTTTGGTTGGAAAGCTTGAATACCCAATCTGTGTAATGTAGGAGCACGGTTTAGTAATACTGGATGTCCTTTAAGAACGTTTTCCAGAATATCCCAAACTACAGGCTCTCTTTTATCTATAATTTTCTTTGCAGATTTTACAGTTTTTACAATACCTCTTTCAATTAATTTTCTAATTACAAAAGGTTTGTATAACTCTGCTGCCATGTTTTTAGGCAATCCACATTCGTATAATTTTAATTCAGGACCTACAACAATTACAGAACGTGCAGAATAATCAACACGCTTACCAAGTAAGTTTTGACGGAAACGTCCTTGCTTACCTTTTAATGAATCTGATAATGATTTTAATGGTCTGTTAGAATCAGTTTTTACAGCTGAAGACTTACGTGTGTTATCAAATAATGAATCTACAGATTCTTGTAACATACGTTTTTCATTACGTAAAATTACTTCTGGTGCTTTTATCTCTACTAAACGCTTTAAACGGTTGTTTCTGATAATTACACGACGATAAAGGTCATTTAAATCAGACGTAGCAAAACGACCTCCATCTAGTGGTACTAATGGACGTAATTCTGGTGGAATGATTGGAATAACTTTCATAATCATCCATTCAGGACGATTTTCTCTGTTTTCGTTAGATTCACGTAAAGCTTCTACTACTTGTAAACGCTTTAAAGCTTCTGTTTTACGTTGTTTTGACGTTTCAGTATTTGCTTTATGACGTAACTCAAATGATAAGCTGTCTAAATCTATTCTTGATAATAATTCTATTAAACACTCTGCACCCATTTTAGCGATGAACTTGTTAGGGTCTGTATCTTCAAGATATTGGTTATCTTGAGGAAGTGTTTCTAAAATATTTAAGTATTCTTCTTCTGTTAAGAAGTCCATTTTTTGTAATGGTTCTCCTTCAGCATTATTAGCGATACCTGGCTGAATTACTACATAACGCTCGTAGTAAATGATCATGTCTAATTTTTTAGACGGTAATCCTAATAAGTATCCTATTTTGTTTGGTAACGAACGGAAGTACCAAATGTGTGCTACAGGAACAACTAAATTAATGTGTCCTACACGGTCACGACGTACTTTCTTTTCTGTTACTTCAACACCACAACGGTCACATACAATACCTTTGTATCGTATACGTTTATATTTACCACAAGCACATTCGTAATCCTTTACAGGACCAAAAATACGCTCACAGAATAAACCATCTCGTTCTGGTTTATGTGTTCGATAATTGATAGTTTCTGGTTTTAAAACTTCACCGCGAGATTCTGCTAAAATAGATTCTGGTGATGCTAAACCAATTGAGATTTTGTTAAATCTCTGTACTGTATTCTTATCTTGTTTTCTTGCCATAATATATGGTGATATCGAATTATTTGTAAACTTGATGCACATGGTTTATTTCTAAACCATGTGCTGTATATTATTCCTCTAATCTAATGTCTAGTCCTAAACCTTTCAATTCGTGCATTAATACGTTGAAAGATTCTGGTAATCCAGGTTCTGGCATTGGCTCACCTTTAACGATACTTTCGTAAGTTTTTGCTCTACCAATAACATCATCAGATTTTACTGTCAATATTTCTCTTAAAGTACTTGATGCACCATATGCTTCAAGTGCCCAAACTTCCATCTCACCAAAACGCTGACCACCAAATTGTGCTTTACCACCAAGAGGTTGTTGTGTTATTAATGAGTAAGGTCCTATAGAACGTGCGTGCATTTTGTCATCTACCATGTGACCTAATTTCAACATGTAAATAACACCTACTGTTGCTGGTTGATCAAAACGATCTCCTGTTCCACCATCATATAAATAGGTATGACCGAATCTTGGAATTCCAGCTTCATCAGTAAATTCATTAATTTGATCTAGACTAGCTCCGTCAAAAATAGGTGTCGCATATGTACGATTAAGTTTTTGACCAGCCCAACCTAAAACAGTTTCATAAATCTGTCCGATGTTCATACGAGATGGTACACCTAGTGGATTTAATACTATATCAACCGGTGTTCCGTCTTCTAGGAATGGCATATCTTCTTGACGTACTATACGTGCAACAATACCTTTGTTACCGTGACGACCCGCCATTTTATCACCTACTTTAAGTTTACGCTTTTTAGCAATATATACTTTTGCTAATTTGATAATACCAGCTGGTAATTCATCTCCTACAGATATTGTAAATTTCTCACGTCTTAATGAACCTTGTAAGTCATTTTCTTTAATCTTGTAGTTATGGATTAAGTCTGCTACTAAACTGTTTGTGTAGTCATCTGTTGTCCAAGTACCTGATGTTAAATGTGTATAATCATCAACAGCGTTTAACATTTTAAGTGTGTACTTTTTACCTTTTGGTAAAACTTCTTCACCTAAATCGTTAAAGATACCTTGAGCAGTTTTACCGTTTACAATGGCAAATAATTTTTCAACTAAAACAGCTTTTAAGTCTTCAAATTTTCTGTTGTAGATACCTTCTAGTTGTGTTATATCTTCTTTATCTTTAGCTCTTTTACGCTTATCTTTAATAGCACGAGCAAAAAGTTTTTTATCAATAACAACACCGTTTAATGATGGAGATGCTTTTAATGAAGCATCTTTTACATCACCGGCTTTATCTCCAAAGATGGCACGTAATAATTTTTCTTCAGGAGTTGGATCGCTCTCACCTTTTGGTGTTATTTTCCCTATTAGGATATCACCTGGCTTAACTTCAGCTCCAACGCGAATCATTCCGTTTTCATCAAGATCTTTTGTTGCTTCTTCAGAAACGTTAGGAATATCATTTGTTAACTCTTCGTTACCTAATTTTGTATCACGTACTTCTAGAGAATATTCATCAATATGAATTGATGTAAAGATATCTTCACGTACTACTTTTTCAGAAATTACAATCGCATCCTCAAAGTTATACCCTTTCCAAGGCATGAAGGCTACTTTCATATTTCTACCTAAAGCTAACTCACCGTTTTCAGTAGCATAACCTTGACAAAGTACTTGTCCTTTTTTAACCTTATCTCCTTTTACAACGATAGGTTTAAGGTTAATTGATGTACCTTGGTTTGTTTTTCTAAACTTAACAAGTGGGTATGTTTTTGTATCGCTATCAAAACTTACTTTTGCTTCATCTTCAGTTCTATCGTATTTAATAACAATCTCGTTTGCATCTACATACTCTACAACACCATTACCTTCTGCATTAATTAATACACGAGAATCTGATGCTACTTGTCTTTCTAATCCTGTTCCTACAATTGGAGCTTGAGGTCTTAATAATGGTACGGCTTGACGCATCATGTTAGATCCCATTAATGCACGGTTGGCATCATCATGCTCTAGGAAAGGAATTAAAGAAGCTGAAATAGATGATATTTGGTTTGGCGCTACATCAGTATAATTTACTTGTGTAGGATCGATTACAGGGAAATCACCTTCCATACGAGCAATTACTTTGTCGTGAAGGATTTTTCCATCATCATCAACTTTTACAGTTGCTTGCGCGATTAACTTTTCTTCTTCTTCTTCAGCACTTAAATATATTGGCTCTCCTTTTATGTCTACAACACCATTTTCTACTTTTCTATATGGTGTTTCAATGAATCCCATTGAATTCACTTTTGCATATACAGATAAAGATGATATTAAACCAATGTTTGGTCCTTCTGGTGTTTCAATAGGACATAAACGACCGTAATGAGTATAGTGAACGTCACGTACCTCAAATCCTGCTCTTTCACGTGATAAACCTCCTGGTCCTAATGCTGATAAACGACGCTTGTGCGTGATTTCAGCAAGTGGATTGGTTTGATCCATAAATTGAGAAAGCTGGTTTGTACCAAAAAACGAGTTAATTACAGATGATAATGTTTTAGCATTAATCAAATCTATAGGTGTAAATACTTCGTTATCACGAACGTTCATACGCTCGCGAATAGTACGTGCCATACGTGCTAAACCAACACCAAATTGAGATGATAATTGTTCTCCTACTGTACGTACACGACGGTTAGATAAGTGATCTATATCATCAATCTCTGCTTTAGAGTTGATAAGCTCAATTAAATATTTTATGATGGTAATGATATCTTCTTTGGTAAGCACTTGCTTATCCATACCTATATCAAGACCTAATTTTTTGTTCATTCTGTAACGACCTACTTCACCTAAAGAGTAACGTTGGTCAGAGAAGAATAATTTGTCTATAATACCACGAGCAGTTTCTTCATCTGGCGGCTCAGCATTACGTAATTGACGATAAATATGTTCTACAGCTTCTTTTTCGGAGTTTGTTGGATCCTTTTGAAGTGTATTATGTATAATGGCGTAGTCTCCTTGTTGTGCACTTTCTTTATGTAAAAGAATAGTTTTCACGTTAGTTTCAAGGATTTCTTCGATATTGTCTTTATCTAAAATAGTATCACGATCAAGCACAATCTCGTTACGCTCTATGGATACTACTTCTCCTGTATCTTCATCAACGAAGTCTTCATGCCATGTATTTAAAACACGAGCAGCAAGCTTACGTCCTAAAACTTTCTTTAATCCTGATTTTGACACTTTAACTTCTTCAGCAAGGTCAAATATTTCAAGGATATCTTTATCACGTTCAAAACCAATGGCTCTGAATAATGTTGTTACAGGTAATTTTTTCTTACGATCGATATACGCATACATAACACTATTAATGTCTGTTGCGAATTCAATCCAAGATCCTTTAAAAGGTATAACTCTGGCAGAGTATAATTTGGTTCCATTTGCATGGAATGATTGACCAAAGAACACACCTGGTGAACGGTGTAATTGAGAAACAACTACACGCTCTGCTCCATTAATTACAAAAGTACCACTAGGAGTCATGTAAGGGATTGTTCCTAAATACACATCTTGAACAATGGTTTCAAAATCTTCATGTTCAGGGTCTGTACAGTACAATTTTAGTCTTGCCTTAAGCGGTACGCTATAAGTAAGTCCTCTTTCTATACACTCTTCTATGGTATATCTTGGTGGGTCAATAAAGTAATCTAAAAATTCTAAAACAAATTGATTACGTGTGTCTGTTATTGGGAAGTTCTCCATGAAGGTATTGTAAAGCCCTTCATTCCCTCTTTCTTCAGATTTTGTTTCTAGCTGGAAAAAATCCTGGAAGGATTTGATCTGAATATCCATAAAGTCTGGATATTCGGTTCTATTGATAATAGAAGAGAAATTTAATCTTTCAGCTTGTTTTGCTAACATCAATGGACGGAATTTTGATTAAAAAAAATTGTGTGTGCGTAATACCTTGCGATTATATACGCAAAATGGTCTAGGTCTAAAAGCGTTTTGCTTTAGACCTAAACCGTTATAATTTTGAGTGGTTAAGCTTACTTAAGCTCAACTTCTGCTCCAGCTTCTTCTAATGAAGATTTTAATCCTTCAGCTTCGTCTTTAGAAACTCCTTCTTTGATTGGGCTTGGTGCACCATCAACTAATTCTTTAGCTTCTTTAAGACCTAAACCAGTTAATTCTTTAACTAATTTTACAACTGCTAATTTAGAACCACCAGCGGCTTTAAGGATAACATCAAATTCTGATTTTTCTTCAGCAGCTTCTCCACCACCAGCTGGGCCAGCAGCAACAGCTACTGCAGCAGCAGCAGGCTCGATACCATACTCATCTTTTAAAATAGTAGCTAACTCGTTTACTTCTTTTACTGTTAAGTTAACTAATTGTTCTGCGAAATCTTTTAAATCTGCCATTTTTCTATCGTTTTAATAAATTTTTAATTTTAATATAATGTAAATAAAGTGCGTACTAATTTATGATTATCCTTCTTTTTCGGATAATGTTTTAATAATACCTGCAAGCTTACCACCGCTAGATTGTAACGCTGAAATAACGTTTTTAGCTGGTGATTGTAATAATCCAATGATATCTCCAATAACTTCTTCTTTAGATTTAATTTCAACTAAAGCGTCTAGTTGTTGATCTCCTATGTAAATTGCTTCCTCAATAAAAGCACCTTTTAAAAGTGGCTTTTCTGATTTTTTACGGAAGTTTTTAATTACTTTGGCTGGAGCATTACCTGTTTCAGAATATAATACAGAGGTGTTTCCTTTTAATGTTGTAGGAAGGTCTCCGAAATCTTTTTCTGATGCTTCCATTGCTTTTGCAAGCAAGGTATTTTTTACTACTGCTAATTGTACGTTTGCTTTAAAGCAAGCACGACGTAAGTTTGAAGTATCTGTTGCATTTAACCCTGAAATATCAGCTAAATAGATATTTGCATTATCGGCTAATTGTGCAGTTAAGTCTTCGATTACTTGTGATTTTTCTTCTCTTGTCATAATTAAAGTTTTAAGCTACTTAACCGATTTTAGGATCAACAGCTACACTAGGACTCATTGTACTAGAGATAAAGATACTCTTTACATAAGTTCCTTTAGCTGCAGTTGGTTTAAGTTTAATTAATGTTTGTAATAATTCGTTAGCATTACCTTCAATTTTATCAGCTGTAAAAGATGCTTTTCCAATTGAGGCGTGAACGATTCCTGTTTTATCAACTTTAAAGTCAATTTTACCAGCTTTAACATCGCTAACAGCTTTTGCAACATCCATAGTTACAGTACCTGTTTTTGGGTTAGGCATTAAACCACGAGGACCTAATACACGTCCTAAAGGACCTAATTTACCCATTACACTAGGCATAGTTACAATTACGTCAACATCTGTCCATCCACCTTTAATTTTGTCAAGGTATTCGTCTAATCCTACGTAATCTGCACCAGCTTCTTTTGCTTCTGCTTCTTTATCTGGTGTTACTAATGCTAAAACTTTTACGTCTTTACCAGTACCATGAGGTAATGTTACTACACCTCTTACCATTTGATTTGCTTTTCTAGGATCTACTCCTAAACGTACTGCGATATCTACAGAAGCATCAAATTTAGTATTGGTTATTTCTTTAACTAAAGTAGAGGCTTCGGCTATAGAATAAAGTCTTCCTTTTTCTATTTTAGCAGCAGCTTCTTTTTGTTTTCTTGTTAATCTTGCCATTTCAAAAATTTTTTAGATTAATTAGGGGCTGTGCCTCCTTTTACAGTTATACCCATAGATCTTGCTGTTCCAGCAATCATTGTCATTGCTGCTTCTACTGTAAATGCATTTAAATCTTGCATTTTGTCCTCTGCTATGGTTCTAATCTGATCCCAAGAAACTTTAGCTACTTTTTTAATATGAGGTTCACCTGATCCTTTTTTTACCTTGGCCGCTTCTAATAATTGTACAGCTGCAGGAGGTGTTTTGATTACAAAGTCAAATGATTTGTCTTTGTAAACAGAAATCACCACTGGTAATACTTTACCAGCTTTATCTTGAGTTCTTGCATTAAACTGCTTACAGAACTCCATGATATTAACTCCAGCGGCACCTAAAGCGGGTCCAACCGGTGGCGACGGATTCGCTGCACCTCCCCTAACTTGTAGTTTAACTACTTTACTTAACTCTTTTGCCATTTTTAATAATTTAATTTGATATCATTTAATTTTTGGAAGCAAATAAATGTATCTATTATATATGTAACAATTATTATACTTTTTCTACTTGCATATAGCTTAACTCTAATGGTGTTTTTCTTCCAAATATTTTTACCATTACTTCTAGCTTACGCTTTTCTTCATTTATTTTTTCGATAGTACCATCAAATCCATTGAATGGTCCATCGATAACCTTAACAGTCTCTCCTACTTTGTAAGGTATTGCAACATTTGTATCTGCTTCAACAGTTAACTCATCTACTTTACCTAACATTCTGTTTACTTCAGACTGTCTTAAAGGCACAGGATCTCCTCCTTTTGTTTCTCCTAAAAAACCTATTACATTGGTAACAGATTTAATTATATGTGGAATTTCTCCTGTTAAATTTGCTTGAATCATAATGTAACCTGGAAAATAAACTTTTTCTTTGTTTACCTTTTTCCCATTACGAATCTGAACTACTTTCTCTGTAGGAACTAATACTTGATCTACATAATCTTCAAGACCTAAACGTGAAATTTCACTTTCTATATAGGCTTTAATTTTATTTTCCTGACCACTTACAGCCCTAACTACATACCATTTTTTCTCGCTCACTTCAGACATAAATCTTTATTTAACCGTTAATCCATTCAAAGTAAAATCCTACAATTTTACTAAACACTGTATCTACTCCCCAAATTGCTAATGAAAAAACAATAGAAAAGACAGCTACTAAAACTGTTAAACTTTGTGCTTCAGCCCATGTTGGCCAACTCACATTATTTTTAAGCTCTTCAAATGATTCTTTTATGTAGTTTATAATTCCAGCCATTTTACTATTTATTTTAAGCAAACTCAATGCTGTTTTTCATTAATTATAAAAAATAAAACAACGAGCTTGTACACTATAATTGCACGGGTTGAGAGACTCGAACTCCCGACACCTGGTTTTGGAGACCAGTGCTCTACCAACTGAGCTAAACCCGTAAATACAAGTCAAGGTATTTCGAAAAATCGAAATACCTCAACTTTTATATTTGTTAAACTGTATTAGTCTAAAATTTCAGTTACCTGACCTGCTCCAACAGTTCTTCCTCCTTCACGGATAGCGAAACGAAGACCAACATTCATTGCAATAGGTTGGATTAACTCTACAGTAATAGTTAAGTTATCTCCAGGCATTACCATTTCAACTCCATCAGGAAGCGCGATGTTTCCAGTTACGTCAGTTGTACGTACGTAGAACTGTGGACGGTAGTTATTGTGGAATGGAGTGTGACGACCACCTTCTTCTTTCTTAAGGATATAAACCTCTGCTTTGAAGTTTTTGTGTGGTGTTACAGATCCTGGCTTAGTTATAACCATACCTCTTGAGATTTGAGTTTTCTCAATACCTCTTAATAAGATACCTGCGTTATCTCCTGCCTCACCTCTATCAAGGATTTGACGGAACATTTCGATACCTGTAATAGTAGAAGTTAACTTTTCAGCACCCATACCAATAATCTCTACAGGATCTCCTGTGTTAGCAATACCAGTTTCTATACGACCAGTTGCTACAGTACCACGACCAGTAATAGAAAAAACATCTTCTATCGGCATTAAGAAATCTTTATCAACTTCACGTTGTGGCTCTTCAATCCAGTTATCAACAGCTTCCATTAATTCCATTACAGTATCAACCCATTTTTGCTCACCGTTAAGTGCACCTAAAGCTGAACCAGAAATAACAGGTCCGTTATCACCATCATACTCATAGAAGTTTAATAAATCTCTAACTTCCATATCAACTAACTCTAAAAGCTCTTCATCGTCAACCATATCAACTTTGTTTAAGAAAACAACGATACGAGGAATACCTACCTGACGACCTAATAAGATGTGCTCACGAGTTTGTGGCATTGGCCCATCAGTAGCAGCAACCACTAATATAGCTCCATCCATTTGAGCAGCACCAGTTACCATGTTCTTTACGTAATCGGCGTGACCTGGACAGTCAACGTGAGCATAGTGACGATTTGCTGTTTGATATTCTACGTGAGATGTATTAATTGTAATACCTCTTTCTTTTTCTTCTGGAGCGTTATCGATAGTATCGAAATCTCTAGCTTCTGATAAACCTGCATCAGCTAATACTTTAGTAATAGCAGCAGTTAAAGTTGTCTTACCGTGATCTACGTGTCCAATTGTACCAATATTTAAGTGTGGTTTTGAACGATCGAAAGTTGCCTTTGCCATGTTTTAATAATTTAATCTTAGTTATATAATATTAGTGTATTCTAATTTTTTATTTTTTTTATTGAGCCAATGACGGGATTTGAACCCGTGACCTCTTCCTTACCAAGGAAACGCTCTACCCCTGAGCTACACCGGCTTAAAAAAAGAGCGGGAGACCGGGTTCGAACCGGCGACATTCAGCTTGGAAGGCTGACGCTCTACCAACTGAGCTACTCCCGCAATTATTTAATAATCCTATTTTTTTTTAAAAAGTGGGGAGAGCAGGATTCGAACCTGCGAAGTTAAAAAACAACAGATTTACAGTCTGTCCTCGTTGGCCGCTTGAGTATCTCCCCAATATTTTAAAAAGTCATTACCTTAAAGAACTTTATGTTGCGATATCAACACAACACTTTCTTTTATTTAAGAGCCGATGGAGGGACTCGAACCCACGACCTGCTGATTACAAATCAGCTGCTCTAGCCAGCTGAGCTACATCGGCTTTTAAGTTACTTTTTTAACTAAAAAAAAGCCCGCTATTTCTAACGGACTGCAAATGTATATATTTATTTTCTTATTCAAAACATTTTTTGAATAATTTTATCATAAATATGATCTTAATTTTTCTTTTCGCTTTTTTAGCTGTCGTTCAAGAGAGGCCACAGCTGCATCTGTACCTTCTTCAAATGATTTACATTGCTTTTTTACTACAAAGCTATCTCCTGGCACACTAACTCTAGCTTCAAAGATTTTGTTTTCTTTATCGCTTGTGTTCTCTACTTTTAAATAAACATCTGACTGAATAACTTTATCATAAAACAAATCTAATTTATCCATTTTCTTTTGAACAAAGTCTATCAATTTTTTATCGGCAACAAAATTGACTGATTGCGTGTTTACTTTCATACTCTTCATATTTTATTATTAAACAATAAGTCTTTGCTGTTATTATTTATCACTACGCGGGTGTGCGTTTAGGTATACTTTTTTAAGTTCTGCTATACTATTATGTGTATAGATTTGAGTAGCCGCTAAACTTGAATGACCTAATAATTCTTTTACAGCATTTAAATCTGCACCTTGGTTTAATAAATGAGTCGCAAATGAATGTCTCAATATATGCGGACTCTTTTTTACCTTTGTTGATGCTATACTAAAATACTCATTTATTATACGGTAAACAAGTGTTTCATAAATTTTAACGCCTTTTTTTGTTAAAAACAAATGGGTGTTTTCTTGAATGTTTTCTAGGGTTTTTCTTGTATCTATATATTTATGAATGGTTTGTATAACAGAATCTAATAAAGGTACTAAACGCTCCTTGTTTCTTTTTCCTAAAACTTTTAACGTTTTGTTAGGCAAGTCTAAATCGCTTAATTTCAAATTAACGAGTTCTATGCGTCTTATTCCTGTTGAGTAAAAGAGTTCTATAATAAGCCTGTTTCTGATACCTTCAAAGTCATCTTGATAATGTAGCTTGTCTAATACTGTTGCAACTTCTGTTTCTGAAAATGGTACTTGTATTTTTTTACTTGTTTTTAAAGCTTTATGCTTTGCTAATGGATTTGCTTCTACAGCTCCTATTCTAAGAAGGAATTTGTAATATGAATTTAGAGCTGATACTTTTCTGTTTATACTTCTATTGGTTATTGATTTTTCAACCAATGCTACAATCCATGTTCTTATTTGAGAATAATTAATGGCTTCTAGATTTTCTTGCTCGTAATGTGATGCTACAAAATCTTTAAAATCTTTTAAGTCGTTTTCATAAGCATTTACTGTGAGGTTAGAGTATTTTTTTTCTAACAATAAATAATCTGAAAAAGACTTTATAGACATATTAAGGTTATTAAAGCTTTATTTTATAAAAATACAAAGTTTTATTTAGATGTGATTTTTGGGCATAAAAAAATTCCTGCTTTTGCAGGAATTTTATATTGGTAACAATTAATTGATTTAGATTTCTTCTTGATCTCTTAAATGTTGAATGTACTGTGCTTTTTGAATTTGAGCTCTACGTACTACAGATGGCTTGTTAAACTGTTTACGATTTTGTAATGCACGTTTTGTTCCAGTTTTATCAAACTTTCTTTTGTAACGCTTTAACGCTCTATCTATATTTTCTCCTTCTTTAATTGGTATTATTAACATAGTGTCTTAACCTCCTCTCTTTTAGAATTTCAGTGCGCAAATATAAAAACTAATTTTATTATGGCAAACGAAAAAAAATCTTTTTTTAATACAGTAATTTACCCTTTAAATAAAGATGATCTTTTTGTTAGGTCTTGAATCATTTTTTCTTCTTCTTCACTCTCTAACAGAATATTATAATTTCTCCAAAACTCTTTATTATAAGGCTTTATAGCAAATATATCAGGATCCCAAGTTTTACTTAATGCTTTTTGCACCTCATCTTGATCTTCTATTATCTCAGTAAAAAGAATTTCTTGAACTGTATAGTAATAACGTTCATCGCGATCATACTTTACAGCTTTGTCTTCTTCTTTGCCTGTTGGTTTATAACCTACGTTAACCAGTTTTGGTGTTTCATAATAAATGTAGTTTGGATACATTTTATCTTGGTACTCCATATAACTGATGGTAAGTTTATGATTTACATAGGTATCAAATAGGGTTTTGCTTCTACTCTTTTGTGCGTCTGATGCTGCGATAAGCTCATACTCTATTTTTTTTACAGCGAATGTATCCCAATAAATATACAGCCAACCTTCTGCTTTAAAGCCATTATTAAAAATGCCTTTGGTATCTAAATTTACAAAGTCCTTGCCTTCTTCTATTTTGATTTTATAAATCTTTCTATCATTCTCTATTAAAACAGTATCTAACTTAAACTGATGTCTCTCTAGAATATCATCTCCAAAAAGCGCTTTGGTATTTTGTACATTACGCAGTAGGTTAAGTTTTCCTTTAAATAAGTTTTCAAGTCCGTTTACCCTAGTATCATTCCATTTTATAGCCTTAACCAAAGATGTGGTTTTTATAGTATCTCTTTTTAGGTTTTTTGAAGATAATCTCATGCTTATTTTTGATGTATTCTTTAAATACGATGTATAGGTTAATAAACTATCTACATCGCGCAAATCATAACTTTTACGAACCTGATCTACATTAACTTTTAAATTCTTGGCTGAATTAGACTGAAATCCAGAATCGTATATTGTAATGGCGCTTTCAACCAACCATTTAAACTCTTTCTTATTTCTTTCTTTATGTCTTAAAAAGCCTTTTTGCAGATATGAAGAATCTGGCATATTATAAGGAAGTTCTTCTATTGCTTTTAGCACTATTTCATTTCCTGTTTTTGGTCTATTGTCTGCTACAATTAGCACTTCGCTTAACGAAGCCACATCTTCCTCTAGTATTATTTCTAAAGAATTATCAAAATCTTTTACTGGTGTTTTAAAACTTTTATATCCTATTGAGGAAACCACTAGTGTGTCATTTTGATATTCTTGAGGTACAGACAGCACAAACTTTCCATCAGAATTACTTACCGTTCCTATGGTCGTGTTTTGAATATATACACTAGCATTTTCTATTGGTAAAAAAGATGCAAAGTCTACTATTTTGTTTTTTAATTCTGTTTGAGCCATTGTACTAAAACTGTACAAACTAAATACAATAATTAATAAACGCTTTAAAAATGCTGCCATATTTATGTGTTTTAATTAGGTTATGTTGCCGGTTTGTAACTCTTTTGATCTATAATCATTTTTGCAATAATCTCTCGAAGTATTTCAGATGTTCCGCCTCCAATTGGCCCTAAACGGCTATCTCTTAATAAACGAGCCATTGGGTATTCTTCCATGTAACCATAACCACCTAAAAATTGTAAGCATTGATAAATAACCTCATCTGCCATTTTAGTTGATTTCAGTTTAGACATTGTTGCTTCTTTAACCACATATTCTCCTTTATTTAATCTGTGAGCAACCGAATAATTAAACTCTTTACAGATTGTCATATCACTATACAAATCTGCATAGGTGTGCCTCAATGCTTGAAATTTATCGATAGTTTTTCCGAAAGCAACACGTTCACTCATATACTGTTTAGCATAATCTAAAGCATATTCTGCTCTTGCGTGCGCATTAACTCCCATTATTAAACGTTCTAGAGAAAAATGCTGCATAATATATGGAAAGCCCATATTTTCTTCTCCCATTAGGTTACTAGCAGGAATAACAACATTATCAAAAGCTATTTCAGCCGTATCTGAAGCTCGCCATCCAAGCTTATCTAACTTTGTAGCAGAAATACCTGGTGTATCTCTATCCATTATAAAAATACTAATTCCTTTATTTCCTAATTCTGGATTTGTTTTTGCCGCTACTACTAAATAGTCACTGTAAACACCGTTTGTAATAAATGTTTTAGAACCATTAATTACATAAGTATCATCTTTTTTTACTGCTGTTGTTCTCATTCCAGCAACATCACTACCTCCAAAAGGTTCTGTTATACACAAACATCCTATTTTATCTCCAGAGATACTTGGTGCTAAATACTTTTCTTTTATTTCATGACTACCTTCTGCATTAACGTGTGTCATTGCTAAATAAGCATGAGCCCACATGTTTGCCGCAAAACCGGCAGAATTAACTTTTTGTAGCTCTTCTAGAAGAATAACCGTGTAAAACAAATCTAGGTTTAAACCTCCGTAAGCTTCTGGGTAAGCTAAACCAAAGAATCCCATCTCTCCAAATTTCTTCCAAATAAAACGCTCTACTGTTCCTGTTTTCTCCCATTTTTCTATATGAGGGACTACTTCTTTTTTTAAAAAATCCTGAAGACTTTCTCTAAACATTTGATGCTCTTCTGTGAAGTACATACTATTCATATATCGCTAATTTTTTATATTCTTAATCTAACGTCAAATATAATTGAATTATCTCAATTTTTTGATTAGGAAAGTCTTTTACTTTTGTTAATTCATCAATAGATTTAATACCATCTCTTAAAGTTCGCTGCTCAATTATTGCATTCGCAATTTCATAATCTATATGAGGAATTTTCACTAATTCATCTCTTGTAGCGCTGTTTAAATTATAGGTTGTAATGACTCTTGGTGTTTTTACCGTAAACATGTTTGTGATACGCGCTATAACTTCAGGAGAGAGTCCATAAACATCTATCAACTCTACATCAGATGCAAAACCTCCTACAAAGGTGTTTCTGTATTTAACAATTCTATCTGAAAGCTTTTCTCCTATACCATTAACCCGCTGTAACTGCTTTGCTGTTGCTACATTTAAGTCAATTTTTTGATGATATGTTTTAGGTATATTAGAATATGTGTAGGACGTTTTGGGCTTGGGATTTGTTACCCATTCTGGAAATTTAAAGTATGGCGATATTTTACCTAACAGAGAATCTGATACTTTAGTGACTTGCTGAAATTCACTCGCAGAGTTGACCCATTTATTTTGATTTCTATAATGATGCAGCCTATCTATTTCTTGTGGTGTCATACCAAGAGTATATCCTTTATAGTCTGTTATATAATTAGGATTAAACGGATATATTTTAGGCTTGTTCTTTTCTTGTTGTATTAATTTAAGAGAATCTACTTCTTTTTGAAATTGTTCTAACTCTTTAGTTTTTAAGTCAAAATCATCATAAGAAGAAAAACTAGAAAAGTAATAGAAGCATTGTATTAAAACAATGATTAAAAGCAATAAAAAAATCCCATTTCGTTGCTTTTTAGTAAACGTAAAATGGGATTTTGTATGTTTCATATTACATATATTTTACATATGCTTTGTTATGTCTTCGTGACCGTCTTCAATAGCTTCTTTCTTTATAGCAATTGCACTTAAGTAACGTTTCATTTCTTCTCTTACTTTAGGGAATAACAGTAGTAATCCTATCATATTAGGGAATACAAGTGCTAATATCATAGCATCTGAAAACTTAATTACAGCGTCTAAAGTTGCTGCTGCTCCAATTATTACAAATAATAAGAAAAGTACTTTATAAGTTAAATCTGCCGCTTTACCTCTACCAAAAAGGAATTTCCAAGATTGTAATCCGTAGTAAGACCATGAAATCATTGTAGAGAAGGCAAATAAAACAATAGCAATGGTTAACACATAAGAGAATCCTGGTATTACAGAGTCAAATGCTTCAGATGTTAAATCTACACCACCAATCTGTTCTCCTGTAGCATTTATCATTACATTACTTCCTTCTACAGCTCCATAAGTAAATACGCTTTGCATATTAGCTCCATCAATGTTGAAGAAAATAATTACAAGCGCTGTCATTGTACAAATAACTACTGTGTCAATAAACGGCTCTAAAAGCGCCACAACACCTTCAGATGCTGGATACTTTGTACGAACTGCTGAATGCGCAATTGCTGCAGAACCAGCACCAGCTTCGTTAGAGAATGCTGCACGCTGAAAACCAACGATTAACACTCCCATAAAACCACCAAGTCCTGCCATAGGTGTAAAAGCTCCTTCTATAATTAATCCGAAGGCATCATCTATATATTGATAGTTTGCAAAAATTATAACCAATGCTGCTAAAATGTATATTCCAGCCATGAATGGCACTACTTTTTCTGTAATTTTTGCGATACGCTTTATTCCTCCAATAATTACAATTCCAACTAAAACAGCTAGAATAACGCCTATAATGGTTCCTGTTGCTCCTCCTTGAAGTCCTATTAATGATGAAATTTGTACCGTTGCTTGGTTAGATTGAAATGCATTACCACCACCAAAAGAAGCTCCAACACATAATATAGCGAAAACAACAGCAAGTACTTTACCAATTCCTGCTTTTCCTGTTGCTTTTAATCCTTTTGATAAATAATACATTGGTCCGCCATAGATTGTTCCGTCGCTACCAACATCTCTATATTTTACACCAAGTGTACATTCTACAAACTTTGTAGACATACCTAAAAGACCACAAACTATCATCCAGAATGTTGCTCCTGGACCTCCTGTAGCAATCGCTACAGCAACACCTGCTATGTTTCCTAAACCAACTGTTCCTGAAACAGCTGTTGCCAATGCTTGAAAATGCGATACTTCTCCGTGAGCACTTTCGTCTCTAATGGTGTCTTGAATATCTTCTTCTGCTAAAGCTTCATCGTTGTCATATAATTTATCTACACCATGCTTTTCAATATCTACATATCTACCTCGTACAGTACTTATTGCTGTTGGAAATCTAGAAATACTTGGTACTTTGAAGTAAATTGTAAAAAAAGTTGCTCCTGCAACTAATAAGATTACAACAATAGGAACATTAAGCCCTGCAATAGGAACCGATGTTAGAATAAAGCCTTCCCACCATGTTGCTACAGGCATAAACGCATCATTTACTATTTCGTCTATTCCTTTTTCTTGTGCAAAGGTCAAGAATGGGGTTATCATTGAAATCATTAAGAGAAGATATTTCTTCATGAGAATTTAATATTTAGTTATAGTTAGTTTTAAATTTTTTGTTAAAGTTAGCAATATGCAAAAAAATGCTGAATTTTTAAAAAATCTGTTGTTAAATCCCCTAAATCAGTGCTTGATATCAAACACAGTATTTAGTTTCTGGATTTGTTCAGGCCTTCCTAACACAATGATTTTTGAATCAGGCAACAACGCTTGTTCTGCTTCTGGGTTTACAATATAGTCGCCATTTCCATCTTTGTAGCCTATAACATTACAGCCTGTTTTATTTCTTAAGTCTAAATCTCTTATTGTTTTTAAACTTGAAGCATCGTAAAGCTTGCTAACCTCTATTTCTTCTATATTGATATTTGCTTTTCCTACAATGGATAAATTATCTATAAACTCAATTAAATCAGGCACAACAACTAGTGACGCCATATGATCACCACCTATTTTATCTGGCAGAATTACATTGTTTGCTCCAGCCATTTTAAGTTTATTGTACGTAGTTTCTTGAGATGCCCTACTTATAATTCGCAAATGCTTGTTTATTTGTCTTGCTGATAGCACTACAAAAAGGTTATCTGCATCGTTAGGAAGCGCACAAATAAGTGTACTTGCACGCGCTATTCCTGCCTGTATAAGCACTTCGTCTTCATTGGCATTACCATGTATAAACATGGTTGAGTCGTTTTCAAACCTATCTATCAGTTCTTTATTTTTTTCTATAATTACAAAAGGCTTGTTATATGCCAAAAGTTTGGTAGCAGCTTGTTTTCCGTTTCTACCATAACCACATATAATAATATGGCTGTTTAGTGCATCAATTTTCTTTTGCATTTTCTTCTGTTTTAGTTCTTCTAGATTGTTGTTGCTTAAAATATATTCTGTAATGATACTTATAGCATATCCTACTATAAATACACTTGTAAGGATTAAAAATGTTGTAAATATTTTTGATGTATCATCTAGAGGTTGTACTTCACCAAAACCTACTGTGGTGATTGTGATGACTGTCATATAAAAAGCATCAACCCAAGAATAGTTAGATAAAACCCTAAAACCAAGAATACCAACAACCACTATGAATACAAACAACCATAAGGCTATGTAAATTTTTGACTTGAATAGTTTTAAAAATACGCTTTTCATAATTACAGGTCAAAAACAGAAGATCGTTTTGTGTAAATAAGGTCTTTTATACGCATCCAGAATGCCATGAATAAGTAAAGCGCAAAGCCAAATCCTAGGGTTACAAAAGTAAGATACATAAAGGATGTACGTACTACTTTTGCTCTAATTCCTAAACGATCAGCTATTCGCTGGCAAACATAATATCCTCGCTTTTGAAAATACAGTAATGCTTTATAGAAAATATTCATGCTGCAATGTACTAAAATTATTGACT
The DNA here is from genome assembly GCF_048381695.1 of Corallibacter sp. NCBI lineage: Bacteria > Pseudomonadati > Bacteroidota > Flavobacteriia > Flavobacteriales > Flavobacteriaceae > Corallibacter > Corallibacter sp. The sequence goes on along the minus strand of NZ_JBLXHI010000004.1, from coordinate 122,943 downwards.
GATTAGGTTATTTCCTATGGCACAAAATAAACATTTGTGTTTATCGCAGTATTCTGTTTTAAGCTGAATGAGTGCTTGTGATTGTAATGCTGACTTTGCTACAGGCTGTAAGTTATTATAAGCTGCAATGATGCTATTCTTTTCTGGTGGTAGTTGCTGAATTAGTTTTAATAGCTCTTCATTATTTGATGCTGCATGCTGTTTTGCATAGGCAAACTTAATAGGTATTACCGTGTTTATAAGTAGCAAGTATACCATTGGTTTGCTTATGGTTTTTGAGACTTGTTTTGAGGTTTTACCAAACGTGTAGTGGGTTTTCCAGTAAGGTGTTGTTTCTACTTTAAAAAGGTTGTAAAACGCTTCAATATCATTGAGATCTATAAGTTTTGAAAATAGATTTTGATGCTTGTTATATAGCATTGCTAACTGCGAAAGCCTTATGGTAGGAAAGTTGGGCGGTCTTAATTTAAAGAACTGCATTGGTAAAACGCCTTGGTTGTTGAGCTGAAATTTTTGTTTTAAAAACTTGTATTCCTTTTGTAGCTGAATATAGTAAGCATCTTGATGATTATCTTCTAGCAACCCAGCTTGACCAAAAAGCAGTGCTTCAAGCTGAATGGGATTACTGTGTAACTTTCTTATTATTGAAAAATTGACTGATTGCGCCAAGCTCACAAAAGCTTCGTTGTTTATTTTTTGCCCAAAGCCTTTAGCTAATAAGGTAAAAAGCACTGCTTCCCAATTGTTTTTTGATTGCACCAAAAGCTCATTGATAATTTTAGATTTTCTTTCTAAACGTTCTAAATACAAACGCTCTAACCAGTTGCTTACAATAAACTCACTTACTGTATGGAACTGACTTTCACAATTAATCCATGTGGGCTTGTTATTAAATAGCTGTTTGTAATTGCTTAATAATTGTGGATTGACATAATTTTTAAGCTGTAAGGTAGGTATTGGCGTGTTATTCTTTCTGAAAACTTCGGTGTCGTGTTCCCATACAACATGCAGTATAACATTTTGGTAGGCTTTGTCTTGCTCGTGATTATGTAAAAACCAATCACTTGATGCTGTATGAATCTCTACATTGCCAGCCCAATGCTGACCTGCTATTTCTATTTGAGCATTAAAAAAATCAGGGCCTGCTAATAGGTTGTGCTGCCCCACGTTTTTTACAACAATTGTTTCACCAGCAGTTGTTGTAAGTCTGGATAAATCTAACTTTTTATATTTCCAAAGGTAGTGTAAAAAAGCCTCTTGCATGTTCCTAAATTAGTCGTAATGCTCATAAAAAACAAATTTAAAGAAACGGTATCATGTTAATTTACAAGCAATTCTAGCTATAATCAGAGATTAACAACTAGTTTTTATGGGGTTTCACATGAAGATATCCTTAAGTTATGTCGATATAAAGTCGGCATATAGTCGGCATATAGTCGGTATATAATTGATATAAATATGACTTGTATGGCTTAAAAAACGAAAACAAAAAATGATATACTAATACAAAAACAAGGGAAAGCTAGAGAACGCCCTTTTTGCTACTTGATAACTTGTTGCATTATGGTGTTTGTTATATAAGGTCATTATCTATAAGCATGCTTTTTAAACGCTCATGATCTTCCCAGAATCTGTTTTTAATTTTTGTAATTGTTTCTTTGTATTCTGGGTGATTTTTTAAAGATTTCATCATTGGATCTTTTTCCATAAACAACAGCATCCAGTATTGGTAATTATTTTTTGTAGCAAATAGCTTAAGCTGCTCTATAGCAAGGTCTCTTTTTCCTTCATGAACATATTGCATAGCCAAACTTGCTGGCTGGTAGATAGATTGGTCTTTTGCACAGTAACTAGCGTAGGCCTTGTAAAAGGATTTTGCTTTTTCATGAAACCCCATTTGGTCGTAAACCTTGCCTATTTTAATATCTTCTTGCGGATAGATGCCTAACCCATGCTGTTCTTTTACTTTTACGTATTTATTATAGTAATAGTAAGCGCTGTCATACTGTTCCTGAAAATAATACAGTTTTGCCACATCTTGCATGATATCTAACCTTGTGGTGTCTTTTTTCCATTCGTTTATTAAAAGATTTCTGGTTTGAACCATGTCTTTATGCTTGGCATATTGTATAAATATTTTTAAATATGGTGCGTAATAATTTGTTGAACTATAGTCTAGTGAAAGGTTTATATTTTTTAGGGCTTCATCAACAAATCCGTTTTGAATAAAAGCGTTACTTAAATTTAAATAGATATAACTTTTACCAACAGAATCGTTTGCGGCGATATCTAATTGTACTCCTTTTAAGGCATACTTTAAAGATTTTTCGGTATTAGGAATGGTACGCGCATACAAATCTGATAGCATATTTACTACAGGTGATGAATTGGGGTTGTACTCTAAAGCTTTTTCTAAATGCGGTAATGCCAACCTATACTCTTCTATATTTATATAATATAGCGCTTTTGCAATAAGGCTTTCATCTGATTTGGAATCATACAACAAAGCCTTATCTGCATAATTATTTATTACTTCTGTGTATTGCTTATTTGTTTGATAAATGTCTAAATAGTAGTATGCAATGGCGAGTTTTGAATATGCCAAAGCAAATTTAGGATCTTTTGCTACGGCTTGCTTAAACAGTGGTATTGCTTTATCAAGACCTTCTTTTGTTTGGGCTTGAAATGGCTCTAGAGCTTTTAGGTAGTAATCATAAGCCTCTAGGTTTTCTGTTGGTTTTTTATCTATTTGTTGTAATTCGGCTGGAGTAACTTTTGCTTGAATAGCATCAGCTATTTTTTTTGCTACAGTATTTTGTAATGCAAAAATATCAACTACCTTGTGGTTATATTGTTCTGTCCAAATTGGGCTATCATTTAATGCTTCAATTAATTGAACATTAAGTAATACTTGGTCTCCAACTCGTTGTCCGCTACCTTCTACAATGTAGTTTACGTTTAGTTCCTTTGCTATTTCAGAGACCGTTTTATTGGTATTTCTATATTTTTCAACAGATGTTCGGCTTATAACTCTTAAATCTTCTATTTTCTGTAAGTTATTTAAAGACGATTCCATTAAACCATTAACAAAATATAGATTTGAAGAGTCGCTACTCATATTTTTAAACGGAAGTACCGCTATAGATTTTGATAAGACTGTAGGACTTGCTAGCTCGTTTTTGTCTTCCTTTTTTATGATAAAAAATATCATTACTGCAACCACAGCTACCAACAAAGCCATTACTGTGTAGGCTTTATTTGTTTTGAATACATTTTGAGCTGGTTTTTTGTCAATAATGATATCGCTAGTGGTTTCGTTTTCTGAAAACTCGTAACCACTTTTTCTAACTTCTCCTGGCGAATACCCAAAATGTTCTCTAAAGCATTTTATAAAATAAGAGTTGTTTCCAAAACCTACTTGATAGGATATTTCTGAAACTGTATAATCGGTTTGCTCTAATAACTCCATTCCTTTTTCAAGGCGAATTTGACGAATAAACTGACTAACACTTAACTGGGTTTCCTTTTTTATTTTTCGAAGTAAGTTAGAACGGCTCATATTCATGAGCGTTGCTAGTTCTGAAACACCAAACTGCTCGTTAGATAAATTCTCTAACACAAAGATCTTGGCTTGTTCTATAAACTTTCCTTGAAACGTATTGCTTGACATAATGGTATTTGCTGTCACTAAAGTAGACAAATTTATTTAAAAAGAAATCTTCAAACAAGCTTCAAAAAAACGTGTGTTGCATCATAATTTATACTTCTGCATCATAATTTTCATGCATTCAACAAACTTGTCACATACCGCTACATAAGGGTTTATTATGAAACCGTCTCTTGCCTGACATTTGTACCAACAAAAAACAAAATATTAATCATTAAAAAATTAACATCATGAAAACATTATTAATTCACACATTCAAAATCACATTTCAAACAGTATTTATGATTGTATTACTTACTAACTCATGTGCGCAATCTAAAAATGAAACAACAACTACCTCAACAAAAACTAACACCACTTTAAGTAAACCAGATATTGATATTCAAACAGCTGTATTATCAGGAAATCTTGAAGCTGTAAAACAACATATTGCATCTGGAAGTGATATAAATAAAAAAGAAGCTATGAGCGGTTCTACTCCATTAATGACAGCTGCAACTTTTAATAAGATTGAAATAGCTAAAGCACTTATTGATGCTGGTGCCGATTTAACACTAAAAAACAACGACGGCTCTACAGTTTTACATACGGCTGCTTTTTTTGGGCGTATAGAAATTGTACAACTTCTTATAGATGCCAAAGCAGACAAAACAATAAAAAACAACTTTGGAGCGACTGCTAGAGAAACTGTGATGGGCGACTTTAATGAGGTAAAGCCTTTTTATGAAATGCTAATACAGCAGTTAAAGCCTATGGGATTTACACTTGATATGGAAGCTTTAAAAAAAGCACGTCCTGTAGTAGCTATGATGCTTGAATAATAAAAAAACTGTATTAAAATGACAACTCAAAGACGTTACGACATAGATTGGATACGAGTTATAGCTATTGCTTTATTACTTATATATCACATTGCTATTATTTTTCAACCTTGGGCTTTATTTATAGGTTTTATAAAAAGCGACCAATTGCTTGAAGACTTATGGACTCCTATGACAATGCTAAACGTATGGCGAATTCCTTTACTCTTTTATGTTTCAGGTATGGGTTTATACTTTGCTATGAGAAAACGCCAAATAAAAGGTTTAATTATAGAACGAAGCAAGCGTATTTTACTCCCTTTTGTTTTTGGATGCATTGCAATAACAACATTGCACATGTTTATTTTTCAAAAATATTACAACATGCCATTAAGTTATTATTATGGTAGTAGTCACTTATGGTTTTTAGGGCATATATTTATTTATGTATTAGTGCTTTCTCCTCTATTCTATTATTTGAAAAAACATGAAGATAGCCTATTTAGAAAAACGCTATCAACGTTTATGTCGTATGCATTAGGACCAATTATGGTATCCGTATTTTTCATGCTAGAAGTTGGTCTGGTTAAACCACAGTTATTTGAATTGTATGCGCAAACTTGGCATGGCTTCTTTATAGGTTTTGTCGCTTTCTTTTTTGGGTTTCTGTTTGTTTATAGCGGTACAAGCTTTTGGAAAACAGTATCAAAATGGAAATGGCTTTATATAGGTATTGCTTGTGTATTATATGCTATAAGATATTCTGGTTTTGAATCAATATCTAATATGTATATAACAACATTAGAGTCTAACTGTTGGATATTTGGTGTTTTTGGTTTAGGCTATCATTACCTTAATAAGCCTAGTGCTTTGTTAACATATTTAAGCCAAGCTGCTTACCCTGTATACATAATACACATGTTTGTATTGTATGCTGGTGCTTATTTAATTTTACCTTTACAGATTCATCCGTTCTTAAAATTTTTAAGCATTTCACTTTTTACTTTTATAGGTTGTTTTCTTATTTATGAATTCATTTTAAAAAGAATTAAAATTTTAAGACCTTTATTTGGATTAAAATGGACAATTTCAAAACAACTTAACACGGTATCTAACACTGTAGAATTAAGAAAAACTAACTCATGAATAAAAAACAAATACAGCGCGTGTTACGAATTATTTTACCCATAGGAACCATTATATCGCTTTTTTTTGTACCATGGTTATTAGTAAAAGCATGGATATTACCACTACCTAGCACCATACAAGGTCAGCTAGATGAAGCCATAGATCATGGATTTGATGGCATAATTGTATATGTAGATCAAGGCGGAAAGCCACCTGCGTTTTATGCATCAGGTTGGCATAACAAAGAACTTAAAATACCTGCAAACCCTAAAGCTTTATTTAAGATTGCGAGTATTAACAAACTATATACTGCAGTGGCTGTTACAAAGCTAGTTGCTGATAAACGTTTATCTCTAGACAAAACACTAGCAGATTACCTACCCGAATTAAAAGGGCGCATAGAGTATGCAGATAAAATCACATTAAAAATGATGATTCAACACCGAAGTGGTATTCCTAATTACACAGATACTTTTAATTATTGGGCCGAACCGAAGGAAACCTATGAGGAAAACCTGAACTTAATACTAGATCTACCTGCAAACTTTACTCCTAATAAAAAATATCAGTATTGTAACACTAATTATTTATTACTCTGCAAGATAATGGATCGCGTACTTGGTTACTCATATTATGACTTTATTCAAGAAGAAATTTTAGATCGCTTACAGCTAAAAAACACCTTTAGTTCTGTAAATGATGTAGATTTAGATAATATGATGAGTGGTTACCATGTAGGTCATCCATATGATTTAAAAGCTGATAATGTAGGTATGGTTGCAACTGCAGAAGATGTTGGTATCTTTTTAAGAGCCTTAAATGACGGCTCGCTACTAGATGGTAATGAGCAAGAAATCTATTCTTCTGTATACGAATACGAACATAAAGGCTGGGTTCCTGGATATCAAAGTATCGCAAAATACCACAAAAAGTTAGATGCTGTTGTTATTCAATTTACAAGCACAACAGACACAAAATTGTATAACTGGAATTTAGCTGATATTATATATAGTCGTACTATTAAAATTTTAAAACGCAAACAAGATTAAATTATGAAGACAACACCAAAACATGATGAGCGAATTGCAAAAATGACATTTGCTTCGGTATACCCACATTACGTAACCAAAGTTGAAAAAAAGGGACGAACACAAGATGAGCTACAAACGGTAATAACTTGGCTTACTGGTTTTGACAATAACCAAACACAAGAATACATAGACAGTAAAGCTACATTTGAAACATTTTTTTCTCATGCCACTCTCAATGAAAATGCTCATTTAATAAAAGGTGTTATTTGCGGCTATAGAATTGAAGAAATAGAGACTCCTCTTACCAAACATGTTAGGTATTTAGATAAATTGGTAGATGAGTTGGCAAAAGGCCGAAAGATGGAAAAAATTTTAAGAAGCGCATAATAAAAAAATGATCTCGCTTTAATAACCGTTTAAAATGTTGTAACAAAAACTGAAAAACAAATACCTATAAAGTAATCAAAGCTTTTTACAGTTTTCTTAAAAAAGCTATCCTTAAAATTTTATTAATCAAAAAACATCATCAATCATGAAATCACAGTTAACATGCTTTATTTTTCTTATTTGTTTTTCATTAGGATTTTCTCAAAACGGAAAAATTCTATCAAAAGAACTTATAAATCTTTCAGAAACTTCAATATGGAGTAAGCTAACAACCAACAATGAATTAAAACCAGATTACAAACACCTAGATGCGCTAAACTTTTATACTATAACTTATGAAAGTGACGGTCATAAAGTAAACGGCATTATTACCGAACCTAAAAAAGAAGGCACATATCCTGTTGTTATTTTTAATAGAGGCGGCAATAGAGATTACGGAAGCCTTACAATAGCTACCATTATTTTTTCAGTATCAAAACTAGCAGAGCAAGGCTATGTGATTATAGCAAGTAATTACAGAACTCAAGATGAGTTTGGCGGTGCTGATTTAAATGATGTTTTAAACCTCTTTGAAACTATAAAAGAAATAGACAAAGCTGACGAAAGTAAAGTTGGAATGTTTGGATGGTCTCGTGGTGGCATGATGACATATTTAGCTCTAAAGGCATCTGATAAGATACAAACAGCCATTATAGGAAATGGACCAAGTAACTTATTTGCAGAAATATCTTTTAGACCTAAAATGGAAACGCTAGTTTATGCACAGTGTATTCCTAACTATGCTGCAAACAAAGATGCTGAACTAAAAAAGAGATCAGCTATTTTCTGGGCTGACAAACTTAACAAAGATAGTAGTTTACTTATACTTTCTGGCACAAAAGATAAACGTGTAGATCCAAAACAAGCCAATATTATGGCTGAAGAATTAGAACGAATTAACTATGATTTTAAATTAATGACATTTGAAACGGATCATGGTTTTAGAGATAAACGCGATGAACTTTATGCAACAACAATTGCGTGGTTTGACAAGGAATTAAAACACAAAAAATAAACCAACCAAAAAAAAGAAAAAGCCCAACACATGTTGGGCTTTTTACTTTATAATTAAGGGTATATTTTAGTCTAAATATCCCATTTTTTTCATCCATTCGTTATTAAACATTTTACCTACATAACGACTACCATGATCGTGAAATAAAACAACCACTACATCATCAGGTTTAAAATGCTCTTTTAATTGTAAAACACCTTTTATTGCTGCTCCAGCAGAATTTCCTAAAAACATACCTTCTTCTTTGGCTAATAATTGTGTGTAAACCGCAGCATCTTTATCAGTGACTTTAGTAAATCCATCAATTATTGAAAAGTCAACATTCTCTGGTAATATATCTTCACCAATACCTTCTGTGACATATGGATATATTTCATTTTCGTCAAAAATACCAGTTTCATGATATTTTTTAAAAACACTACCATATGTGTCAATTCCCCAAACTTTAACATCCGGGTTTTGTTCTTTAAGATATTTTCCTACTCCAGAAATGGTTCCTCCTGTTCCTACTCCTACCACAAAATGAGTAATCTTACCATCTGTTTGTTTCCAAATTTCTGGCCCTGTACTTTCATAATGTGCTTTTGCATTACTTGGGTTATCATACTGATTTACATACCAAGAATTTGGTGTTTCCTCACCAAGTCTTTTTGACACAGAGTAGTAAGAACGTGGATCATCAGGTTCAACATCAGTAGGACAAACAACCACTTCTGCTCCAACAGCTCTTAATATGTCCATTTTTTCTTTAGACTGCTTATCACTGATAACAAAAATGCACTTGTAGCCTTTTACAATAGCTGCCAATGCCAATCCCATGCCTGTATTTCCAGATGTCCCTTCAATGATGGTACCACCTGGTTTTAAACGACCATCTGCTTCGGCATCTTCAATCATTTTTAATGCCATGCGGTCCTTTACAGAGTTTCCTGGGTTAAATGTTTCGTATTTAGACAACACCAGACAAGGTAGGTCTTGTGTTAGTTTATTTATTTTTACTAAAGGTGTATTACCAATAGTTTCTAGAATGTTTTTTGCGTATTCCATACTCATAATTTACTGCTGCAAATGTACTTTTTTTGATAGGAATAGACGAATGTTTCTTGAATTACTTACCGCAATCTACTCAAACCTAATAGCCTTTACCGGAGATATTTTAGTAATAATATATGATGGTACAAGCAACATAAATAAGCATAAAATAAATGTACCTAAATTTAAGGCTATTATGTAGCCTGCACTAATATAAACAGGCGCTTCAGTAACATAATACACACTAGGATCTAGTGGAAATAACTTTAAATATTTTTGAGCAAAAAGTATTGACAACCCAATAATGTTGCCCCAAAGAAGTCCTAAAGCAATTAAATAAGATGCATTATATAAAAATATCTTTCTGATACTCCAGTTATCACTTCCTAAAGCTTTAAGTATGCCAATCATTTGTGTTCGTTCTAATATTAACACCAATAAGGCTGTTATCATATTAATACCAGCAACTAGAATCATAATACCAATAATGCCGTATATATTTTTTTCAAAAATTTTAATCCATTCAAAGATAGAACCAAATCGCTTTTCAACTGTTACAGCCTCTAACATAGATGGAATGTTTTCATTTATTTGCAACTCCATATCATTTAGCTTGCTGTAGTCATCAATAAGAACTTCAAAATGTCCTATTTGATTTGCTTCCCATTTATTAATACGCTGTAAATGTCTTATATCTCCAATAACATATGTTTCATCAAAATCTTTAAACCCAGAATTGTAAATACCTACAATGTTATAAGTAAGCATTCGTGGTTCTCTATTAGGGTCGTCTCGTCTGAATAAGGTTGTAAACTTATCTCCTACTTTAAAATTTAAGCGATTTGCTAGGTATTGTGAAATAAGTACTTGAGTGTTCATCTCTTGGATATAATCGGGTAATTTTCCAGAAACTAAAAACTCTTCAAAATACTTCCAATTATAATCAGCGCCAACACCTTTTAGGATAATAGCTTCAAAATCGGTTTCTGTTCTTATAACTCCAAATTTTGTTACTACTGCCTGGATGTGCTTTATGCCTTCAACTGTCTTAAAATTAGGATAAAAACTTTGGTTAGTAGAAATAGGATTACCACTCTCTTGCGAATTATTACTATCATAATTCATTACAGTTATATCGCCATTAAAAGCAACAACTTTATTTCTTATTTTTTGTTGTAACCCAATTCCTGTAGCTATCGCAATCATCATTACAATAATACCGATAGCAATTGCAGCTATACCAATTTTTATTATTGGTGCCGAAACGCTACTTTTATACGCTTTACTATCAATTATGCGTTTAGCAGTAAAATATTCGAAATTCAAATGATACGATTTAATTTATATATGGTCAAAAATACAGTTTTATTATTTGTTTTGGTACTGATTTCATGCGGAAACTTATCTAAAGACAAGGCTACAAATGTTAAAACAGATACTAAAGCTACTCTTTTTAAAAATGAAGACAGCTTACCTATAGTTGGAGCAAACCAAACAGCACGTTACCTAACACTGTTAGAAGGAAAACGTGTTGGGATTGTAGCAAACCAAACAAGTGTTATTTTTAAAGCACCTGATGAAGCATTACAACTTGAATATACCCATATAGTTGATTCTTTAGTTTCCTTAAACATCGATATAAAAAAAGTATTTGCGCCAGAGCATGGCTTTAGAGGCAAAGCCGATGCTGGAGAAATTGTAAAAGATGGTGTAGATACTAAAACCGGATTACCTATTGTCTCTTTGTATGGAAGTAATAAAAAACCTACTCCTGAACAATTGGCTAACCTAGATTTAGTGATTTTTGATATTCAAGATGTTGGTGCACGTTTTTACACCTATATATCATCATTACACTATGTTATGGAGGCTTGTGCCGAAGCGAATATACCAGTACTTATTTTAGACCGACCTAATCCTAATGGGCACTATATTGACGGACCAATTTTAGAAACTGAATACAAAAGTTTTGTAGGTATGCATCCAGTTCCTGTAGTACATGGTATGACTATTGGAGAATATGCCAAAATGATAAACGGAGAAAAATGGTTAAAGGATGAAATCTCTTGTGATATTACTGTGATTCCCGTAAAAAACTATACACATAACACACCTTATAGTTTACCTATAAAACCATCGCCAAACTTACCTAATGATACTGCTATAAACTTATATCCTAGTTTATGCTTTTTTGAAGGAACAAATGTTAGTGCAGGACGCGGAACAGATAAACAATTTCAAATTTTTGGAAGTCCAGCTTTAGACACTACGATGTTTTCTTTTAATTATAAATTTATACCTCAACCTAATGATGGTGCTAAATATCCGAAACATGAAAATGAAACATGCTTCGGAAAAGACTTAAGTAACAGCGCAAAATTAAACAGACTAGACTTAAACCACCTGATAGAAGCTTATCAAGCTACTAATGATAAAGACGCTTTTTTTAATAATTTCTTTATAAAACTTGCAGGAACTGAAGCTTTACAAAAACAAATAGAAAGTAAGCACACAGCTTATGAAATAAAGAAAACTTGGGTACGTGGTTTACAGGCTTATAATAGTATGCGACAGCCTTATTTAATTTATAAATAAACTATTATTCAGACAATAAACCTAACAGCCTATCAGGGTAATCTGTAATAATACTATTTACCTTGTAGTTTATCATGGTTTGCATATCTGAAATTTCATTTACTGTCCAAGGTATTACTTGAAAACCAAGATCTTGATAGTGTTTTACTCTAGTTTTATCTAATAATTCAAAATAAGGACTGATAATTTCAGGGTTAAAACTTAAACTTGTTAGTTTTTCATCTATACTTTCATTTTCATCAACTAGCAGAGCTTGCTTCATAGTTGGTGCTTGTTTCTTTATTTCTTCTAGAATACGCACATCAAACGATTGTAAGTTACATCTATCAAAAACGCCATTTTCTTGTATCACTTGTAATACCAATGCCACATACTCTTTTGGAGCTGGAGTATAAACATTGTCATATTCTGGAGATGCTTTTATTTCAATATTATACTTTATATTAGGATTTAGAGAATCTGATTTTATAAAAACGTCTTGAAGTAATGGCTTAAAAGCATTCGTGTTTTTCTGTTCTGGAAACCTTGGGTGCTGCATGCTACCACAATCAAATTGCTTTATAGAATCATAAGTCATTTGATAAAAGTTAAAAACCTTATCTTGACTTATTGTTATTTTATCTCCATTAGGTTTTAAACAATAAAAGCGGCTCATAAAAGGTTCATGAGAAACCACAACCTTTTTATCTTTGGATATGGCCAGATCTAATTCTAATGTTTGCACGCCAAGTTCTATAGCTTTTGCAAATGCTGGCAACGTGTTTTCTGGTAATAAACCACGACAACCTCTATGCCCTTGAACACCTATTGTTTTTTTTTCGCTACAGCTTATCATAATAATTACAAGGGTAAGTAAAATAATAGATTTAAATAGTTTCATCACCTGGAATGGTTGTTGGTTTTTTATACTTCTGAAATGGTTGAGATAACAAATTTAATACGCGACTATTCTCTTCTTCATCAGGGAATACGTCAACACCATAAACAAGCTTATCACGATCTAACTCCATATAAGTTCCTAATAATCTATCCCAGATTGAGAAAATATTACCATAGTTTGAATCTGTATAAGGAAGAATGTAATGATGATGTACCTTATGCATATCAGGAGAAACAAAAAAGTAACTCATTGCTTTGTCTACTTTTTTAGGCATTTTAATATTGGCATGTGTTAATTGAGTAAAAATAACAGACAATGATTGATACAAAAACACTATAGCTATAGGTGTACCAACAATAAAAACACCTAAAATGGTAAACGAAAACCGAATAACACTTTCTATAGGGTGATGCCTATTTCCAGTGGTTGTATCTACTTTATGATCTGTATGATGCACCAGATGTACCATCCAAAGTGGTTTTACTTTATGCTCAACCAAATGCGCTAAATATGCTCCAAAAAAATCTAACAACATAACGCCTAACAAAGCATACAACCATAAAGGCATTTCTGGTAACCAATTAATAATTCCAAAGTTATTTACTTTAACCCAATCGGCTGTTTTTAGCAGTATAAAGGCTAGTCCAAAATTTATAATAATAGTAGTAAGTGTAAAAAAGAAGTTAGGCCAAGCATGTTGCCATTTTTTATAATTGAATTTAAAAAGCGGAATGGCGCCTTCTAAAACCCAAAACAGAGTAATACCACCAACAAGAAGTAAACTTCTGTGAAGTGACGGAATGGTTTCAAAATAATTTATTACAGCTTCCAAATGTGTTTTTTGTTTTAAATATACTAAAAAGTTGGAAGCTAAATAAGACTAAAACATCAAGGCTATATTAAAACTTTATTCGCTCTTTCATAGCTTCTACAATATTAAAAGCTGCTGGGCAAATAGCTACATTTTTCATGGTAAGATTTGATATTTGCTGAAACTTTTTTCTATCGGTATGCGGAAACTCTCTACAGGCTTTAGGTCGTACTTCATAAATAGAGCAATAATTGTCTGCTCCTAAAAACGTACAAGGTAGACTTTGCAGCACGTAATCGTTATCTTCATCAATACGCAAAAACTGATCAATAAACTGTTGCTGCTTCATTTTAAAATGTTTTGAAATTCTAGCAACGTCTTTATCTGTAAATAATGGCCCTGTGGTTTTACAACAGTTTGCACACTCTAAACAATCTGTTTTTTCAAACGCATCATCATGTAACTCTTGCATGATATAGTCTAGCTGTTTAGGCGGCTTTTTTTTAAGCTTTGTAAAGAAGGTTTTATTTTCCTTATGCTTATCTTTGGCGAGCTTTGGAAGATTGTTAATAATGTCTTGCATGCTACAAAAGTACTATTTTTAACGAGATGCAATATCTCTTTGCAACCTTACTTATGACTAAAGATTTATTTGGAAAAGCGTTACTAGATTATCAAAATGGTAATTATACAGAAGATATAATTACATCTACCAACATATCTGATGAAGACGAATTACCAATTCCTTATTTATTTAGAGGTTTCAAAGATATGCCTAAACTAGAGCAAAAAGCCTTACAATTATCAAAAGGTCTAGTTCTAGATGTTGGTTGTGGCGCAGGAAGTCATAGTTTATTTCTCCAAGAAAAAGGTCTTGACGTGCACGCCATAGACATTTCTCAAGGCGCAGTAAGTGTCGCTAAAACACGTGGCGTATTGCAAATAAATCAAAAAGATATTCTTGATGAGAAGAACACTTATGATACTATTTTACTACTTATGAATGGTACTGGTATTTTTCAAAAACTATCTCAAGTATCAAAATACTTATCACATCTTAAAACACTTTTAAAACCTGGAGGTCAAATTCTTATTGACTCTTCAGATATTGCTTATATGTACGAAGATGAAGATGGCGGCTTATGGATTGACACAAATGCCAATTACTATGGCGAGTTAGATTATTACTTAAGCTACAAAGGCGAAGAAGAATCGCCAATGACTTGGCTTTATTTAGACTTCAACACCTTGTACACCGCATGTAAATCCGTTGGTTTAGAATGTGAAAAAATTATGGATGGAGAGCATTTTGATTATTTGGCCAAACTTTACTAATTGCCGCAATGGGCATTGTAATACTCTGCTATTTTAATTAAATCTTCTTTTTTAAAAGCTTTACTGTTTATTTTTTTAACGAGGCTTGAGCAACCTTCAAAATACTTCATCGCTCGTTTTCTAAAAGACTTTGTTAAGCTGGTTCTATTAAAAACTTCAGGCTCTTGATTGTCTTTTAAAAACATTAATTCGTTATGATTTGACGGATAAAAAAATACCGTAGGTGTTGTGTTCAATCCAATGCCTCCACCAGCATTTACTCCACTACCATACATCGTTCCGTTTTGTACAGACACAGTTCGCCCAACCAATTTCATGTTACCATCAACAATCAATTGTACAAATCCCATTTTATTTCTTTTTAAATTAAAATACACTGGAATATAAGTTTCTTGTCGAGTTTTTTCAATACGCTTTCTATTCTTTCTTATGGTGTAAGTAATTGTGAAACGAATAGAATCGATTTCTTCTGGATCAAACTTCTTCTTTTTGTCTTTTCTTGTTTTTCTAAAGTTAAGAATGTCTTTATTTCCAATACTTATACCGGCATTCTGCATTCTTAAATCTCCTTCTCCAACTAATTGCTCTCCATTTTTTAAATAAACCGTTGCTTTAGTCCAGTCGTATTGAGAGTAGCTAAAAGCTGTTAGCATGAAACTTGTTAATAGTAATAGTAATTTTTTCATTATTTTTTATAGTGTTTCGCCTGCAATAAACGTTTTTAATACTTTGGTTTCAGGAATCAACTTCTCATTAACGGTCATAATATCGTTGTCTAATATAATGAAGTCTGCAAATTTACCTACCTCAATACTTCCTTTTTCAGCTTCTTCAAAATTAGAGTAAGCTGCCCAAATAGTCATACCTTTTAAAGCTTCTTCTCGCGTTAATGCATTATCACTATTAAATCCACCTTCTGGATATCCTTCTAAATCTTTCCTAGTTACAGCTGCATAAAACGTTAATAACGGACTCACTTTTTCAATAGGAAAATCAGTTCCTAAAGCAATTTTTCCTGATGCTTTTAAAAGTTCTTTATATGCATATGCACCATGAATTCGGTCTTCTCCCAACCTATCTTCAGCCCAATACATATCACTTGTAGCGTGTGTTGGCTGCACAGATGGAAGAATATTATTATTCTTAAAATAGTTAAAATCGTTATCGGTGATTATTTGTGCATGCTCTACACGCCAACGTCTATCTTTTTGAGTCTTTAAAACTTTCTCATAGGTTTTTAAAACAAATGTATTTGCGGAGTCTCCAATAGCATGCGTATTCATTTGATAATTTGATTCAGCTATCCTATTTGCTAATTTTTCATAAGCTTCAAGCCCTATAATCATAGCTCCAAAATGATTCTCTGCATCTGTATAAGGCTCTTTTAAAGCAGCTCCTCGAGAACCTAAAGCGCCGTCAGCATAAACTTTAACCGAACTCACATTAAGCTTATCTGTTTTTATTTTTCCTTTTGATAAATAATAATCTAAATTTTCGTTTGAATTACTAATCATAGCATACATACGCATTTTTAAATCACCTGCTTGTTGTAAACTATCAATTAGCTCGATCACAGGCTTATCTAATCCTGCATCATCAACTGTGGTAAGCCCTAAATTCTTACAAATAGTTTGTGCTTCTAACAACGCTTTAATTTGCTCTTTTTTTGTTGGACTTGGAAAAATGGCTCTAACCAATTCCATAGGATTATCTATTAAAACACCTGTTAACTCACCATTCGATTTTAAAATCTCTCCACCTTCTACTTTAGTATCTTTTGTAATTCCTGCTAAATCTAATGCCGCTTGATTACATAACATAGCATGACCGTCTATTCGTGTTAAAGCCACTGGAGTTCTTGGATACAGCCTATCTAAAAGGCGTTTATCAGGATACGTTTTATCTTCCCAGTCGTTTTGATCCCATCCGCGACCTAACAAAAATGTAGTGTTTCGTTGATTTTGAAAATCAACAACGCGTTTCATCATATCATTAAAACTTGTTGTTCCTGTTAAGTCTACACGATTCTGCTGTAATCCTAACCCGTAAAAATGACAATGTGCATCAATAAATCCAGGAAAAATACTTTTTCCTTGAGCATCAATAATAGTATCAGCCTCGTAACTATTTTTTAGTGTTTCTGATGTTCCTACCTCAACAAACTTTCCGTCTTTAATAGCAAAAGCTTCAGCTATGCTAAATGTGTTATCTACTGTATATACTTGGCCGTTTATAACCAATGCATCAACTTGTTTTTTTTCTTGCTGGCAAGCAAATACTAAAAAAATGATTGATAAGAGACTTATGTTTTTCATATTAAATGCTTTATTACACTTTGGTAAAAATAAAAAAAGCGCCCAATATTGAGCGCTTTTTGTTTTGATAGATTTTTTATGGTTTAAAAATCAAACTTATATGTTGCTCCAGCCAGTACTTGAATGGTTTGCACAGGATAGTTTGCCCAACGCATATAATCTTGATTAGCTAAATTATTTCCTTTTAGAAAAACTGATAGTTTATCATTAATATGATATCCTAGGTTTACATTGGCATCAAAATAACCATCAAGCGTAACGGTTTGTTGTATAAATGGCGTAAATAAACCTGAAAAAGCATTACTAGCTTCTCGTTCTCCCACATAAAACAGACTAGCTCCTGCATACCATTTTTTATTTATTTGATAATCGGCAAATAGAGACCCTTTGATACTTGGTAAGTTCCAAGCTTCAGCTTCTGAATCAACGTCATAAATAAAATAATCAGCTTTTAAGCCTAATGTGAAATTTCTATTTACATCAACACTTAAAGCTCCACCAAAACTAAACGTTGACACATCGTCATAAACAATACCATAAGAGTTACCAAAATGGTAGTTTTCAGAAGCACTAAAAACTTGTAAGCTGTTTACTTTGTATAAAGCTTTATCGCTTTCAGCCATATAATTTCCATGTATATCATAACTTACATTGTTAGATACTTTTCCTTTTAAACCAATGTAGCCATTATATTGCTGATCTGTTGGTAAAATATTTAGTGTTGGTGATACAAATGGATTTTCTTGCACTAAATCATAATACGTGTTTTGGTTTAATCCGCCTTGAATTCCTCCATAAGCAATAAGAATTTCATCAACAATTCTATATGAAGCTGTAATATTTGGATAGATGTAAAACTTGTTATCACTATTTTCAAAATCGCTTAAATAGTAAGCAGAAACTCCTAAATTCACAGTCAAATCATCTTGTGTTATTCTGTATGATGGCGATAAACCTACACTGAAGTTTCCGTATTTTACCTCATTTGCAGCCTGATAATTTTGATCAAATTTACCTCCTAAATATCCTATATTAATAGTGGTAGAAATCTCTTGATCTGCAATAGGAATATCGGCTGTTCCGCTTGCTGTAAAATAATTTTCACCAGAGCCATTGTTGTCTCCAAAATGTCTAAAAAACACGCGTCCAGATTTTATGTAGGTATCTTCAAATGCCATATCACCGCCTAAATGCGCACCGTAAAATGTGTGTCCTACATCTAAATCATTTGTAGCTGCAATTAGAGGCACAAAAGTGTTTATTGCGCTTGGTAAACCATACCAATTATATTTTTGATGCAAACCTCCTAACTCAACATTCCAGGTAAGATCTCTTAAACTTTTAGAATAATTTACTTGAAGTTTAGTATCATAAAAATCATCGTCTAATGCAACGTCTTTTATACCACCTTGCGATGAATGATGCGTAACATAACCGCTTACACTTTCTGTTCGGCTTAAAGCATGGTTTAGATAAACTTCACCTAAAATTGATGTATAACTTCCAAATCCTAATGTGGCATAGTTGTCATACAATTTCGCAGGTTCTTCTTTGTCTACTACGGCAGCTTTTCCTTTTGCTGGAGTAAATGTTGATGCTACAGGAAAAGAAAAAATATTGTATTCTATTTGCTTTTTTGCTGCTGTTACATCATCATCTAAAGACGGTTCTTCTTTTACCTTAAAAGCATCTGAAATAGTTGGTGTGTAAGGCTTAACAACATTAATAACATTTGTGCCAATTGTATCATTTTCGCGTTCTTGCGCCCAAGAAACAGTTGCTCCTGCTATTAAAAAAAGGGTTAATATATTATAAATGTGCTTTCGCATATATTTTGATTTTGTTTGATATTTTTATTTTTCTTTTTTTATAATTGTTTGAGACTATAAAGCTAGCTACAATTAATCTTCAGTTTCTGGTTGTACAGATGCATTGGTTTTAGCTTCTTCTGCTTTAATTTTGCTTAACTCTTCTTTGGCTTCAGAAACAACATCGCTATAATCTTTAAAATTCTCTATAACGCTTTCTAGTATATAAGTCGCTTGAAAAGCATCTTTAAGCGCATAAAAGTTTTTGGCCATGAGCACTAATCCTTTAGCACTATAGAGTTTGTATCCTGAATAGTCTTTTGCTAATTGCTGTACAACTTCATTAGATGCTTCATAATCACCTTCTTGGTTTTTAAAATATGCATTGTAGTATAAAGCTTCAGCTGCTGTCTCTCCTGTTGCTGTTTTTTCTACTTCGGAGTAAGCTGCTTTTGCTTTTGTTTCATCGTTGGTCTTCATTGCAGAACGCGCAATGATTACATGAGCATCGCTTTTTATTTTATTATCAATTTTAGATTGCGCCAATACTTTCTCGGCATAAGAAACCGCTTCATTGTAGTTTTCTAATTGATAGTTTGCTTTCATTAGATTAGATTGAGCAAAAACAACATTTTGCGGAAAACTAGCTTCTGTTTCTAAACGCTTTAGTACAGGTATTGCTTCATGCCAGTTTTTCTTTTCTAAATATACTTGAGAAAGTCTTGATAAAGATTCTTCAGTAAACTCGCTTTGTGGCGCATCAAGAACTGCAACATAATGTGGCGCTGCATTAGTTTTTAAATCGTCTTTGTAATATAGTTGCGCTAGGTAGAAATGTGCTTGCAATGCGTGAATTCCGTTAGGAAATTGATTTAAATAATTATTAAATTGACGAATAGCGTCATTACTTTTATTATCTAAATATTTTTTCTCTGCAGACTCATAAGTGGCATTGTCTAAATCAGTATCAGTGACATTTACATAATCTAGTGTTTGTACCCAGCTTGCATATTCGTCTACACGACCTAAATCAATATAAATTAACCTTGCTGTAGATACTGCTTGATTTGCCTCTGGAGTTCCTGGAAATGCTTTAGCGACGTTTTTAAATTTGGTTAATGCTTGTTCATTTGCGCTAGCGTTATAATGAACTAACCCTTGCCTTAACATTGATTTTGGAACTAATGAACTTCTGTCGTATTCTGAATTTAAGCGGTCATACATTTTTAAAGCTTTGACGTTTTCACCTTTTTTTACGTATGAATTTCCTAATTCATACATGGCATCGTCACGAAGTGTCGATTTTGGATATCGGTTAATGAAAGTCTCTAAATCAGCTATTTTTTTATTCACATTTCCGGCATAACCTTGACTCAATGATGCTTGAAAAAAAGCATAATCGGCGTCTACTTTATTAATTTTTATAGCTTCTTGATACGAAGCAATGGCACTATCATAATCACTAGATACGAAATAAGCATCTCCCAACCTTAAATAAGCATCATTTAAGCGAATAACATCATCACTGTGGTTTGCTATAAATGTTTTGAAATGCTCGGTTGTTTTTGGATAATTCTTTTGCTTAAAATAAGTGTAAGCTAAATTGTAATCAATGTTTGTTACCTCTGGAGTAGTTGTAGAAACTGTTTGCTGCTGAAATTGCTTAAATCCTATTAAAGCATCTTCATAATTTGTTAAACTATAATCGGTTTCGGCTTTCCAGAATGTTGCTCTAGCTGTGTATATATCCTCAATAGGTTCTTTTAAAGATTTATCAAAAAGTGTTTCTGCTTCTTGATAGTTACCTTCATTATACAGCTCTAATCCTCTGTAAAAAGTAACCTTTTGATAAGCTACCTTGTTTGCATAACTTCGTTTTCCTTCTAGTAATTTAAGAGCTTCTTGATAATTCTTTGAAGTAATGTAAGAGTCTATCAATAACGTTTCTATTTCTTCTTTGTATTGAGTATCAGAATACGTTTCTAAATAGCTTGTTAGTACTTGTGGTACCGACTGATATGGGTTTCCTATTTCATAACTTATTTTAGCATAATTAAGCCAAGCATCCTCTTGAATTTTCAAATCATAATCCATTTGAGATGCGTTTCTAAAGGCATTTAGTGCTTCTTGCTTTTTATTTAAATGCACATAGCTTTCCCCTAAATGATAGTAGGCATTTTGAGCTACGCCATTATCACCACCTATTATTTTATTAAATTCAGAAATAGCATTTTCATAATCACCTTGCTTATAATAAGCATATCCCAATTGATAATAATCTGTGTTATTCCACTTTCCTTTTTTTCCTCGGTATTCTTTTAAGAACGGAATAGCTTCATCGTATTTTTCTAGATTAAAATAACTTTCTCCAATAATTTTATTGAGTTCAGATGTTTCGTTTCTATCGCTTTTAGATAGTTGCGCTTTGGCAAGTTTGATAGCCTCTTCAAATTTTCCTAATTTAAAGTTTAAGTCAGCTTGATAGTAAGACAACTTTTCTTTGTATTTCTCTTGATCACTTACTTGATCAAAATATGTATTGGCTGTATTGTAATCATCACCTTCATATGCCATAAAACCTATGTAATACTTGGCTTGAGAGCCGTACTTTTGTGAGCTCTCTAAACGAGATAAGTGTTTTTTTGCAGATGCATAATCTTTTGTAACAAAGGCCACATAACCGTTGTTAAAACTAAATTTGTCGCGTTCTGATCTAGCTAACGAAGATTCATCAACCTTATCATACCACTTTTTAGCATATGCATATTTTCCATTAGCAAAGTAATAATCTGCTACATCAAGAAAAGCTGAATTGCGTTTGGTACTCATTGGGTAATCTTCAACAAAATCCTCAATTAACTGATCGGCGTTTTGCTGGTTTAACCTAACTGCACAATTGGCTATGTAATAGGCACAATCTGACAATAACTCTTCAGATTTGGCGTCTTTTTTTATTGTTTTAAACAATGTTTGAGAAGCTAAATATTGTTGATTATTATACAACATCAAAGCCTTTTGATAAGCAACCAAGTCGCTAGTATAAACAGCAGACTGTTGTGCCTGCATGTGAAATAAGGCTCCAAGAATTAATATAAAAGCGGTGATTTTATGTTTAATCATTAAGTTTTATTTTTATAAACATCAAAGATAATTCAATCTATTTTTATAACGGTATAATTGTATTTTAATTATAAACACTGTTATCAAATACACAAAAAAGCTTTAACTATATTAAATAATTTTGATTTAAAAACAAGACTTTTACAACAATTGGAATTTGTTTATTATAAAAAACATGTATTATTTCCTTGTTATAATGAAGCAAGTAGAATTATTCTTCAGGGTTTTGGAATTTCAAAGAAAACAGACCGATATAGATTTGTATTTGTAAATGATGGTAGCTCAGATGATACCAAAATATTAGTTAATAGCCTTGCTAAATTTCATCAAATACACATTGCATTTGGCAAAAATTAGGTAAAGGCGAAGCTATATGACAAGCTTTTTACAGATAGACGCTGCTTATAAACCCATTGGTTATCTTAATTCTGTTTTATCTACATCGCTTCAAGAGATAGAAAGCCCAATGGCTATAGCCAAAAAAAAACAACAAGCCTTATTATGGGTTTTTTTATAAAATTGGTTGATAAACAAATATACCGACGGCTTATGGCACTATTCTGGTAGAATGCTTGCTACTTAAATTGATATTTTTATTTAAAACTTGAATTTACGACACCCAATGTGGGGCAAAAATTATAGAATACCGTTTAGCAAAAACCTGTGTAATCAACCTTTTAAAACTAAATGGGATTTGATGTATAATTTTTTTACGAGGAAAATTAAGTACGGCACGCCCTATTGCCTTGACAATTTTACCGTATACCTTTTAAAAACCTGAAAAGCCATAGGCAAATCAAAAATTACAGGATTTGATATTATGAAGTTACCTTTTGATTTTTTAAATTCATAAACATTACCGATGAAAACTTTAAAGTTTCTAAATAGTAAAATTTCTAAATATCCAGTTGCCAAACTATTAGCTTACCGAATTTTTTACGTTTTGTTGTACTATGATATAACGCAATAACCATTTTGCCAGATACTCAAAACAAATAGATTTGAAGCAAACACCTTATTTTTTTAATATTATTAATTTCTTGGAGAGCGCAATGATTTTCCGACACTTATTGCTTTTGTTGGTGGCAATTTAAAGATTTGGTGTTTTTTCAGTTGATATTTGGACTTTTAGCAATTGCTTAATATGCTTTTTTGGTTAAAAATCACAAGATATTTTTTTGCATTTTGGTGCTCTATCAAAGTACATCCTTATTATGTTATTTTTTTTGATTTTGGCCACCACAGAAAAACAAACTTGGCTTTTATGCTAACATCTTACATTGTGGTTTATTGAAAAATTTCATATTCTAAAAATTTAGCTTGGAATAAAACACTATTTGAATTCTATCCTTATTAAATTCTTATATTTGGTAAGACCTGTATTTATTTATGTTCCCATGGGCTTTTCATTTTTTTTTGGTAAAAATTTCAATTTTTAGAAAAACATTTATAAAATCTATATGTCGCCTTGCTTCCGCCATACTTTTTAGCTGGTGTTCGGTAAACGAAAAAACATCAACTTTTAAGCTCTTACTATGGGAATAAATTTCTCAAACCCACCCCTTTTTGAAAAGCGCCGAAGGATCGGTTAATAGGGATATTTTTGTAAAACACGAGAATTGAGGCAAAACCTGCCAAAAAAGAGGTATGCCATGACAGCTTGGTATGCTCGATGAATGATTGAAAAACAGTTTGCCAGGCAGGACTTGTGTACAAGCTTGGAGAAAATCTCTATTTGATAGCATATCCAGATTTATGCAAAGCAAGTATTATTTCCCTTAAGGATTTTTGGTTTGCAATATTATGAATACCAAAATTTCAAAACATTTGTTAAAAGACGAGGTTTGACGGAATATGTACAAAAGGTTTTTTTTAACTTTATCCATGCGCTTTTATTTGTTTTGTTTCGTTTTAAAAAAAGTAAACCTTTGACACCGACATCTTGATATGAATTATACTTGTGGCCTTGCACCAGGCTTTGAAGTAGTTTATGGTTTAAATTCACGTTTTCCTTTCCTATTCCCCCCAATTGTTTACTTTGTGGTATAAATGTAACGACCCTAAAAAATAACTATGCAAAACGTACTTTATCTTAAAGATGCTTCCATATTTCAAGGTGAAAACCTCGTGCTTTCAGACATTAACATTGAAATAAACAAAGGCGAATTTGTTTACTTAATTGGTAAAACAGGAACCGGAAAAAGTAGTTTTATGAAAACACTTTATGGTGATTTACCTCTTACTAAAGGCGAAGGAAGTATTGTTGATTTTAACTTAAGAACACTAAAGGAAAAGGAAATCCCGTTTTTAAGAAGAAAATTAGGCGTTGTTTTTCAAGACTTTAAGCTTCTCAATGACAGAACTATCAATGAGAATTTGCTATTTGTTTTAAAAGCTACTGGCTGGAAAGACAAAAAAGATATGATGACCAGAATAGAAGAAGTACTTAATAAAGTAGGTATGAAAACCAAAGGCTTTAAGTTTCCTCACGAACTTTCTGGTGGAGAACAACAACGTGTTGCCATAGCCAGAGCTTTACTTAACAATCCAGAATTAATTCTTGCTGACGAACCAACAGGTAATTTAGACCCTCAAACTAGTATTGAAGTTATGGAAGTACTTCAAGACATTAACAAAAATGGAAACACTATTTTAATGGCTACCCACGATTATGCTTTACTATTAAAATACCCAAGCAAAACATTAAAATGTGATGACAACCAAATTTATGAAGTAGTACAACGAAGCAAAACAACCACTTAATAAAAGTTTAAATAATCATTAATAAGTAAGCTGCATTTTTTAGCTCCTTGCGCATTTAAATGATCTGCATCGTAAAAATCCTGTAACTGGAACCTAAAGTCACTAGATAAATCCACTCGTGTAACGTTTGAATTGGTTTTTGTCAAATAATCACAAGTCTTATCAATTTTTATAAGCTTTTCAGGATTTAAATGATTAAGATAATCTGGATAGACTGGCATGTTAACCAACAGCACTTGTATGTCTCTTTGTTCACAAAAAGTTATCATCTTTTGAATCCTTTCGGTATTCTGATTAAAATCCATCGAACCATCTTCATGTTTTCTAGCAACAACTTTTGACAGATAGGCCATTTCTAATGAATCCACGGTTGATTGATATGTATTTCCCCAACCTCTTTCATCGCAACCAATCAAAGTGCCTTCTTCTTGGTAATCAAAAAAAGTTTTAAAAGTCTTATCAAACTTCCTTGTTAATGCCAGACTGTATTTTTTAGGATCATACCAATCTATCAAAGGGACTTTCAATCCCATTTGAGCCTCATAAAAATATTTTCTCCAAATATCTTCTTGGGTATTATCTACTTGACTCAAAGTGGTATATTCCACAGATATAATAAGGTATTTTAAACTTGGTAAATGGTCAATGTGTTTGTAAAATAACATGCTATCAAAATAAATAGTCTGACTCACATTTGATAGGTTGTAGGTTTTTAAAGAAAGCCATTCTGGGTTTATGCCATAAAATGTATGTGAATCTCCCAACACAAGTATTTCAACATCATCCATCTTATTGGAAATCTGCTCATGCTTATAGGTATAATTATTTGGAACCGAACGGTAAAATAATTCAGCACACATCAAAACAACCATTATTGGAATAATAAATAGACTGGTATGTGTAAGCCATTTTTTCATTAAAACTGAAAATATATAAACGGTTGTGTGTCTCCAGCAAAATAAAAAACAACAAACACCAAAACATAATAAATAGCCATCCGTAAGGGTTTATGTTTTATAAAATCTATTTCCAAAAGGTGCTTTTTATCTCTTTGGAGCCATTCAAGAACCATATAAATAATCAGGAATAATACCAAGCCCCTAGAAACTGTTGGGAACGAAAACAATGACATGGTAAACATCCCCTTAAAATACAAAATGGCATGAGTAACATGTTCCGCCCTAAAAAACACCCAAGCTAAAAGCACAATGAGGAATGTAAAGCTCATTTGTAAAGTGGTTTTAAAACTAGGTAACCATTTTCCTTTATCTGCCACGTTCGTGAAACTGGGATGTGTTTTCTTAAATACATTAGGTAGAAAAAAAAGAGCATGAATCAACCCCCAAATTATAAAGGTCCAATTGGCGCCATGCCAAAAACCGCTTAAAATAAAAACGACAAAAATATTGCGTATCCACTTGGGTCTGGACACTTGATTCCCTCCAAGAGGAATATACACATAATCGCGAAACCAAGTACTTAAAGAAATATGCCATCGTCTCCAAAATTCGCCTAGATTCCTTGACAGATAAGGTGAATTAAAATTTTGCATCAAATCAAACCCTAATAATTTAGCTGAACCTATGGCAATATCAGAATAACCTGAAAAGTCACCATAAATTTGGAAAGCAAAAAAGAAAGCCCCAAAAAACAAGGTGCTTCCACTATACTCTGTGTAGTGATTAAAAATCTCGTTTACAGCCAAAGCACAATTATCTGCTATCACCATTTTTTTAAACAACCCAATCAAAATAAGTTTTAATCCCAATATACTCTTATGATAACTAAAAGACCTACCTTTTAAAAACTGTGGCAATAAGCTTGAAGCACGTTCTATAGGACCGGCTACTAATTGTGGAAAGAAAGCTACAAATGCAAAAAATGACAATGGACTACTGGTTGGTTTTACCTTATATTGATAAATATCAATGGTATAGCTTAAAGTTTGAAATGTATAAAAGCTAATACCAACAGGTAACAAAATTTGTAAAGTTGTTGACTCTAGCGACCTACCAAACAGCACAAAGACTTGATTAAAACTATCTACAAAAAAATTAAAATATTTAAAAAAACCTAATATCCCTAAATTCATAACTAAACTAATACCTAGTAAAAGTCTACGTTGATTTTTAATAGTTGTTTGAGCCATTTTTTTTCCAACTAAAAAATCTACTAATGAACTTAAAATTATTAAACCTAAAAAACGCCAATCCCAGCAAGCATAAAAGAAGTAGCTAACTATTACTAAAAAAGCATTTTGAATTTTATAAGTTGCTTTAAAAACAAACCAATATAGAAAGAATACAACTGGAAAAAAAACAGCAAAATCTACAGTATTGAATAACACAGCATCAAATTAGTTAGCATATAATAATTTTAGTAAATATAGGTAATTAAAGAAAAACAAGCATATTACTTTGATGTAAATAAACAGAACAAGACAAATACTTGGAATATAGTTTATGCTATTCCGTAGTCGGTCTTCAATAAACCTTTTAGATATAGATTTCACTTCTGTTTTCAACTTTATTGACTAAATTTGAAAACGAACTATACCCCTGTATGATTTCTATTTTAATCCCTACATATAATTACAATGTGTTACCTCTTGCAAAGAATTTAGTAAACCGTGCAAAAAAGCAAGGCTTAATCTTTGAGTTAATTTGTATGGATGATGGCTCAAACTCTGTCGAAAATAAATCTAACAATAATATAAACTCATTACCTAATTCTAAATTTATTGAGAGAAAAACAAACCTTGGAAGAACCGCAACCAGACAAGCTCTTGCTAAAGAAGCTAAATACGACTGGCTGCTTTTTCTGGACGCTGATATAACTCCAAAAAACGACGCCTTTATATCACAATACACCGCGTTTGTTTCAGAACCCTACGATGCCATCTTTGGTGGTTTTGCTTACAACCCTGAAGACTACAAACCTAATAAATCATTGCGATATACATTTGGAAAAAACCGCGAAGAAGTTGATGCTCACAAAAGAAATAATAACAAATATAAATTCATTATTTCTTCAAATTTTATGATAAAAAAGCATGTTTTTTTCAAAATAAACGCTTTAAATTTAAAACCCGCTTATGGTATGGATTATGTTTTTGGGCATCAATTAAGTATAAATAAAGTCCCTATTCTACATATTAACAATGAGGTTTATCATTTAGGAATTGATGACAACATAAACTACTTAAAAAAGACCTCCCAAGCGTTACACACACTTTCTGACCTACACAAAAGCAACAATATAAATGATTCACACATAAGCCTCATTAAAGCTTACAGTTTTCTAAAAAAGGCTAACATGCTTAAAGTTTTTAGGGTCTTAACGAAACCTTTCATTAATCAAATGAAAAAATATTTACTAAAAAATAAAGCACCCAATTTGTTTATTTTTGATTTATATAGGTTAAGTTATTTTTGCAATATTACAACATAGTCTATGAAGCCTTTTTTCTCGGTAATTATACCATTATATAACAAAGAAAAGCACATAAAAGAAACTATTTTTAGTGTTTTAAATCAGTCTTTTGTTGATTTTGAGGTTATTATTGTAAATGATGGCTCTACTGATAACAGCTTAGAAGTCGTAAAAAACATAATCGATGCTAGAGTTCATATTTACAATAAAACCAACGCAGGTGTATCTTCTGCAAGAAATTATGGGATAAAAAAAGCAGCTGCAGATTATATTGCTTTTTTAGATGCTGATGACATTTGGGATGACAACTTTTTATACGAGATAAGTATTTTAATATCTAATTATCCTAAAAACAAGGTTTTCTCAACCGCCGCTAAAATTAAAAGCCCAAAAGCATTATACAATGCTGATTATTTTTGTATTCCTAATAACGAGGTAGCTGTTCTTAATTATTTTAAAGCTAGCTTAAAGCACCCAATTATACACAGCTCTTCCGTGGTTATCAATAAAGACATCACGCATGAAATTGGTATATTTAATGAAGGTTTGAAAACGAGTGAAGATTTAGATTATTGGATAAGAATAGGATTAAAGTATCCTGTTGTTTTTAAAAAAACACCCTTAATTACCATTAATGTAACCGATAATAGTTTAACCAAATCTAACAGAAATCACTACAAAGCTTTAGACTATTCTAAATACTTAAAGCATTATGATTCAGTTGATTTTTTAGAGGATTATATTAACAAAAACATATACTCGTCTATCATTAAATATAAATTAATAAATGACAAAAAACATAGTAACACTCTTAAAGAAATTCTTAATTACAAAAAGCTATCCTTAAAGCAACGGTATATTATTGCTTCCCCAAATGCTTTACTAAAGTGTGGCGTAAAACTATTCAGAATACTTAATAACAAAAAAAACTATTATTGATTTTTAAAATCTAAAAATTGCTTATAGTCCCTTATATAGTCATCTTCATCAAAAACTTCAGACGCTAAAACTAAACATACAGATCCTGAAGAAAAATTTTCTAATTCTCGCCATATTCCTGTAGGTATTAGTAATCCTTTGCTGGGTGTATTAAGAGTTATTTTTTCTTTTGTTTTTCCATCGTCAAGAACCACATCAAAACTACCACTTAAAGCTATTAAGACCTGATGTAATTTTTTATGAGCATGTCCTCCTCGATATGCGCCTGTTGGCACATCATACAAATAATAAACACGTTTTACCGGATAAGGTAACACCTCTTTTTCAATAACAGCCAAGCTACCTCTAGGGTCTTCGATTTTTGGAATTTCAATTATTTCTATATTTGATAGTGTTACTTTATTCATTTCTGTATTTGTTTATATTTACGAATTCCTTTTAGAGCTACATTAAATTTAGGAATAACTTGATCAAAACCAATCAAACCTCTTCGTAATAAGGCAAACATAAGCTTTATAGCATAAAAATACGCAAAGAAACCTTGTAATTTATAATGCATTGCCGCTCTGCCAAAAATATACCTATCCGATGTTACATCATCACTAGAACTTACAGGTTTATGAATCACTATAGTTTCTGGCACAAAATAAGAAGGTATTCCTTTTTCAAATATACTTCTAAAGAAAAATACATTTTCTCCTTCTTCAAAAGTAGCTCCTAGCCCAAAATTTTCATTAAAATTAATATTATTCTTAATTAATTCTTTTGTTTTAAAAGTAATTTCAATTGATAGTATTTTTCTGTAAAATTTAAAAAGCGTTGTGATTTTCTGTGGATAATTACTGTAAGGCTTTCCTTCTGTTGTTAGAGTTTTAAAAGTTAAGACAGATGCTTTATTATTGTTTTTATAAGCTTCAACTATTTTTTTTTCAAAGTGTTTTAAATATATCACATCATCATCAGCGAGTAAACAAATCTCTCCAATTGCATTATTTACAGCCAAGTTTCTACTTTTTGAAATCCCTCTCTCAAAAGAATTAATAACTCTTATGTTGGCTTTATTTGATTTTAAAAGATTGCTCTCTGTAGTTTGATTTATTATCAATATTTGATAATCATCAAGATCATTATTCTGAAACATCACAGAAAGAAAATCTAGTGAATCCCTATTCATTGTCGCAATAAGAATCTCTAACTCACAAGAGTTTTTTTCTATATTATTCATGTAATCAAATATCTTACTTCTGAAAAAAAGCTAAAACTTGTATTAATAAAACACCTATTATAGCCATCATTAATTAAGCTTACAAATTATCTTCTTTGAGGTTTTAGATAGTTTTCAACGAAAATAATTTTGTGTACTTTTGAAAGCAAAGGTATCAAAATATGTACGAAACCACTATTGTAAAATAATCATGTTTTATACCTTATCTATAATAGGCAAAAAAACTACATGAAAATACTCTTAATAGGCGAGTTTAGCAGATTACATAATTCTCTTAAAGAAGGTTTATCTCAATTAGGGCATGATGTTACCTTAATAGGGGCTGGTGATTTGTTTAAAAAATATCCTGTTGACATAAATATTGCTCCTGTATTTTTCAAAAAAAAAGCCCCTGTGTTTTTTAGAAAACTAATTCATAAAATTACTGGTTTTGACATAGCCGATGTTGAAACCTATCTAAAAGTAAAATCTAGACTTACTGATTTACAAGATTATGATGTTGTACAATTGATCAATGAAGACGCTTTTACAATGCATCCAAAAATGCAAATTTCAATATTAAAGCGTGTAATAAATCAAAATAAAAAACTCTATTTACTTTGTTGTGGTGACGACTACATAACCATTAATCACTACTTAAAAGAAGAATTAAAATATTCTATTTTAACACCTTATTTAAAAAACAGAACACTAAAAAAACAATTTTCGTATTCTTTAAAATACACGACAAAGTCATACAAAAAATTACACGAGTTTATAAAAAAACATAGCCAAGGAACTATTGCTACAGATATAGACTATCATTTACCAATGCTAAATCACAAGCAATACTTGGGTTTAATTCCTAACCCTATAAACACTAATAAACTTTCTTATACACCTTTAAGTATTGATGGAAAAATTATAATTTTTCACGGTATAAATAATATGAATTATATAAAAAAAGGCAATGCCTTTTTTGAAGAAGCCTTAAATATTATTCAAAAAAAATATACCAATAGCGTTGAGACAATAACAACTCGAAGTTTACCTTATAGCGAGTATATTAAAACATACAACAAAGCGCATATTATTTTAGATCAAGTATATGCTTATGATCAAGGCTACAACGCTCTAGAAGCTATGGCCAAAGGTAAAGTAGTGTTTACTGGTGCAGAAAAAGAATGGCTTGACTACTATCATTTAAAAGAAGATTCTGTTGCTATAAATGCACTTCCTGACGCTACTGCAATAGCAAAAAAACTTGAGTGGCTTATTCTTAACCCTGAAAAAATTCTTGAAATTTCTAAAAATGCACGAGCTTTTATTGAAAAAGAGCATGGTTACATAACTATAGCTAAAAAATATCTTGATATATGGCAAGACAATATCAATAACTAATCTTCTATTTCAGGATCCTCGGGAAGCACACCAAATAATGAAGAGCTAAAAATTAATAAAATTATGCCATAGTATAGCACATAAGTAACAAAGTGCGCAATATTAGCTCCCTTTACACCATACAAATCAATAAAATACATACTAGAAACATAAAAAATAGTTACAGAAAAAGCTTCAGTAATAATATAATGCCAAAACATTTTTTTTGCTAAAAATTGATAAGCTATCACAATAGATAATACTTTAACAAAATCACCTAGTAGCTGCCAAAGAAACAAATCCTCTACAGGCTTAAACTCTGCCGAAAAAATAATGGAAATAATAAAGGGTCTCAATAAATAAATCACCAAAAGGCCTAATGCAAAAACCGGGATAATGGTTTTGTAAAACCCAAAAACTTCTTTTCTAAACTCTTTAACGCTATCTATTTCTGATAAACGAGGCAACACATACAAGCCTAAAAGCGAACTTACAAACATTAGGTAATACTTTGATATACGATTCATAGCTTCCCAAAACCCAGCTTCTCTCAACCCTATGTTTTCAGAAATATAATTACGTATAGCAAGCGCCACAATAGGTAATACAATAGCTGAAAACAAAGCCATAATAGAATAAGCACTTAACTTTTTAATATAGCCAATACTAATACTCTTTATTTTGATAAGCGGTATTAAGCTACGCTGATAAGAAATACCAACCATTGTTATTAAAAAAATTAATGACTCTGCTATAGCAACGGCAACCAAAGCGCCATCTATTTTATCTTTATAAATCAATAAAATGGTTATAGATGTGCCTAAAATTTGCCCAATAATATTTATTATAATTAGTATTTTAAACTTTGAAAAACCATTTAAAATAGAAAACGTAAACAGGTTTAATGAGTAAAAAGGAAGCGCAACAGCTAGTATTTTTATTACATAGGCATAATCATTATATGTCGCAAAAATTTGATCATTTATATAGTCGGCATTAAAATAACACAAGAAGGAAACAATAACCGTAGAGATAAACCCTAGATAAAAAACTGTAGAAACTGTTTTACCTAACTCAACAGCATTATTTTTAAACTCTGCAATGTATTTTACAACCCCGTTATAAATTCCTAATGTTGCAAAAGTTTGAGCCGAGCTTAAAAAGTTTCTTAAATTTCCTATTAAAGCAAGTCCTTCAGCTCCTACAAAAAGCGCAATTGTTTTAGATGTTAAAAAACCGGTGATTATTTTAGTAATTACAGATGCCGAGTTTAACGATGCAACTTTAACTAAAACATTATTGTCTATATATTTTATTAACCGCTTCAATTAATAGGCATTTAAAACTTTTATAACATAACTCACTTCGTCATCTTGCAATACAGGACTCATCGGAATGCTCACTATTTTTTTATGAATTTCATCAGTAATTGGCAACTTCAAATCTGAATACACCTTTAAAGCTTCTTGCTTATGAGGCGGAATTGGATAATGAACTAACGTCTCTATTTTATTATCAGTCAAATAGTTTACAAATTTATCTCTTTCTTCTACCAAAACAACAAACACATGAAAAACATGATCTTTTGAATGATTATAACGAGGTAATATTATTTTTTGGTTGTTTATTTCAGTACTATATCTTTTTGCTACCTGACGACGCCTTTCATTTTCCTTATCAAGACCATTTAGCTTAACATTTAAAAACAAGGCTTGTAACTCATCTAGTCTATTATTATAACCTATAAGCTCATTTACATATTTTACATCAGAACCATAATTTCGAAGTTTTTTTATGGTTTCTGCTAATTTATCATCATTTGTCGTTACTGCTCCGGCATCACCAAGGGCTCCTAAATTCTTGCTTGGATAAAAACTAAATGCAGCTGCATGACTTAAATTACCAGCTTTTTTAGAGTCTTTATTTATAGCGCCATGCGCTTGAGCTGCATCTTCAACAACTAATAAATTATGTGTTTTAGCAATATTTAAAATCGTATCCATTTCAGCTAATTGCCCATAAAGATGAACAGCTAAAATAGCTTTGGTTTTTGATGTTATATGCGTTTTTATTTGGCTTACAGAAATATTATACGTTTCCTTGTCTGGTTCAATAAAAATAGGCTTAAGCCCTGAATTAACCACAGACAATATACTTGCAATATATGTATTTGCTGGCACCAAAACCTCATTACCTTCCTCTAACATTCCTAATGCAATATAAGCCTTAAAAATTAAGGTTAAAGCATCAAGTCCATTACTAATTCCTATACAATGCTTTGTTTCACAGTAAGAAGCAAAATTAGACTCAAAAGTTTTAACTCCGTTTCCTAAAATATAATATCCTGAATTTAAAAACTTCTGAAATTCTTCAACAAATGCACTCTCATAAGTGGCATTTACCTTATGCAAATCTAAAAACTTAATCATTTTAAAATTGTATTTAGATTCTTGTAATTTGATGTTTCTATTTTATAAAAATTTTGTGAAATACTTCTAGCTCCAAAAGATTCTTTCCATGCTAACAATCCTTGATTAATTTGTTTGCCTTGGTTTTCATTACTAATTCCGAAATCAAAATATTTTTTTGAAGCGAAAACATCTTCTATAAGGTGGTGAAATATCATATCTAGACTTCCTAACTCTTGTTTTTGATTATTTGCAGAAATATATTGAGCGTGAGCTACCATTTCAGATTCAAAAATAGTGGTTCCTGCTACTATTTCATCATTTTTATACACATTAAATTGCCTAATATTTTTAGGAAATTTAGATTTTAAGTAGGTTATCTCTTGTAATGTGTGAACAGGCTTAACATTAAACCTGTCTCTTAAATTGGGGACTAAAATTTGATTCCAAAAAGCACTCAAGTCTTCTTCTTCTTTTACAACTAAATTTTGCTTTTTTGCTTTTTTCAAACCTCGTTTTCTATTTGAACTTGTAAGCTCAAGCTTGTGAGAGTTTTCTATAACCATTGTAATATCGCTTCTCACTAATTGGGCGTTTAAAATAAACATAAAGTAATCTAACGTGTCACTTGGAAGCTTATTATAAATTCTTGGTAACATTTTTAACACCAAATCATTAACACCTAATTTATTAAAAAAAGTCAATAACTCTTTAAAAACATTCAAAACATCAGTAAATACAGCTTGATCTTTTAATAACAAGCCGCCATAGGTTAACCCTTGGTGAGAATATATCGTATCTCCGTTTTTATTAGCAGGAAATAAAGCCACCAACGTGTCGCCTTTAAAAATCATTTTTGATGCATCTTCAAATCTGTCTTGATGATACTCTATAAAGTCACGATGAAATAAAAATGTGGCATTTTTTGCTTGTGCTACAAAGCTATTCCATTCGTCATAATATTCTGATGTATAAGCAACAACGTTATAGTCGTTCATTAATTTTTATTTAAAATATTGAAACAATACTAACTTAAGGTCTAAAATACTTATTATTTTAAAATATTTGGTTTGTACTAAAGTTTTATTGCTTTATCTTTCGTGAATATTTGCTTTTAATATTGTGTATCATTGATAAAAAATAAGGGCCTAACATATAAAAATAGCACACTGCTTTTGATATACGTTTTTGTGTTTTTGTATTGCATTTTTAATAATGCTATCTATTCACCAGACTCGGCTAGTTATCTTAATGCTACTATTTACAGATCGCCTGGATATCCTATTTTTGTTAGAGTATTCTCTATTATTTTTCAGCAATATTTTGATTTTTTTATTGTATCTGCACAGTGCTTGTTGGGGCTTTTTGCTGTTCATACTTTAGTTATAAAAACTTCAAAAGTATTACACTTAAGTTTTGTTTTAAAACTTGTTTTTGTTTTACTTTTAGTTTTCCCTTTTTTCCCACCGCTTTGGGTTGCAAACAACATTTGTTCTGAAGGCTTAAGTTATCCTTTATATTTATTTTTTCTAGCTTTTTCTTTAGATTTTTTATTTAACAACACATCAAAATCCTTGTTAATACTATCAGCTAGTTATATTCTTTTAGTTTTAACTCGTGGTCAATTTATAGTGCTTACTATTATTTTTACTGCAATCTATATTTTAAAAAACAAGCACATTGTTTTAAAACCTACAATTATTAAAAACGTTATAGTTTTACTATTACTACCATTTGCCGTTTCGTTATTAGATAAAACATATCACAAAGCCAAAGATGGCTTATTCATAGCTACTCCGTTTACATATATAAATGCTTCGGCATCGGCTTTATATGTGAGTAAAGCAAGTGATAAAATGCTTTTAAAAAACACAGACGACCAACTTATTTTTGATGACTGCCATGCCTTTATTTCTGAAAACAAATGGCTTATGTCTAGCAAAGAGCGATCCTCTTTTAGTGATTATTACAAGCATTTTCACGACAATTTAGGAAGAATTTGTAATTACACATTACATGATCGTGGCACAGCTTATTATGTGAATAAAAATCAAACTATTGTAGAAGCTAGATATCATATTGAAAAGTCTTCTAAAAGAATGCTTCCTGTGTTAATTAAGAGTAACTTTAATAATTGGATCAAGCTATTTTACAGTAATTTAGTTCACGGGTTTAAATCTCAAATCATACTTTTTTTACTCATTGGTACTTTTATAATTAGTTTTATTAAAACACTAAAATCAACAAATAACAATACACTTATTATATTTTACCTAACATCTTTAATTTTATCTAATGCCCTAATTGTAGCTTTTGCAAGCCACTCTATAATGCGCTATTTATTTTATAACTATTCGCTATTTTTTATCATTGCTATTTTAATCTATAAATACATTCGTGATGTCAAAAACAATTGAATTATCTATTGTTATGCCTTGCTTAAACGAAGCAGAAACATTAGCTACTTGCATTAAAAAGGCTCAAAATTTTCTTTTAGAAAATCAAGTAAGTGGTGAAGTTATCATTGCCGATAACGGTAGTACTGATGGCTCTCAAAACATAGCAAAAACACTAGGCGCTAAAGTTATTCATGTTGAAAAAAAAGGCTACGGAAACGCATTACGAAGCGGTATTAATTACGCGTTGGGCACTTACATAATAATGGGAGATGCTGATGATAGCTATGATTTTGAATCTCTAAAACCTTTTTTAATTAATTTAAGAAAAGGACATGATTTAGTCATGGGAAATAGATTTAAAGGAGGTATAAAAAAAGACGCTATGCCTTTTTTACACAAATATCTGGGTAATCCTGTGCTTTCCTTTTTAGGTCGCCTATTTTTTAATATTAAAATTGGTGATTTTCATTGTGGTTTACGTGGTTTTTCAAAAGAAGCTTACTACAAAATGAATTTAAAAACCACTGGAATGGAATTTGCGTCTGAAATGATTGTTAAGTCAAAACTTAACAACCTATCAATTACTGAAGTTCCTACAATATTACATAAAGATGGCAGGTCACGTCCTCCTCATTTAAATACTTGGCGTGACGGATGGAGACATCTTCGTTTTTTATTATTATACAGTCCTATGTGGTTGTTTTTAATACCTGGTATTTTACTCATGATTACTGGAATTTTAGCTTCTGGAGTATTGATTTCGCAATCTATTATCATTGAAAAAATTGTTTTTGATATACATACATTGCTATACACATCTAGCATGGTGCTTGTTGGTTTCCAATTTTTTGTTTTTTATGCACTAACAAAAGTTTATGCTGTAGAAAACCAACTATTACCAAAAAGTAATAGGTATGAAAAACTCTTTAAATATCTAAATTTAGAGTCTGGATTAATCATTGGAGCTATACTATTAGCTTCAGGAATTGGCTTAAGTTTTTACGGTGTCTCTATTTGGAAGAATTTTGAATATGGAAACTTAAACCCATCTAAAACCCTTCGAGTTATTATACCTGCTGTATTTACTGGGTTATTGGGAATGCAAATTATCTTTTTTAGTTTGTTTTTTAGTATTCTAGGACTTAAAAACTCAAAACAAACCCAACCTTAATTTTTCTTGATTAACAAATAATATAGGTTTATAAAAACAATGGCTCCGTTTGAAATTATTATAGGCCATGACGTTTGTAACATAAACCCATAAGTCACAAAAAGCACACAACCTATTGTATTTATAATTCGAAGTTTAACTACGTCTTTCATCATAAATGATAGTAGTAAAACAGCCATGGCTGCATAACCAACCCATTCTGTAAATGCTATATTAAAAATCATCATTATGTAGTGTTTGTTCATAAAAAAAAGGAACTCTGAAATTTAGAGTTCCTTTTTTATTGTTTTTCTATGTTTAAGAGAACTAGATAGACTTATTTCTTTTTCGTTCTACTTCTGTTAAAAGAATTTTACGTATTCTTAAGTGATTTGGCGTTACCTCTACATATTCATCTTTTTGAATATACTCTAAAGCCTCTTCTAGTGAAAACTTAATTGCAGGAACAATTTTTGCTTTATCATCAGCACCAGCACTACGTACGTTACTTAACTTTTTAGTTTTTGTAACATTTACAACCATATCGTCTCCACGAGAATTCTCACCAATAACTTGACCTTCATAAATATCTTCTCCTGGATCTATAAAAAACTTTCCACGCTCTTGTAGCTTATCAATTGAATAAGGAATTGCTTGACCTTTCTCCATTGATACTAACGATCCGTTTTGACGTTCTGGAATACCTCCTTTTAATGGTTGGTATTCTTTAAAACGGTGAGCCATAATAGCTTCTCCAGCCGTAGCAGTTAGTAACTGATTACGTAACCCAATAATACCTCTAGATGGCACTATAAATTCGCAAACCATACGTTCTCCTTTAGCTTCCATGCTTAACATTTCTCCTTTTCGCATAGTTACCATTTCTATAGCTTTTCCTGAAACTTCTTCTGGTAAATCTATAGTCATTTCTTCAACTGGTTCACATTTTACGCCATCAATTTCTTTAATGATAACTTGTGGCTGCCCTATTTGTAATTCATAACCTTCACGACGCATTGTTTCTATTAAAACAGATAAGTGTAATACACCACGTCCAAAAACCATAAACTTATCAGCACTGTTAGTTTCTTCAACACGAAGTGCTAAATTCTTTTCAAGCTCTTTTGTTAAACGCTCTTTAATATGTCTAGAAGTTACAAATTTACCATCTTTACCAAAGAAAGGAGAATCGTTAATAGTAAATAACATACTCATTGTTGGCTCATCAATAGCAATTGTTTTTAAGCCTTCTGGATTTTCCCAATCTGCAACTGTATCTCCAATTTCAAAACCTTCTAAACCTACTATAGCACAAATATCTCCAGCTTGAACTTCGTCAACCTTTAAACGTCCTAAACCTTCAAAAACATGAAGTTCTTTTATTTTAGACTTAACTACAGAACCATCTCGTTTTACTAAAGAAATATTTTGATTTACTTTTAACTGACCTCGTGTTAAACGACCAATAGCAATTCTACCTGTAAAAGATGAAAAATCTAATGACGTAATAAGCATTTGTGTATTTCCTTCAGGAATTTTTGGTGCAGGAATGTGCTCTATAACCATATCTAATAATGGCTCAATATTTTCTGATGGCTTTTTCCAATCATCACTCATCCAGTTATTTTTTGCTGAACCATAAACGGTTGGAAAATCTAATTGCCACTCTTCTGCTCCAAGTTCAAACATTAAGTCAAATACTTTTTCATGAACCTCTTCTGGAGTACAGTTTTCTTTATCTACTTTATTTACAACGACACAAGGTTTTAAACCTAAATCAATCGCTTTTTGAAGTACAAAACGCGTTTGAGGCATTGGTCCTTCAAAAGCATCAACTAATAAAAGTACACCATCTGCCATGTTTAACACACGTTCTACTTCACCACCAAAATCGGCGTGACCAGGCGTATCAATAATATTGATTTTAGTGTCCTTATAAATTACAGAAACATTTTTAGACGTAATTGTGATACCACGTTCACGTTCTAAATCGTTGTTATCTAAAATCAAATCACCAGTATTCTCGTTTTCACGAAATAACTGACAATGGTACATAATTTTATCAACCAAGGTTGTTTTACCGTGGTCTACGTGAGCAATAATTGCAATGTTTTTTATTTGAGCCATAATACTGTGCCTTATTTTAAGCGTGCAAAGGTACGCTATATTTTGATATAATTACTTTTATATTTTCATATTTAGTTAATTAAATGTTATAGTCGATAAAAAACACAATTTTCATCTGTATATTTCGTTAAACAAATTAATTAATAGTAAATAGCCTTTTTTAACCAACTTGTGCTTGTCACAGGCGATTTACATCTGAACCCTACAAACCCTTTACAGATGAAATTGATTAACAAATATTCTAAATTTATACCCTACCTATACTTTATAGCGATTATAGCGTATTGGTTTACTAGAGTAAATAGAAGCGAAGGAATTACCGCTTACCCAATCTTATTATTCGGTATTCCGTTTATTTGGCAACTTATAAAACCTAGTAAAAAATTGAACTTTTCTTTAGGTATTATTTTTGTGTGTTTATCATCATATTTAATACTTGCTTACTTATCAGAAGTCCTAAACATTATCAATTTTTCATGTTCTATTGAAAAGTTTATAATGTATAGCGGCTTATTTGTTTTCACAAATTTTGCTATGGCTTTATGGATGATAAGAAATAGCATAAAAAAAACCTTTTAAATACGTATCTTTGCATCTTGAAATATGAAATCATAACTAAATGAAACTTCAAGATATACCTAAAATAAAGCATACTGAAGTTAACAATTTTTTCCTTTTATGTGGCCCATGTGCCATTGAAGGCGAAGATATGGCTTTACGTATTGCTGAAAAAGTAGTTTCTATAACAGATAAGCTACAAATTCCTTATGTATTTAAAGGAAGCTTTAAAAAAGCCAACAGAAGTAGAATTGATAGTTTTACAGGAATTGGAGACGAAAAAGCTTTAAAAATACTTCAAAAAGTATCAAACACATTTGACATACCAACAGTAACAGACATTCACGAAGTTTCTGATGCTCAAAAAGCTGCCGAGTATGTTGATGTATTACAAATACCCGCTTTTTTAGTTAGACAAACTGATTTGGTTGTAGCTGCAGCCAAAACAGGCAAAGTTGTAAACTTAAAAAAAGGACAGTTTATGAGTCCTGAAGCTATGAAACATGCTGTACAAAAGGTAAAAGATTCTGGCAGCGATAAAGCTTGGATTACAGACAGAGGCACCATGTTTGGGTATCAAGATATGATTGTAGATTTTAGAGGCATTCCTACTATGAGAAACTATGCACCAGTTGTACTTGATGTTACTCACTCACTTCAGCAACCTAACCAAACAGTTGGAGTAACTGGAGGAAGACCAGACATGATAGAAACCATAGCTCGTGCAGGAGTTGTAAATAATGTTGATGGCTTATTTATTGAAACACATTTTGATCCTGCAAATGCAAAAAGTGATGGCGCTAATATGCTACACCTTGATAATCTTGAAAAATTACTAACTAATTTGGTTGCTATACGCAAAACCATAAATGCTTTTTAAGCTAATTACACAATTCATTGAAAACATTAAAAACTACGTTGTTAGTAATAGGAATTCTATTGCTTACTTCACAAAAGTCAACTGCCCAAGACAACATAACCGCACCAAAATACTCACAATCTAACAAAGGTAAATTCTTTGTTAGTTGGGGCGGAAATAGAGACACATATTCTAAATCTGACATTACCTTTACTGGAGATAATTATAATTTTACTTTAAGAGATGTAAAAGCTGAAGATAAACCTAAAGGATGGCACATTGATTACATAAACCCAACAAGACTTACAATTCCTCAAACCAATTTAAAAATAGGTTACTTTATTAATGATAAGTATTATGTTGCTGTAGGAGTAGATCATATGAAATATGTCATGACTCAAAATCAATTTGTAAATGTTGATGGCTATATTTCATTAAACCCTAGTGATCCTGGAGCATACCATAATGGACTTTATCAAAATCAGCCTAAACAAGCCACTTGGGATTTTTTAATGTTTGAGCACACAAACGGATTAAATTATGTTTTTGCAGAATTTGGTAGACGCGATGATATTTCTCATCTTTTAAAAATTACAAACACAGATGTTTTCCAAATTAATATTACTGGTGGTGCTGGTGCTGGTGTTTTATACCCAAAAACCAACACGACACTTTTATTAAAACCAAGATATGATGAGTTTCATGTTTCTGGTTACGGCATATCTGCTACCGCAGGTTTAAACCTTACATTCTTTAAACACTTTTTTATTCAAGGTGATTTAAAAGGTGGGTTTATTAATATGTCAGACATTAGAACTACCAATAATTCTGCTGATAGAGCGTCTCAACATTTCTGGTTTGGCCAAAGCATTATTAGCTTTGGATCTATTTTTAGAATTTAATAAAACCCTATAAAAGCAATAAAATTAGGTTGCCTATATACACAAAAAGCACATAGAAACAACACGAAAAGGATTAACAATTCACTTTAAAGCTTTTTGAAGTTAATATAAATGCTGAAAAATTTCATTTAAAATAATTTACAGAATATAAACCTCTGCTAAAATAGCTTTAAGACAACGATAGAACTAATATTTTGGTTTTACCTTATGGTTACAAAACACAAGTGTTTTAAGACTTTAAAAATAAAAGCCTAAATTATTACAGGTTACTCTTTTCTATTCTTTTCTTGGATATTTCTAACAATATTCGTTGCTATATTCCTTGGAATAACACGCGGCAGTGTTGCTAAAAACTTATTAAACTTCCCAGGAATAGCATACGTTTTTCCTTTCATCATGGCTTGATAACCATACAATGCAACTGATTTTGCATCAGCCATGTTAAATTTAATTTTGTTTTCTGATGAGTCACTAGAAACAACTTCTTGAAAAGATGTTTTTGTTGGCCCAGGACACAAAGCTGTGACTGTAACTCCAGTACCTTTTAGCTCGTTAGCAATCGCCTCTGAAAATGATAAAATATAGCCTTTGGTAGCATAATACAATGACATAAGTGGTCCAGGTTGAAATGCCGCTAATGATGATAAGTTTAAAATTCTACCAGAACCTGATGCAACCATATCCTTTAAAACCAACTTGGTTAAATGCGTTGTTGTCATCACGTGAAGATTTAGCATTTGTGCTTCACGCTCCCAATCTGTTGAGTGAAATGTTCCAAACAATCCAAAACCAGCGTTGTTAATTAAAACATCAATTTTTGCATGGCCTACGGCATCCATAATATCAACCGCTGCATTTTGCACACTCAAATCTTTTTGTAGAATTTGTACATCAACAGAATAGGTTGCTTCTATTGTTTGTTTGGCTTGTTTTAAATTATCAGAATTTATATCAACCAACACTAGATTGTGAGTGTCTTTGGCTAATAACAGTGCTAATTCGTATCCTAATCCGGATGCACCTCCAGTAATTAAAGCTGTTTTACTCATTTTAACTCTATAAAAATTGTATTAATTACCATTTACATAATCTTGCAGATAAGCAAATCGATCTGTTAATTTACCTTTTTGTGTTATTCTAGCTCGTTTTAAAATACCTTTTTCGTCATTATTAAAAAAAGCAGGAATAACATGCTCTAAAAACATGTCTCCAAAACCTTCGCTTGCATCTTTAGGTAACTCACATGGTAAATTATCAACTGCCATAACTGTAATAGCATTTTCTGCATCAAAGGCAACTTCTTGTTCTGTTTCTGGATCATATCCATAAAAAGGATCTGCAATAGTTGAAGGTCTTATAGTTGACGCCACAGGACCATCAATGTCACATGACACATCGGCTACTAAATTGATTTTAAACGCTGCTTTTTTAGCATCATCTCTTGTAAACAGATACGGTGCATTATTCCCATAAAAATGACCAGCAATAAAAAAATCGGTTTCTTTTGCATAAGGCATAAAATTACTTTCATAACCTGTAGGGTCTTTATAAAAAGCGTACTTATCTCCTACTTTTCCATCTTTGCGTTTTGCATACTCCATGACATCTGCCATAACATAAACAGGTTCTGTAAATGACGATGTTAAATATAAAGCATCACTTATTTCTTTTATTTTTAAATGATCTAAAATTTCTTTTGCACCATAAGCCACTTTCCCTGTTCCTGTAAGCAAAATCTTTAAGTTACTAGGCAACGTGATTTTATCTAACTCTGCTTTTACCTCATCTAGATCGGCTAATGTTTCTACTTTAGGCAATGTAAACAAACCATCTCTCAAGCCTAATGCCCTAAAACCATTGTAGGCACCTACCAATCCTGCATAACGACCAAAACCTATTAATCTTGCTCCGCTTTTCTTCACTATAGTTTCGTGATCAAACATTTCAATGTTTTTCTCAAGCATTGCCTGTAAAAGCTTTCTGTTATAAGGTTGCTTTTTTATAGTATGAGAAAAATAGAAATATTTTTTATCGGGGATTAAATTTGATATTGGCACTTCTTTTACACCTAACATGACATCACAGTCTGACACATCATCAGTTACAGTAAAACCTAATTTTCTGTATGCTTCGTCCGGAAAAATACGAATGTCACTAGATTCTATTACAAATTCAGCTTCAGGAAACTGTGTTCTTGCTTCTGCTAACTTTTCTGGAGAGAAAACCACACGTCTATCTGGTGGATTTTTTCGTTCCTTTATAATGGCAAACTTGATACTCATATGTTGAAATTATAAGTGTTTATTGATACAAATCTAACCTGACAATAAGATATTTGGTATAGATTTTGCACGAAAATACGTGGATTTAGACTGTTGCACAACTTTTTTTAGTAACTTCGCTATCCTTTTTCAAAAAATGCTTTGAAAAAAACTAATTGGGGTCGACTGGTTTTGACAGCGAGATCAATTAAACGGTAAGCACGTCGCGTAATGACTTTGAAACGCGTAAAAGGCTAGGTCAAACTTTTAAACGGCGAGAATAACTACGCTTTAGCTGCTTAATCTGAATCATAGTAAGATTTGCCTAGGTACACAAGGTGTACAAGCTAAATGTCTCCGGAAAGCCTTGATTGACGGCGTTCCTTTTTGAGGCATCGTAAATGTCAATATAGATTGTAAAGTGCTTCGATTTACTTTCGAAATTTAAGAAGATAAGTTATACGTAGGTTGTCTTTAACCAGCTTATAATCGAAAAAACAAGAAAAGAATAAGCGTGTAGAAAGCTCTTTAATGGCTTGTTTGGACGAGAGTTCGATTCTCTCCGACTCCACAAAAAACC
Organism: Corallibacter sp.; assembly: GCF_048381695.1. Lineage (NCBI taxonomy): Bacteria > Pseudomonadati > Bacteroidota > Flavobacteriia > Flavobacteriales > Flavobacteriaceae > Corallibacter > Corallibacter sp. The sequence continues at coordinate 78,018 of NZ_JBLXHI010000004.1, read as the reverse complement.
CTTGAATTTACTATAAATTCAAGGGTTTTGTTTTTTAGAGGACAATAAAAATTAAATTGCCGGTATATATTTTTTAGATTTTAATATAAGTTTCTTCTACAACAATACCTCCATCATTAAAACTAATCACTAATTCTGTCTCATTTAACTCTTCAATTTGATAAACATCTGAAGATTGTCCTGAAAATGTCAAAACTAATTCAGAAGAATTTATTGTGTAAGTCCCTGATTCAAGTACCTCTTCACAATAATCATCAAAACTTCTTTCAGTAAAACCTGATGTGGTTTGAAACCTAAATTGTTCTCTTTCATTATTACAAATAATTTGAGAGTTACTAACAACTCCATCATGAGTCACATTTGTTTCCTCCCAATTACCAATAATCATTTCTTGAATTGTACTACCACTATCTTCTTCATCTGTTGGTGTTTGTACTGGAGTGTTAATTTGATTTGGCGTGATACTTACTTCTTCATTAGAACAAGACAAAGTAAATAGAGTAACTAGTAGTAAAAGTATTTTGAATATGTGTTTAATATGCTTCATTTTATAATATTTTTCTTACAAATATAATCACATTTATAATTGGTCAAATTATTATTATAAAAATTGCTTATTATTTTTTCTTAAAGGAATTCTCAAAAAAAAAAGCTCTCCAATTTGGAGAGCTTTTTTTTATTCAAATGTTTTTATATTGAGACCTTTGTGTTTCCATTTAGAAATACCTCCTTCTAAATCATAGACTTTAACAAAACCTGCTTCTAAAAGTTTATCTGCACATTTTGCACTTCTGCCTCCAGATTTACAATAAACAATAACAGGTTTGCTTTTATCTAGCTTCTCTATATCTTCATCAAAAGTATCTGAAAAATAATCTATATTTTGAGCATTTGCTATAAAGCCTTCTTTAAACTCTTCAGGAGTTCTTACATCTACCAACTGAATGTCTTCAAGATCTAATATGCTTTGCATTTCTTCGGCTGTGATAACTTCTATATTACCTTCTTTTTTTATTTCTTGACAGCTTAATAGTATGCTAAAAAACAACATCAAACTTAAAGTAGTTGCTAAATGTTTCATAACTTATATGTTTTTAATGGTTTGCTACGTCACCTTCCCATTCGTTAAATCCTCCTAAAAGGTTATGGGTTTGTGTGAATCCTAATTGACTCATTATGGCACAAGCTTGTCCGCTTCTATTTCCTGATCTGCAATACACATAATAGGTTTTGTTCTTATCTAAAGCTTCTACTTGATTTATAAACTCTTGTCCTTGATATATATCAATATGAACTGCATTAGGTATAAAACCTTCTTCTAGCTCTTCATCTGTTCTTACATCTAGAATAACGGCATCTGCATCATTTGATAATTGCTCTTGCCATTGGTCTTGTGTTAAATCTGCCATAATATTGTGTTTAAATTTACTACAAAATTACTGTTTCTTTATGAAAATGACATAAAAAAAACCGAAGTGTTTGTACTTCGGCTTTTAATTTTTTACTTGATAAGTTTATGCAATGATTATACTTTTATAGTACAACCTATGGCTCTTGTGTGTGTTTCTTGAACTTCTTTTCCTGCTAAAAGGGCATCAACGGCATCTTCAACATACTTTTTGTTTACAGCATTCGCATCTTGGTAGTTATCATCTATGGCTCCAATATACTTTACTTGATTTCCTTTGTCTGTTTTTTGAAGCACATAAACATGTGGTGTTTTTGTAGCGCCATACTTCGGATAAATTTTTTGTCCGGCATCCATTAAATAAGGAAAAGTGAACCCTTTTTCTTTTGCTCTTGCTCGCATAGCTTCCATACTATCTCCTGGTTTAACGCTTACGTTATTAGGCATAATAGCTATTACTGGATAACCTTTGCTTGCATATTTTTTGTTTAATGCTTCTATTCTATCTTCATAAGCCACAGCATACGGACATGTATTACAAGTAAATATCACAATAAAACCTTTAGCATCTTTATAATCTGCTAATGATACCATTGTACCATCAATATTCTCTAATTTAAAATCAGTAGCTATATCTCCTACTTTATAACCGCCTTCGTTAGTAATTGTAAAAGCTGAAAAAAGTACTAATGCCATAACTGCAATGGTTGCTTTTAGTGTTTTCATAAGTTATTGGTTTAAAAATTGTTTTAATTCGGTTTCTAACTCATTATAGTTAAACGACTTTTCATAGAACTGTCGTTTATCTTTATTGTAAATTAATGTGGCAGGAATAGCACCTGACCAGTTTTCTGACACTTTAGGAATCCAAGCATTAGAATCTGGATCATTAAGCACTAATATTTTAGAGTGTAATTTTTCTTTTTGTATAAAAGGTTTTAGTTTGCTTTCATATTGATTAGGAAAATCTAAACTCACTAATATAACTTCAACATTCTTATCCTTGTAGGTTTTGTTTATTTTTTCAAAATAAGGGAGTTCCTTAACACAAGGTGCACACCAAGTTGCCCAAAAATTAACAACATAAACAGTGTCATCTTTTTTATTTAAATAAGGTTCTACGCCGTTAAAATCATAAACTTCTAGCGAAACTTCTTTTGGAGTTTGATCTGTTTCAGGAATGACTTGTTCTACTTGTTCAGATTTATTTTGGTTGTTACACCCAAACAATACTAAAACTATAATATATTTTAAATACTTCATAAGTTAAAATTAAATATTCATAGATATAAAGTGTATCTGTTTAACAAATTTTTATACAAATAAGCTGATGCCTTATTATTTATCAAAAAAAACATTGTGTTTTTACAATTTCATTTCTATATTTGAGGCCTACAAACAGATCAAATGAATATAATTTTAAATAATACTTGGTGGTGGCAATTCCGAAACACAAATTTCGTGAATTAACCCTATCGTATATTTAAATTTTAAAATATCCAGAAAGGCTTGTCATTCACGACAAGCCTTTTTTAATTTATAAAACAAATGAAAACATTTAGTTTATACACACACTACAAAAAAATACTTGCAGACACTATTACTCCTGTTAGCATATACTTGAAAATACGCGACAAGTATCCTAACAGTATTTTATTAGAAAGTAGTGACTATCATGCAAATGATAATAGCTTCTCATATATATGCTGCAATCCTATTGCATCTATAAAAGTTAAAAATGAGATTATTACTGAACAATTCCCAGACAATAGTCAACTAACTACTAATATAAAACCGGGAGTAAATGTTACCGAAAGAATACACAAGTTTACACAACGTTTTAAAGTGAACGCTGACAAAACATTTAAATTTATAAATAATGGTGTTTTTGGCTACATGGCATACGACGCTGTTCGCTATTTTGAAAACATTGACATTTCAAAAAAAGCAAATCATCAAGATATTCCAGACATATACTATGCCGTTTACCAAAATATTATCGCCATAAATCATCATAAAAACGAAGCATATATTTTTGCTCATTGTTTTGACACTGACAATAACATAGATGAAATTTATCAACTTATAACGTCTAAAAATTATGCTGGTTTTAATTTTTCAGTTGATGGCGCAACAACTTCTAATTTAACTGATGACGAATATAAAGAACACGTAGAGTTAGCTAAAAAACACTGTGCTCGTGGTGATGTATTTCAGCTGGTGCTTTCTAAAAAATTCTCTCAAGCATTTAAAGGCGATGAGTTTAACGTATATCGTGCCTTAAGAAGTATTAATCCGTCGCCTTACTTGTTCTATTTTGACTATGGCGATTTTAAAATCTTTGGCAGCTCTCCTGAAGCGCAACTCATAGTCAGTAAAGGCAAAGCTGAAATTCATCCAATCGCAGGTACATTTAAACGCACAGGAAACGATGAGAAAGATGCTGAACTAGCAAAAAAACTATCAGAAGATATTAAAGAAAATGCCGAACACGTTATGCTTGTTGATTTGGCTAGAAACGACTTAAGCCGTCACGGCAATGCAGTTTCTGTTGAAACATACAGAGAAGTACAATTTTTCTCTCATGTTATCCATTTAGTAAGTAAAGTTACAGGCAAAAAACATGAAAATTCAACAACCATGCAAGTTGTTGCTGACACTTTTCCCGCTGGTACTTTAAGCGGAGCTCCAAAACATAAAGCCATGCAATTGATTGAAAAGTATGAAAAAACAAGTAGAGATTTTTATGGCGGCGCTATTGGTTTTATGGATTTTGAAGGAAATTTTAATCACGCCATAATGATACGAACGTTTTTAAGTAAAAATCATCAGCTACACTGGCAAGCTGGCGCAGGAATTGTATCTAAATCAAGCCCTGAAAACGAACTTCAAGAAGTGTATAATAAATTAGGCGCCTTAACAAAAGCCATTGAACTTGCAGAAACCATTTAATTATGAAAAAAGTATTAGTTATTGACAATTACGATAGTTTTACCTACAATTTGGTACACTACCTAGAAGATTTAGATTGTGACGTTACAGTAAAACGAAATGACCAACTTCATATAGACGATGTTGAAGCCTTTGATAAAATTGTTTTATCTCCAGGACCTGGAATTCCTGACGAGGCTGGCTTGTTAAAACCTATTATAAAAAAATATGCGGCTACCAAAAGCATTCTTGGCGTTTGCTTGGGTCAACAAGCTATTGGCGAAGTTTTTGGCGGTTCTCTTATAAACCTAGAAGCTGTTTACCACGGTGTTGCTACAAACATTACCGTTACAGTTGATGATGAACCCTTATTCAAAGGACTGGATAAAACCATAAGTGTTGGTCGCTACCATTCTTGGGTTGTAAACGAAACACTTCCTGAAACGCTTGAAGCAACATCTTTTGATGATAACGGACAAATCATGTCGTTACGTCATAAAATATATGATGTTAAAGGCGTGCAATTTCACCCAGAATCTGTGTTAACACCTGACGGAAAAAAAATGTTAGAAAATTGGGTTAATTCTTAAAATCTAATCATTGAATTTAAAAAATTAAAAATCTTTCAGTTTTACAGAAATCATTATGAAAAATATATTAAACAGACTTATAAATCAAGAAAGCATCTCTACCGAAGAAGCAAAACAAGTTCTTGTTAATATTTCTAAAGGAGATTATAATCAAAGTCAAATTGCATCATTCCTAACCGTGTATATGATGCGAAATATTACCATAGAAGAGTTACAAGGGTTTCGAGATGCCTTGCTAGAACTTTGTATCCCTGTAAATTTAGACGCCTACAATGCAGTTGATTTATGCGGTACTGGCGGAGATGGCAAAGACACTTTCAATATTTCAACACTAGCATCATTTGTAACAGCTGGTGCTGATGTAAATGTTACAAAGCATGGTAATTATGGGGTTTCTTCTGCTTGCGGATCTTCAAACGTATTAGAATATTTAGGCATAAAATTCAGTAATGATATTTCGTTTTTAAAAACCTGTTTAGATGACGCTGGTATTTGTGTGCTTCACGCACCTTTATTTCACCCTGCTATGAAAAATGTGGCGCCTATTCGTCGTGATTTAGGTGTAAAAACATTTTTTAATATGCTTGGTCCGATGGTTAATCCGTCGTTTCCAAAAAATCAAATGGTTGGTGTTTTTAGTTTAGAATTACTTCGTTTATACAGCTATTTATATCAAACCACAGATAAAAACTATAATATTGTTCATGCACTAGACGGTTATGACGAAATCTCTCTTACTGGAGCTGCAAAAATCACTAACAACAATACAGAGCTTGTTTTAAACCCGTCAGATTTTGGGATAGACACATTAAACCAAAATGCCATACATGGTGGAAATTCTATTGAGAGTTCTGCTAAAATTTTCATGCATGTTTTACAAGGTCAAGGCACCGAAGCTCAAAATCATGTTGTTTGCGCTAATGCTGCTTTGGCTATTTCTACAGTAAAAAACACATCAATTCAAGAAAGCTTTGAATTAGCAAAACAATCATTAATGAGCGGAAATGCAAAAAAGCGTTTTGATAAGCTCGTAGCTTTAAGCCAATAATTTATGGATATACTTAATAACATAGTCATTGATAAGCGACAAGAAGTTAAGATAAAAAAGTCTCTAATACCTGTAAAGCAGTTAGAACAATCTGTTTTATTTGAAAGAGCTACCATTTCACTTGCAAAAAACTTATCAAAAAGTACAACCGGAATTATAGCAGAGCACAAACGCCGTTCGCCTTCAAAAGAAGTCATAAATCACAAACTCAATGTGTATGATGTTGCTTCAGGCTATGAAAAGGCTGATGTTTGTGGCATGTCTGTTTTAACTGACGGCAAATATTTTGGTGGTTCTCTAGATGATTTACTAATAGCAAGAGCCAGCTGCAATATACCTTTGCTCCGAAAAGAGTTTATTATCGATTCTTATCAAATTATCGAGGCTAAAGCTCATGGCGCAGATGCTATTTTACTTATCGCAGCCATTCTTACCAAAGATCAGATTAAGCAATATTCTGAATTAGCAAAAAGCTTAAACCTTGATGTACTTTTAGAAGTTCATAATGAAGAAGAGTTACATAAATCTATCATGCCTAGTTTGGATATGATTGGCGTCAATAATAGAAACCTAAAAACTTTTGAAGTACGTTTAGAAACTAGCAAAAGTTTAAGCTCACTAATACCTAACGACTTTATAAAAGTTTCAGAAAGTGGTATCAGCTCTATTGATGCTATAAAAACCTTACAGCCTTTTGGCTACAAAGGATTTCTAATTGGAGAAAACTTTATGAAAACTGATAATCCTGGTGCAAATGCTAAACAATTTATAGAATCTCTAAAGTTATGAAGCTAAAAATATGTGGCATGAAATATCAAGACAACATCACTAAAGTTGCCAACTTGCAGCCTGACTATCTAGGTTTTATCTTCTACAAAAACTCAAGTAGGTATTTTGAAGGTGATATTCCTGAACTACCAAAAGAGATAAAAAAAGTTGGTGTTTTTGTGAATGCCGAAAGCGGTTACATAGTATCAAAAGTAAAAAAACACGGTTTAGATGTTATTCAACTTCACGGAAGCGAATCTGTTGATTTTTGCAACGAATTAAAGCAAACCTTATTAAGCCATTCTATTGAAATCATTAAAGTATTTTCAATAAAAGACCAATTCAACTTTGATACTTTAAAACCCTATGAGACCGTTTGCGATTACTTTCTTTTTGATACCAAAGGAAAATTGCCCGGCGGAAATGGTTATGTATTTAATTGGGAGGTTCTTAATAATTATCCATCTACAAAACCTTATTTTTTAAGTGGCGGCATAGGACTGGATGAATTAAAAAACATACATGCATTTACAAAAACAACGGCTTCAAAATATTGCTATGCCATAGATGTAAACAGCAAATTTGAAGACAAACCCGGTTTAAAAAATTTAGAAAAACTACAAGAATTCAACACACAATTATGAACTACAATATAAACGAAAAAGGCTATTATGGAGAATTTGGAGGCGCATACATTCCAGAAATGCTTTATCCAAATGTAGAAGAGTTACGTCAAAACTACCTTAAGGTAATGAACGAACCTAGTTTTAAAACCGAGTTTGATGAGCTTTTAAAAAACTATGTTGGCAGACCTTCTCCGCTTTACTTTGCCAAGCGTCTATCTGAAAAATACCAGACTAAAATTTATTTAAAACGAGAAGACCTCAACCATACAGGCGCTCATAAAATAAACAATACTATTGGACAAATTCTTATGGCAAAACGCCTTGGCAAAACAAGAATTATTGCTGAAACAGGTGCTGGTCAACATGGTGTTGCCACGGCAACAGTTTGTGCATTAATGGGAATAGAATGTATTGTTTACATGGGAGAAATTGACATTGCTAGACAAGCGCCTAATGTTGCTAGAATGAAAATGCTGGGCGCTACCGTTGTGCCTGCAACATCAGGAAGCAAAACCTTAAAAGACGCAACTAACGAAGCTATAAGAGATTGGATAAACAATCCTATTGACACGCATTATATCATAGGCAGTGTTGTTGGTCCGCATCCTTATCCAGATATGGTAGCCAGATTTCAATCTGTGGTTTCTGAAGAAATTCAATGGCAGCTTAAAGAACACGAAGGAAAAACCAATCCGGACTATGTTATTGCTTGTGTTGGTGGTGGCAGTAATGCTGCGGGTGCTTATTATCATTTTTTAGAAAACGAGCATGTAAACCTTATAGCGGTTGAAGCTGCTGGTCATGGAATACACTCTGGAGAAAGCGCGGCAACATCTGTATTAGGTAGAGAAGGCATTATACATGGTAGTAAAACACTTCTTATGCAAACTAAAGACGGACAAATTACCGAGCCCTACTCTATCTCTGCCGGATTAGATTATCCTGGCGTAGGACCTATGCATGCACATTTATACACATCTGGTCGCGCTGAATTTATTGCTGTAACAGATAACGAAGCCATGAATGCTGGTTTAGATCTATGTAAACTAGAAGGTATTATTCCTGCTATTGAAAGCTCACATGCGCTTGCTGTTTTTGAACAGAAAAAATTCAAACCAGATGATATTATAGTCGTGAGTCTATCTGGTCGTGGCGACAAAGATTTAGCAACATATATTAAGCATTTTAATTTATAACGATGAACAGAATTCAACATAAACTTAACGAAGATAAAAAGTTACTTTCTATATATTTCACTGCAGGCTACCCAAACCTCAATGATACAGTTGAAATAATTCAAGACCTTGAGAAAAGTGGTGTTGATATGATAGAGATAGGACTTCCTTTTAGTGATCCTCTAGCTGATGGCCCTACCATTCAAGCAAGCTCTACGCAAGCATTAAAAAATGGTATGACAACCGAAGTGCTTTTTAAACAATTAAAAGACATCAGAAAAAGTGTGTCTATTCCACTAATTATCATGGGTTATTTTAATCCAATATTGCAATTTGGAGTTGAAGCGTTTTGCAAAAAATGTAATGAAATAGGCATAGATGGACTCATCATTCCTGATTTACCTGTTGATGTATATCACGAACATTATAAGTCTATTTTTGAGAGCTACGGACTTATCAATGTGTTTTTAATTACACCACAAACCTCTGAAAAGCGCATTCGTTTTATAGATAGCATATCAAACGGTTTCATTTATATGGTTAGTAGCGCTAGTGTTACTGGAAGTAAAACTGGGTTTGGTGACGAGCAAACACAATATTTTGAACGCATTAAAAATATGAACCTAAAAAACCCACAGGTTATAGGTTTTGGTATATCAAATAAAGAAACATTTACGCAAGCAACAACGTATGCTAAAGGCGCCATTATAGGCAGTGCTTTTATAAAACATATAAAAAATAATGGTGTTGAGACCATTAACGAATTCACCAAACAAATAAGATCCTGATTTTAAGATAGTTTTAATAAAATTCCGTTTAAAATTCATTAAATTATAGTGAATCAAAAAACAAAAATATTATGGGAACTATTGAAGATAAAAGAAAATTTAAACCTAAAAAAGAACAAAACAATCCTACAAATCCTACTGGTAACACCAATCAAAAAACAAACCAGTTTGATATTGATAAAGAGACCATTAAAGAACAGCAAAACAAAAGCTAATTTTTTAAAAAACACATAAACACTCCTTAAAACCTATTCATTACCGAATAGGTTTTTATATTTACAGCTTTTTACAATTTAAAAAATATGTCTTTAAACATAGTTTTAATAGAACCCGAAATACCTAACAACACAGGAAACATAGGCCGATTAGCATTAGCAACAGGATCAAAGCTACACCTTGTAAAACCTTTTGGTTTTGAAATAAATGATTCCAGACTAAAACGTGCAGGATTAGATTATTGGCAACATCTTGATGTTATTTATTATGATAATATTGATGATTTTTTTCAGAAAAACAACAATGCAAACATGGTGTTTCTTTCTAGTCACGGCAAGAAACAACATTGGGATATTGCATTTGAAGACAATCTATTTTTAGTTTTTGGTAAAGAATCTGTTGGCTTACCCAAAAATATCACAGAGCAACACCAAGATCAATTATTTAAAATTCCCTTATACAGTGAGCACATACGTAGCTTAAACCTATCAAATGCAGTAAGCATTATTGTTTACGAAGGTTTACGTCAACTACAATAATACAATTCAAAAGCAAGATAAATCCACTAACCATTTATTTTTTGTAACAAATTCACACACACTTATACTGATATGTAAACAGATCAATATCAACCTGTAAAGCTGATTACATAAAAATATCATAACATGAAAAGTGTATTAAAAAAAATATTAAAATGGTGTCTTATTCTATTTGCGCTCTATATGACGATAACCACAATAATTTTGGGCTATCAAGATACTGACACCGAAAAAGGAATTTATAATTTTTATTGGTCTGGTATAAATGCGTTTTGGAAAAACGACAAACCATTTGGTTTTAAAATAAATCAACCCATAGAAACAAAATTTAATGGTGCAGATGGCCCATATGTTTATAAAGATTCTGTTTTCTCTATATCTAAAAACAATGCGTTAAGTAAAATAAAACTTGATACTTCAAAACCTCTTACAGTTGTTACTAACAACACAAGCCTTCCTAGCTTTACTGTGTCGCTCAATAAAAACTTAAGCCAAGAAAATGACCACTATGACATGCCCAAAAAGCTAATAGCTATTTCTGATATAGAAGGAAACTTTGACGCATTATATAGCTTTTTATTAGCAAACAATGTTATTGACAAACAAGCCAATTGGATTTTTAATGATGGGCATTTAGTATGCAACGGAGATTTTTTTGATAGAGGTTCTGAAGTAACACAAGTACTTTGGCTTATATATCATTTAGAAAATCAGGCACTATTACATGGCGGAAAGGTACATTTCATTATGGGAAACCATGAAATCATGAACCTATACGGCCATATAAAATATAATGATCAAAAGTATATTCACGCGGCAAAACAAATCTGTAAAACAAAAAACTGGAATACATCTATAAAACAATTATACAGCCAAGATTCAGAATTAGGAAGATGGTTACGCACTAAAAATATTGTTGAAAAAATTGGAACCATCATTTTTGTTCACGGAGGATTAAATAAATACCATTTAGAAAACGCTTATGATATTAGCGAGTTAAATACAATTGCAAGAAAATATTACGGCAAGGTTCCTTCAAAAACCAATATCGAAAATGATAGAGACGAAATTATTGTCAGCGGAATAAATAGTCCTTTCTGGGACAGAAGGCTTAATTTAGATACCAAACATAAACTTGCGCTTAAAGCTAGTGGTATTGATATTAACCCAACAACACAAGAAACTGTAAATGCTATTTTAAAGCATTTTAAAGCCTCAAAAATTGTAATTGGCCACTCGCTTGTTAATGATATACAAACTGATTATAATGGTAAAGTTATTAAAATAGATGTGAAACACGGTTTAGAAATGAACTCTGGAAAAACTAAAGGATTACTAATTGAAAACAATAATTTTTACAAGATTAATGATTTAGGAGACAAGCTATCTCTAAAACACTAACTACCAACTCACAAATAACCATAAAACCAGATCAGTTTTTAAGAATTTCAACTACTTTTAGAAGCATAAACATAATATAGTTAAACTCACTAGTGTGTTTATCTATATGTTGCCACCAATTTAAAAAATGAACATACTACTATTTTCAGCTTTTTTACTTATTCTAATTTTACTGATTAGATATTTTGCTTCATCTGACAAAAAGAGTGGTTTAAAAATGCTTACAATTTTCGGAATTGTAATCGGACTTTCTGCTTTAGGATTGAATTCATTGTTTGACGACTCATTTGGTGCTTCAACGCCAGTAAATGTTCGGACTGAAAATCTGACTGATAAAAACTTAAAAATTTATTCCATAGCTTTTTGGGACAACGAATGGAACGGAAAAGAAAATTATGTCACTTTTGACAAAAATTTAAAACCAAATAAAACGTCTGACTTTTGGTTCGAGAATGATGGAACAACTGAATTTTGGCTTGTTGGGAAAAATGCAAGTGGCGGAATTGATTACTTAAATGTTGTTACAAATAAAGAAAGTGAGTTTGATTTTAAAATAACAGAAAATAAAAATAGTGACCAAGACAAAATAGCAATCGCAAAGGAATTGACATTTAAAACGGACAAAAGCGAACAAATGAAAAGTTTTGCATTTTGGACAAATATTATGTTAATCGGACTTTTGATTTTGAGTCTGATAAAAATAAAAACTGCACCTAACAATGTATAACCGCAATTACGGCGGATTCGACTACGTCCGAATTCACTCGGAATTCCGAGCGTCAGTGCTTAATCGAAAAATAGTATTTTAAAACCCGTAACTGACGGTTATACAAACACATTGACTAAAAGCTAAAAAAACGAATGAAAAATATATTAGCCTTTATAATTCTAACTTTGACTTTTAATTGTTTCTCACAAACGCAAGCAGAAATGAATCAAGAAGCTTATGATTTATTTCATGAAGCTGACAAAGAATTAAACAATGTTTATAATAAGATTCTTACTACATATAAATCAGATTCAATTTTCATAGAAAACCTAAAAAAATCACAACGTATTTGGATAAAATTTCGTGATTCAGAATTAGAAATGAAATATCCGAATTATAAAGCACCCTATTATGGTTCATCACATCCTATGTGCAGAGCTTTTTACTTAAAAGAATTAACTGAAGAAAGAACTAAAAAACTAAAAGTTTGGCTTAATGGAATTGAGGAAGGCGATATGTGTTCAGGTTCAGTAAAAACAAATTAAAAGCCAGTTGCCAACAATGCATAACCGCAATGTATTCACGTCCTATTACTTAAAAAAAAAGAACCTATCTTTCAATGCGCTTGGTCAGCAAATTCAGCTACACTTCTAGCTAAAACACGTCAACCAGCTATCAGTAATCACAATTTAGTTAGCCTAACTTATATTGCTTCTTGGCAATATGATTTATTTACAATTAGCAAAATACCCAATTATAGGTATTGACTACTTTCTGTTTTATTTATTTATTAGAAAACCTAAACAATAAAGTTTACGAGATAAGAATTTGACCTGAACAATCTCAAAAAAAACAAAGTAAGGCTTTAACTAAAACTTAATAAAATGAAAAAAAGATTTATCCTAATGGGAATTATAGTAATTGCTTGTATTTCTAAAATTCAAGCACAAATAGGTATAGCCGTTGCAAAAAACAATGGTTCCGCTGTTGAATGGAGAGTATCTTGGGGAAATGGAAGTGCATGGGACTGTAAAATGGCAGCAAGAAAACATCTTGAAAACAAAGGCTACAAAAAAGTTTACACACAAGACTGTAACTCAAAATGCGGGCATTCCGTTTCAAGTGGTTACTATGTTGTTGTTAAAGGAACATATAAAAGCTATGACGGAAATAATAAAACCGATTACGGACTCGGAGCCAGCTCTTCTTCTTATTCAGAAGCAAAAGCTAGAGCTATAGCAAATTTGTCAACCTACAGTTGCTGCTGGAAAAAAAGTAGTGGTGTCTCAATAGAAAAACAAGGCACTTACTGATAAAAAGCATAACACCTCACATAATTTGTTGTAATTACTAACGCGCTTACAAAAATTTAGCTTCACCATACCTAAAAGTTTGCAAGCGCACTAGTATCTATTCAGTATTCATTTACTACCAACCCAACGCACAATTAAACTTAAAACCTAATGGGGTTGTAAAAATTTTAACTACTTTTAGAAGCATAAACATAATATACATAAACACACTAGTGTGTTTATCCACACGTTGCGCGTAATCTAATAAAAATCGTGAATAATTGAACAATCTGACTAAATTCGACCAATTTTACCTGAAAATTAAAGCAAACAGATGGTATTGGTATTTTTCAATTTTTTGCCGACTGACTTTAGCTCTAGGATTTATAGTTGCGGGAATAACAAAAATAATTGACGAACGATTTGCTAGCGGTTTGTCGGAAATTCATCCGATGGGAGCATATCTAACTGCACTGCATCGCACAGGATATTATTATCACTTCATTGGTTATGCTCAAGTTTTTTCAGCCGTTTTATTGCTAGTACCTCGAACTGTCACTTTAGGAGCAATACTCTATTTTCCAATAATAGTGAATATTTGTATTCTTTCTTTCGCTGTACGATTTGAAGGTTCATTTATTTCTGCACCATTAATGGTTTTAGCAAATTTGTATATTCTCGTTTGGAATTATGACAAGTTAAAATATATTTTACCATTTAAAAATATGCCAGATTATGGTATTGTAAAGCGACCAAAAAAATGGAACAATAAATTCCCATTTCTGTTTTTTGGTGGAGTTGCTTTAACCTTTGGACTTACAATTTTAATATTTCTAAAAGGATTTGATATTATGCCAAGAAATTCATTATCCGATTGTAAAAAACAATATGCTAATACCAAATATGAAAATATTGGAAATGAATTTTGTGAGTGTATTCATTCAAAAGGCAATAAGTTAGATGACTGTTTAGAAAATTTTTCGGAAAATAAAAAAAAAGTGGAAAAGAAAGAATGAATTAATTGAATTCTAAATAAATACGATTTGCCAACACCGTATATAATTTATTGCTAGTCCTAGCCTACTTACAAAAATCCTCGCGGACTTTCTATCTGTGATTTATTTGCTAAATTACGTGCTAAACCACGCAACGAAATCATAGCCAAACACGTTGCCATTCATTGACGGAACGCACTCTGAATCCAAAAATTAGAGTTTATAAAAATCGTTTTTTGACAAGAAAACACTGAAACTTTACTCAAATTAGGAATAAAAAATTACAGCGGATTTTTTAGCAAGATTGTGGAATAGGAATTGAAAAACTTTACTGAATGCGGAATTGCTCACTCAGACGAGAAATAAGAATCACATCGGAATTATTTATTTAATTCCAAGTATTCTATTAAAGGTTTTTAATTCGCACTTATAAAATTGAATAAATTTTTGTTTGAATGATTTTAGAAAATTGCGCATATTGTAAAGTATTTAAGTGTAATTGTAAGACGAAAAAGTATTGAATTTGTTACAAATATTATTTGAATTATTAATCAAAACCGAATTGTGTGTGTGGAATAAAGCAAGTTTCGGAATTGCTCACTCAAATGGTATTGAAAAACAAAGCGGAATATAACGCTGACGGAATTTACTCAAACGCTAAAAATCTGAAAACGAAATTTAACTGGACAATTTGAACTCTGAAAAAAAACAACGATTTGCCAACACCGGCTATAGTTCATTGCTAGTTCTAGCCTACTTACAAAAATCCTCCCGGACTTTCTATCTGTGATTTATTTGCCAACTTTAGTGATTAAAACACACAACTATTCTTATATAAGCACGCTGTAAACAAGCTAAAAATTCGAACTCTAAATAAAAAAAAAGGCCAACCCATAAAGCCTCCTTTTACCAATTAAAAACGCATTTCATCGAACAAAAACAACACTTTATCGATAAAAACTTTGCGTATCTCAAAAACCTTTTCTATATTCACCTCGTTTTAAGGCAATTAACCAATATCCCGCGAGATACAACCAAAAGCCAAAAACACACACTCCCTTTCAATTAATAGCCAAAACACAGGCTATACCGCATGGTCGTGGCAGTAACGCCTGTATAAAAAAAACGGAAAATGACCAAACCCGAGTCTTTAAATAACATAAACACTAAAAAATTATGAAGACACAAGTAAAAAACAGTTCTAAAACGCAAACAGCCAACGAACTAATCAACCAAGCGGCACAAATGCCAAAACAACTATTGGAAAAACACAAAATCCAATTACCACAAACCACCAGTACCCAGCCTGTAACAAGCAAAAATGTTACAAAACAACCCCAGCTCAAACAAGCACGTACCTCAGGCTATTACGAAACCGGTATGGCGCTCAACATCACCCACGGTATACAAGTAGTAGACTACCTCATTACCTATGGCACCAATTACAACCCCAGCAATACCGCCATTGCCGTAGCTAGCCTTGAAACCATGAACACCACAGGGCAAGACCTCCTAGACAGCGCCCGTGCCAAAATGCAAGAAAAAAAGAACACCATACAAGCCCGTCAAGATGTGTATGGCAACCTCAAAACACTAGCAACACGCATCCTAAACGAGCTAAAAGCCTCTGGCGCACCACTAGCAACCATAGACAAAGCCAAGCATTATGTACTAAAAATCCGTGGGCAACGTATCATCAAGATAAACCCTAACAGCACCGCAAAACACATCAGTGCTAGTCAAACCTCATTTACAGAGCAAATTCAGCACCTTACAGACCTTATTAATGTGCTATCAACCTGCACCCAGTATCAGCCCAACATACCCGAGCTGCAACTCACCGCACTCACAAACAAACGCGATGCCATGAAAACCACCAACAATGCCGTAAGCACCGCACAAGCCGTATGGAGCACCTCACGCATAGAGCGTAACAAGTTCTTCAACGAACCCATAAAAGGCTATGTAGATACCTTTCTGGCTGCAAAACGTGCCGTAAAAGCCATCTTTGGTGCCAGCAGCCCGCAGTATCACCAAATAAGTAGTTTAAGTTTTAAGCGTATTCGTTTTTAATACCCCAAATGCTAGGCCACATCAGGCCAATTCTAAAAACCACGAATGCTATAGTGTTCGTGGTTTTTTTTATACCCTCAAACTACCGTGTCATGCTACACCTGGTGCAGAACCTAAACAAGCACTCCAGCAATAACACAGCACACAAATCACCATAAAACCCAATGAGTTTGTAAAAATTTTAACTACTTTTAGAAACATAAACATAATATAGATAAACACACTAGTGTGTTTATCCACATGTTGTACACAAGCTGATGAAAACCAAATTACATATATTCAAAATTGTTGCTAAACATTTAAGCTTCACAAAAGCTGCCGAGCAATTGTATATTTCACAACCTGCTATATCCAAGGCAATTAAAAATTTAGAGCAAGAATATAAAACAACGTTATTTATTCGAAAAACAAACTCGATAGAAATGACCAAGGAAGGAAAGTCATTTCTTATATACGTTAATAAAATTTTAGCTATCTATTCTGAAATGGACGAACAGTTTCTACATAAGAAAGAAACCTTCCCAAAACTAATAAACTTCGGAGTAAGCACAACCTTGTCTAACTACATTATACCTAAAATAATTGCGAAGTTTAGAGTACAATTTCCTGAAACAAATTTTAACATAATCAGTAATAATTCTGAAAATATTGAAAATTTAATTTTGAATCAGGAAATTGATTTCGGAATTACTGAAGGAAGTATTTCGAATCCAAAATTACAATTTGAAAAATTTATTAAAGATGAAATTGTCCTCGTAACCAATGTTAATAATAATTCTTTTAAAAAAGGAAGTATCGATATCGAAAAGTTGCAAAGAATTCCAATGATTGAACGTGAAAAAGGTTCTGGAACTAAAGTAATTATTAATAAATTTTTATTGGAAAATAATATCAAAAAGCTTAATGTAGCAGTAACTTTAAACAGTACTGAAGCTATTAAAAATTATTTATACAATTCTGATGATTATGCACTTCTTTCAATTAGTGCTATCACTGAAGATTTGTTAAATAATAAACTCAAAATTATAGATATTAAAGATTTAAGTATTGAAAGGTGGTTTTATTTTGTAAAAAGAACAGGTTATCTTTCAAATACCGTGGAATATTTCGAAAAATATATTCGGCTTAACTATAACTTTTAGTTATCTCAAACAACCAATTAATTTGCTTAAAGGTTATTAATTCAGTCTACTTTTGTATCAAATAATACTAAATGATATGAAAGAGATTTTTTCAAAAATAGTTTACTTCCTTATAATTATTATTGCCCTTTTAGGCATTATAAACAGTCCAACTGCATTGTTACTTGGTTTTGTATATACACTTATTTTCAATAATCCATTTAAAGCATACAGTCATAAAGCAATTCATTATTTTCTAAAAATTTCGGTTGTAGGGATGGGCTTTGGGATGTTTATCAAAGAAACTTTGGAAACAAGTAAAGAGGGATTAAGTTTAACTATATATTCAATATTTTTAACCGTATCGTTAGGTTTGTTGTTAACAAGACTTTTGAAGTTAGATTTAAAACTAGGTCATCTAATTACATCTGGAACAGCAATTTGTGGTGGAAGCGCAATTGCTGCAATTTCCCCAGTAATTAAAGCTAAAAGTAAAACTATAAGTATTGCTTTAGGTATCGTATTTCTATTAAACTCTATTGCGTTGTTTGTGTTTCCTGCAGTCGGTCATTTTCTAAATTTAACACAAGAACAATTTGGCTTATGGTGTGCTATTGCTATACACGATACAAGTTCGGTAGTCGGAGCTGCGCTAGGTTATGGAGACGAAGCCTTGAGAATAGCAACAACAGTAAAACTATCTAGAACTTTGTGGATTATCCCTTTATCAATTTTTTCAATGTTTCTATTCAAAACAAAAGGAGAAAAAATAAAAATTCCTTACTTTATTGTTTTATTTATTATTGCGATTATTATTAATAGTTACCATATTTTACCTGAACCAGCTACTAATTTTATTGTATTAATGGCTAAACGATTATTAATAATAACATTGTTTCTTGTAGGTTCTACCATTTCTATAAAAGATTTGAAATCTACAGGAATGAAACCCATTGTATTCGCACTAACTTTGTGGATTTTTATTTCAATTTTTTCATTAATATATATATTGAACTAAAGCCAGTGTACAACACCGTATAAAATTAATTGCTAGTGCAAGCCTACTTACGAAAATCCTCGCGGATTTTCTATTCGGTTTGTATTTGCTAAATTAGGTGCTTAAAACACGCAACAAACCATACAAACCGTTGCCACACATTATATGAACAGACTACTATTTGGAATATTTTTCTTATCAATTGGACTTTGTATTAAAGCTTCTTTCGGACATTTAGCAAGAAAATGGGCGACTATTGAAACTATTTCTATGCTCTTATACTTAATTGGATTTACTATTTTAGTCTATAAGTTAATTACAAAATCAGAAAATAGAAAAGGAATTGAATTTAATAAAAACCCCATAAAATGGATTTTAAAAAGACCCTTTTTTGTTTATGTTCTAGTAATTCCAATGTTCATTGGCTTAATTTGGACTGGAGAGTTCCTAAATAAAAAATTGAAAAACCACTATCTATCAAAAGAAATAGCTGAAACTCAAGCTACTTTTGTTGGATTTGAAGAACAGTCATTTTTAGTAAAGTATAGTCGAAAATCTGAACAATTTGCAATACTAAATTACAAGACAAAAAGCGGAATTATTACTCAAGGTATGAAAAAAGAGGACTTTGAAAAGCAAAAGAAATATTTTAAGTCTGAAACGAAGAGTGGAAATAAGTTTCCTGCTATCGAAAACTTAAAGAACAAAAAAGCTACAATTATTTATTCTTTAAAATATCCTAGCTTTTTTAAAATTAAGGAATAAAAAACGTGTAGCAACAACGTATATAATCCATTGCTAGTTTTCGCCTACTTACAAAAATTTACTAACGTATAGTTCGCACTTCGTGCCCATGTCTCGCATACCATTTCGCAACAACACAAACGAAGCAAACCACCACAAAGTTCTGATTGACCACCACAAAGTTCTGATTGCTCACCACAAAGTTCTGATTGACCACCGCAAAGTTCTGATTGACCACCGCAAAGTTCTGATTAACCACCACAAAGTTCTGATTGCTCACCACAAAGTTCTGATTGCTCACCGCAAAGTTCTGATTGACCACCACAAAGTTCTGATTGCTCACCACAAAGTTCTGATTGACCACCGCAAAGTTCTGATTGACCACCGCAAAGTTCTGATTAACCACCACAAAGTTCTGATTGCTCACCACAAAGTTCTGATTGCTCACCGCAAAGTTCTGATTGACCACCACAAAGTTCTGATTGCTCACCACAAAGTTCTGATTGACCACCGCAAAGTTCTGATTGACCACCGCAAAGTTCTGATTAACCACCACAAAGTTCTGATTGCTCACCACAAAGTTCTGATTGCTCACCGCAAAGTTCTGATTGACCACCACAAAGTTCTGATTGCTCACCACAAAGTTCTGATTGACCACCGCAAAGTTCTGATTGACCACCGCAAAGTTCTGATTAACCACCACAAAGTTCTGATTGCTCACCACAAAGTTCTGATTGCTCACCGCAAAGTTCTGATTGACCACCACAAAGTTCTGATTGCTCACCACAAAGTTCTGATTGACCACCGCAAAGTTCTGATTGACCACCACAAAGTTCTGATTGACCACCACAAAGTTCTGATTAGGTGGTACAAAGTTCTGATTGACTAGTACAAAGTTCTGATTGACTGGTACAAAGTTCTGATTGACTAGTACAAAGTTCTGATTAGGTGGTACAAAGTTCAGATTAGGTAGTACAAAGTTCTGATTGACCACCACAAAGTTCTGATTGCTCACCACAAAGTTCTGATTGACCACCACAAAGTTCTGATTGACCACCGCAAAGTTCTGATTAACCACCACAAAGTTCTGATTGATTGGTACAAAGTTCTGATTGATTGGTACAAAGTTCTGATTAACCATTCCAGTTCCGTGATAGGTTGTTCCAGCTACACACTAGCTGCCATCACACCTAAAAAAACGCCCGGTATTGCATAACTCTAAAATCAAATGTATTAAAATCTGGGTTTTTAGCTTTAAGTTGCTTGTACAAAGGCAGCCTACTTATTGAGATATTCGCAGCACCAGAACTTGAGGTTAAAGACACCGTTTTAATAAGTCTTCCATTCAAAAAAAACTTATGAATTCTAGGCACCTCATCATGAACCAGCTCTAGTTTTAAACCATACGTCCTTAAGTGTTTTCTAAAAAAATACTCCGGGCCATTTTTACTATTACCACCAGTAAATAACAAGGTGTCAATATTAGGATACTGCTTAAGATAGCCTATAATATCGCGCAACTGTATTTGTGTCATTCCCAAATCTGAAGCATCTATTTTCTCTCTTTTAGCACTTGCCACAATATCACAAACACCTATCTTGTTTTCAATAAGAAATTGTTTGCGTTGCGCTACCGCTTCTTCAGAATTATCATATCGCAAACCTAAATTATGAATGCTATCAATAAACAACCATAAACTATTATAGTAGCTTCCGTAGCAAAAATCAACATCCTTTTCCAATAAATCGCCTGTTGAAAAACGCGGTGGTGGCAAAGTACCAACAATAAGTTTTTTAGTATCTGTTTGAATAAAAGGCTTATATGGATGTTTATGAAAGAACATTGATAAGATTTTCTATAAGTGGTATTTTTTCATTATATTATTATTTCACTTAAAACTAAATAAAAACCATGGGAAAAGGCGACAAAAAAACAAAACGAGGTAAAATACATCGAGGTACATCTGGTGCTAGGCGAAAAAAAATAAAGAAAAAGCCAAGACCAGAAGAAAAAATTAATATCGATAAAAAGATAAAAACTAAATAGCCTTATCTAATAAATACTAATTCATTGTCTTTTGACAATGCTTCACTAAACCCGTAACCTTCATAATTAAAACCTTTTACATCATCTATTGTTTGGGCATTGGTCTCTAGCACGTAGCGTGCCATATAGCCTCTAGCAAGTTTAGAAAAAATAGCTATGGTTTTGTAAGTACCGTTTTTTAACTCCTGGAATTTAACATGAGTTACAGGAACTTTTAGGGCTTTTTCGTCTACGGCCTTAAAGTATTCATTACTTGCTAGGTTTAGAAAAAGCTCATCATCTTTTAACTCGTCATTCAAGGCTTGAGTCACTTTCTTTTTCCAGAATTCATACAAGTTTTTGTTTTTTCCTACTGGAAATTTAGTGCCCATTTCTAATCGGTAAGGCTGAATTAAATCTAGCGGCTTTAACACACCATACAAACCTGATAAAATTCTAACGGTATGCTGTAACGCTTCTATTTTTTCAAGCGAAATGCTATAAGCATCTAACCCTCTATATACATCACCGCTAAACGCATAGACAGCTTGTCTAGAATTCTCTGGAGTAAATGGTAATTGCCAATCTTGATTACGCTCATAATTAAGTTGCCCTAAACTATCAGAAATGTGCATTAACTTTGATAAGCTTTTGGCTGATTTCTTTTTAAGAAGTTTATTTACACGTTCTGCCTCTTTTAAAAAAGATGCTTCAGTATATTGTGCTGTTGGTAATTTACTTTCGTAATCAAGTGATTTTGCAGGTGATAAAACGAGTTTCATTGAAAATTTATTTTTCATTTCCGAGCAATCGGAAAACTATTATTTGAATTAATCTCAAAATTACAATTACCTAATAATAAAATCAATTTTAGGTAATATTCTTTTCTATAAAACTATTGAATAAATTTATTCTAAATCCTGATGTTTTGAATAGTTACGCCATTTATCAATACACTGTTGCATATCTTCTGGAATTTCAGAATTAAATCTCATAAATTCGCCTGTAATTGGGTGTTCAAAACCTAACGTTTTAGCATGAAGCGCTTGCCTTGGCAAAACTTTAAAGCAATTATCTACAAACTGTTTGTACTTACTAAACGTGGTTCCTTTTAAAATTTTCTCACCACCATAGCGTTCGTCATTAAACAATGTATGCCCTATATGTTTCATATGCACACGTATTTGATGCGTACGTCCTGTTTCTAATTTACAAGACACGAGAGTAACATACCCTAAACGCTCTATAACCTTGTAATGTGTTACAGCCGGTTTTCCTTTATCTGCTTCATCGCCTTCAAAAACGGTGTTTTGTAATCTGTTTTTAGGATGACGACCTATGTTTCCTTCAACAGTTCCTGAATCTGCTTCTACATTGCCCCAAACAATGGCAACATACTCGCGCTCACTCGTTTTATCAAAAAACTGTTTAGATAAATGTGTCATAGCCTCTTCAGTTTTGGCTATCACCAATAAACCACTAGTGTCTTTATCTATTCTATGCACCAACCCAGGACGATTGCTTGAGTTGTTCGGTAAGTTATCAAAGTGATATGTTAAGGCGTTTATTAACGTTCCAGAATAATTACCATGACCAGGATGCACAACCATTCCAGCGGGTTTGTTTACTACTAGAAGCACGTCGTCTTCATAAACAATATCTAAAGGTATATTCTCTGGCGTTAATAAATACTCATACGGCGGATGCTCAAAAAGCACACGTATTTTATCAAAAGGCTTGACTTTGTAGTTTTGTTTTACGGGTATATCGTTTACATAAATACTACCGTTTTTTGCTGCCGTTTGAATTTTATTACGCGTAGCGTTTTCTATAAAATTCATTAAGTATTTATCTATTCTTAATGGTTGCTGACCTTTCTCTGCTGTAAATGCATAGTGCTCGTAAAGCTCATCGTCATTATTATCGTCTATCTCTAGAGGTGCTTGTGTCATAATTATTCAGGTCTATTTCCGTTTCCTAATACCAAATCTATTGTTGCTGTTTTTGACAACGCTTCATCTTTTTGAATTTCAGAACCTTTATGTGTAAGTTTTACAACCTCATCTTTACCTAAATAATCTACATAAGTAAGTGTTCCTATTTTAAAACCTAGAGCTTCTAAAGTTGGTTTTGCTTGTCTAAATGTTTTCCCTTTTAAGTTAGGTACTCTTACTTTTCTGTATCCTGAAGGGTTTAGTGTTAAATATATTTTTCTGCTTTCTTTTACCTTGGCTCCAGCAGCAGGATCTTGCTCTATCACGGAAAATTTAGGATAATCAGGATTATAATTAGAAGAATCTTGAATTTCCATGACCAGTTTATTTTCTTTTAGCTCAATTTCGGCTACCTCTATAGATTTACCTGTTAAATCTGGAACGGTTTCAAATTTTCCATGATTTGTAGAAATATTTAACCATTTCAACAAGATAAAACTCAATACAACAATAACGACAACCGCAATAATAATCTGCTTTAAAAAGATTCTACTTTTCAGAAATTTTATAAGACTCATGTATTTTTATTTGAAAACAAAGATATAAAAACAGAACTGTTTTTACTTTTGATTTATTAGTGATATTTTAGCTTAACAATAATTACTTACGTTTTATTGTACGTTTTTAGATTACATTAAAGAATAAATTAATTTATCGTCTTGTTTTACAAGATTAACATCTATGAAAAAAAACATTGCCATAATAATGGGCGGATATTCTAGCGAATATGAAATATCCCTTAAAAGCGGAAACGTGGTTTATGAAACCCTTGATAAGCAAAAATATAACGCTTACCGCATTCACATTTTTGAAAACAAATGGATATATGTTAATGACGATAACATAGAATTTCCTGTAGATAAAAACGATTTCTCTATAATTATTCATGATAAAAAAATCACTTTTGATTGTGTTTTTAATGCCATACATGGTACGCCTGGAGAAGATGGTTTTATGCAAGCATACCTAGAGTTGCTTAATATACCTCATACCAGCTGCGGCATGTATCAAGCAGCTTTAACTTTTAATAAAAGAGACTGCCTAAGTGTATTAAAACCTTACGGAATAAAAACTGCGGAATCTTATTATTTAAATTTAGGTGATGCTATTGATGAAGATGCTATTATAAAAAAAGTTGGATTACCGTGTTTTGTAAAAGCCAATAAAGCAGGAAGCAGCTTCGGAATTTCTAAAGTTTATGAAAAAGAAAAGCTACAACAAGCTATTGATTTTGCCTTTAAAGAAGATGATGAAATTATCATAGAATCATTTCTAGATGGCACCGAAGTATCGGTTGGTGTTATCTCTTACCAAGGCGAAACCAAAGTACTACCTATTACCGAAATTGTAAGTGATAATGATTTTTTTGATTATGAAGCCAAATACCTAGGTGAATCTCAAGAAATTACTCCTGCAAGAATAAGTGACACAGATGCTAACAAAGTACGAGAAATTGCAAAAAAGGTTTACGAAGTTTTAAAAATGAAAGGGTTTTCTAGAAGTGAATATATTTTTAAAAATGGAGAACCACACTTATTAGAAATAAACACCGTTCCTGGTCTTACACAAGCAAGTATTTTACCTCAACAAGCAGCTGCTGCTGGAATTTCATTATCAGAGTTGTTTGAAAACGCCATTGAAGAGGCTTTGAAATAATTGTTGTAATTTTACATTATGAAACGAGCTATTTTTCCAGGATCTTTTGATCCTATTACTTTAGGCCATTACGACATTATAAAACGAGGTGTAAAACTTTTTGATGAAGTGGTTGTTGCTATTGGTATCAATGCCGAAAAAAACTATATGTTTTCTCTAGAAGAACGAAAACAATTTATAGAAGACGCTTTTAAAGACCAACCAAAAGTAAAAGTGGTAACATATCAAGGGCTTACTGTTGATTTTTGTAAAGAAATAAAAGCAAAGTTTATTTTAAGAGGTTTAAGAAACCCTGCCGACTTTGAATTTGAAAAAGCCATTGCTCACACCAATAGAAAGCTTTCTAAAATTGAAACAGTATTTTTACTTACAGCTGCAAAAACATCGTATATAAGCTCTAGCATTGTTCGTGACGTTATTAGAAACAACGGCGATTACAGTGTGTTAGTTCCTGAAAGTGTTGTTGTAAAATAAAGCTTAATTACAGCTCTGTTTTTTTCTTACAACTTATATTCTGATAATGGATTAGGAAAGTCCTCTGGGTTTGCCGCAAGGTGATACCTAGGATCATCAATATCTTCAACGATAACTTCCTTAAATTTAGGACTTGCTTTATATAAAAGCATTTTACAGTCTTTACTTAAGTGTTTTAGTTTTATTGATTTTCCTTCGGCTTCATATTTATTAACCAGATTAAATATGGCCTCTAAAGCTGAATGGTCACTTACTCTAGATTCTACAAAATCTATTTCAATCTTTTCTGGATCATTCTTTACATCAAATTTCTCATTAAAAGCTGTTATACTTCCAAAAAATAATGGTCCCCAAATTTCATAAACTTTAGTACCATCAGCACGCATACGCTTTCTTGCTCTAATACGTTTTGCATTTTCCCATGCAAATGCTAAAGCAGATATTATAACACCTACAAAAACAGCAATAGCTAAATCAAAAATAACAGTAACCGCTGAAACCGTTATTAAAACAACCGCATCTGAAAGAGGTATTTTTTTTATAATTCTAAAACTAGACCAAGCAAATGTTTCTATTACCATCATAAACATAACACCTACTAAAGCTGCTATTGGCACTTGTTCTATCAACTTATCTGTAAACAATATAAATGTTAGAAGTGTGACAGCCATCATAACACCAGAAAGACGTCCACGTCCACCAGCATTTATATTTATTACGGTTTGTCCAATCATACCACAACCACCAGTTCCTCCAAAAAGTCCTGACATAATATTACCAGCTCCTTGTGCAATACATTCTCTGTTTCCGTCTCCTCTACTTTCTGTTAACTCATCTACCAAATTCATAGTCATTAAAGACTCTATCAATCCTACAGACGCCGCTAAAAATGCATATGGTAAAATAAATTTTAAGGTATCTAAATTTAGCGGTAAGTATTGCCATAACTCCATATTAGGCGTTGGCAACTCACCTTTTAAGCCTGTTCCGCCACCTTCTATAATGTATGAACCAACTGTAGAAACGTCTAAATTAAAGCCAACAACAACCAATGTTGTTATTAAAATAGCTGTTAAAGCTGCCGGAATTTTTTTTGTAATTCTTGGTAAAGCCCAAATAATTCCCATAGTTAAAAGCACCAAACCTATCATTGTATAAAGTTCGGTTCCTGACATAAATGTGCTTACGTACTCTTTAACGCCTTCACTTGAAATTTGTAGTGTTTTGTGTGAAAACATTTTTACTTGTGCCCAAAATATAACAATAGCTAATCCATTAACAAACCCTAGCATTACTGGATACGGAATTAGCCTAACAAATCTTCCTAATTTAAAAACACCTGCAAAAACCTGAATAACTCCCATTAAAATAACACAAGCCATCAAATAGAAGAATCCCATATTTTCAATAGGCTGATCAAAAAGCATTCCTTTGGTATGCCCATCTGATATCATACTAACAAAAATAACAGCAACAGCACCAGCTGCTCCAGAAATTAAACCTGGTCTTCCTCCAAAAATTGCTGCAATAAGTCCAACTATAAATGCACCTGAAAGCGCCATCAATGGGTCTATTTGAGCCACAAAAGCAAAAGCAACAACCTCTGGTATCATAGCTAGAGACACAGTAATACCACTTAAAATATCATTTTTAGGATTTGATGTGAAATTTCTAAATATTTGAGTCATTGTATTATTTTTTGAAGCTGCAAAAATACGTCGTTTATGCAGATGTACAAGTTTATATGCCAATAAATGATTAATTTTAAGCTCTAAAACTTTTTTTGATGAAGCGTATTTTCATACTATGCATTTTACTTGTTGGTTGTAAACAACAAGAGACAGTTTCAACTATTGATTTTAAAACCGTTTGTGAAAAAACCAACGGACAAGAAACAGCGACTTATCAAGAGACCATTTCATATTTCACAAATTTAAAAAACACATATCCTGAAATCTCAATGCAAACCATTGGCATGACAGATTCTGGGAAACCACTACATATTGTTACTCTAAACCCTGACAAAGAATTTAATTTTGAAAACATCAGAAAAAATAAACGTATTTTACTCGTAAACAATGGTATACATCCCGGAGAAAGTGATGGCATAGATGCCACAATGATGTTATTCAGAGATATTGTTCAAGGCAACATAAAAGCTCCTAAAAACACGGTATTGGTAACCATACCTATCTATAACATTGGTGGTAGTTTAAACAGAAATTCTACTACCAGAACAAATCAAAATGGCCCTAAAGAATATGGCTTTAGAGGAAACTCAAGAAACTACGATCTTAATAGAGATTTTATAAAATGTGACACAGAAAACGCCAAAAGCTTTGCTTCTATATTTCACCTTGTACAACCTGATGTTTTTATTGATAATCATGTGAGTAATGGTGCCGATTATCAATATACACTTACACACCTTTTTACACAGCACAATAAATTAGGAGGTACTTTAGGCAACTACATTCACACCCAAATAATGCCTGAATTAGAGAGCAAACTAAAAGAAAAAAACTGGGACATAACACCTTATGTAAATGTATTTAACCAAGTTCCAGAAAAGGGTTTTAGCCAATTTATGGATTATCCTAGATACTCTACGGGCTATACAACCCTTTGGAACACATTAGGTTTAATGGTAGAAACTCACATGCTAAAACCTTACAAACAACGTGTTGAAGGTACTTACGAGCTTATGAAAAGTATGCTAGAAATCGTAGAATCTGAAGGAGAAACTATTACTAAAATGAGAAATAAGAATTTTGATTATTTCACAGCAGGAAACTCCTACCCGTTAGATTGGGACGTTGACACCACAAAAACATCTACACTTCAGTTTAAGGGATATGAAGGGACATTTATTAATAGTGATGTTACTGGCTTGAAGCGCTTAAAATACAACAGAAACAAACCATTTATAAAAGATGTCGCTTATAAAAATTACTTTAAACCAACTACCGAAGTAACAATACCTAAAGCTTACATTATCCCACAAGGATGGAGAAAGATCATTAATTTACTTGAAATAAATAATATAAAAACAGTACAATTTAAAAAAGACACAACTTTATTGGTAGAAGGCTATAAAATTGCAAATTTCAACACGCGAAAAACACCTTACGAAGGACATTACCAACACTACAACACACAAGTGACCTCTTCTAGCAAATCAATTTCATTTTCAAAAGGCGACTATCTTATTACAACACAACAAAAAGGGATTCGTTACCTTTTAGAAACACTAGAACCACATGCTCCTGATTCATTTTTTAATTGGAACTTTTTTGATACTATCTTACAACAAAAAGAAGGTTTTTCACCATATGTTTGGGAGGACATAGCTCATGCCTTGTTAGAAAATGATTCTGAATTAAAATCTCAATTTGAAAACAAGAAGCAAACAGACGCCTCTTTTTCTGAAAATTGGTACTTACAACTAGACTGGTTACATAAACATAGTGATTACTATGAGAAAGCTCATATGCAATACCCAATATATAGACTACAATAAACTATGAAATTAATGTACGAATATTAGCATAACTATTTTCTAAAGCCTTTTTGCTTTCTTCTTCGTTTAACCAAGCAACTTTAGTTATACCTTCATTTTCTTGAGGCTCTAATTGCCCATCATAAGAAGAAGTCATTTCAAACCAATAAGTAATTTTTATTTTATGGCGCCCATTACGTTTAAATATATGATAGGTAGTTTGTAATGGTTTGGTTATTTCAAGTCCTTTAATACCGGTTTCTTCTTCTACTTCACGAATAGCTGTTTCTTCTATACGTTCTTTTTTTTCGGCTTTACCTTTAGGTAAATCCCATTTATCATTTCTGTAAATAAATAAAATCTCACCTTGATTATTATACACTTTTCCACCACCCGCTACAACGTTAGGCAACTTCTTCAAAAACTTCTTTAGTAACTTTTCCTCTTTATCATGAATAAGTCGCACCTCTTTTACAGATGTTTTATTTAATTCTTTAATAACCTTACTTATCTTAACAGTATTTAATAGGTAGTTTTTAAAATCTGTTTCCTTTTCTACTTTCGTTGTAAGAATTATTGGTTTGTCGTTTACAAAAATTTTATACATTTTGTTAAATCAAATAAATATGTGTTTATGTAAAAGTATCAATTTTAACAAAACAACCATAGGTTTCAAAATTAAATTTTAAATATGTTTTTAAAATAAAAATTAACTAAAAAAGTGTAATTTTGCTGTTATGATTTTCAACAAAAACACCGCAAGAAAAACAGCTGAAGTTTTATTGCAAATTAACGCGATTAAATTAAGTCCTAAAGAACCTTTTACATGGGCTTCAGGATGGAAGTCACCTATTTATTGTGACAACAGAATTGTACTATCTTACCCTACAATTCGTAACTACATACGAGAAACAATGGCCAAGCAAATTGAAAAGCAATATGGCAAACCTGATGTTATTGCAGGCGTTGCTACTGGTGCTATTGGCATAGGTATGTTGGTTGCTGAATATTTGGGTGTTCCTTTTATTTACGTAAGACCTGAAGCTAAAAGCCATGGTAGAAAAAACCAAATAGAAGGTCATGCTACAAGCGGTCAAAACGTTGTTGTTGTTGAAGACTTAATAAGCACAGGAAAAAGTAGTCTTAATGCTGTACGAGCACTAAAAGAAGCAAACCTAAATGTAAAAGGTATGATTGCTATTTTTTCGTATGGTTTTGATGTTTCTAAAGAGAACTTTGAAAAAGAAAACATTCAGCTTCATACATTAAGTAATTATGAGTCGTTATTAGAACAGGCATACCATACAAACTACATATCTACTAAAGAACAAGACATTTTAGCATCATGGAATGCCAATCCTAGTGAATGGAACGCTAATTGATATACCTAAAATCTAATAAAACACAATTTTATGAATTTAGAATCTAAAAAAACAACTATCAATAAATCATCGCAAGAAGTATTTGATTTTTTATCAGAGGTAAAAAACTTTGAAAAACTAATGCCTGAAAACATTAGTAAGTTTGAAGTATTAGATGATGATAAGTTCTTATTTGCTCTAAAAGGAATGCCTGAAATTATTTTAAAGAAAAAAGAAGTTGTACCTCCAAACAAAATTGTATTAGGAGCTGCAGGCGGAAAAATAGACTTTTCACTAGTAGGTGATATAACAGATATTGATGAGAATAGTAGCGATGTAAAATTAACCTTTAGTGGTGATTTTAACCCTATGATGGCCATGATGATAAAAGGCCCTATAAGTAAATTTATAGATACGCTTACAGTAAATATACCTAACGCTATTTAATATAAAAGCTCAAGTTCTTTTAAGTCAAACTCTTTTACAACGTTATCCTCAAGTAGCACTTGTAGTTTACCAGAATTTGAAACACCTTTTATAAAACCTAAAAACATAGAGCCTTCAGCATTTTTAAATGTTGAAGGCTTATTTTTTCTAAACAAATTAGCTTCATAAGCTGTCTTCAACACGTTATAATTCTTTTGCTTTAATAGCTCAAAATAATCCTTTAAATTTTTAATTATCTCTAGCATTACAAGCTCCTTATCATAATGCAATCCTGTAATTTGTTTTAGAGACGATGCTCTAGGCAAATTATCAAAACTTGTTTGGTTTACATTAAGCCCAATGCCAATTATTGTTTCTTTTAAAGCACCTTGCTTAATGACATTTTCTATCAAAACGCCACAAATCTTCTTATTGTCTGACAAAATGTCGTTAGGCCATTTTATAAATGTCTTTGGTATACCAAAAGTATTTAACGCCTTATTTATAGCAAGAGACACCACAATACTTATATAAAAATGATCATCTATAGCCACAAACGAAACCTCTTTAAACACGCTAAACATAAGGTTCTTACCAGGTATATTTTCCCAAACGGTTCCCATTTGTCCACGACCTTGAGTTTGAGAGTTTGTAACCACAACTGTGTAATCATCTAACTTATTTGTATGACTTAACTGCCTTAAAAAGGTGTTTGTAGAATTGGTGGCATCAAGTTTGATTATACGCACAATAAATTGGTTATATTAGTAGAGAAAAATCTTATGATTTTTTTACACCCTAAAGAACTAAAAAAATAATAACTTTGCACAAATTAAATAAAATTAATGGCTAAAAAACATACAAATGCAGACCAATTAATAGCAGCGATATTAAGCGGGATTGAAGATGTAAAAGGTAAAGAAATTAATATTTTAGATTTACGAGAAATTGAAAACACGGTTTGTGACTACTTTGTTGTATGTGAAGGAACTTCAAACACACAAGTGAATGCCATAGTCAATTCAATTCAAAAAAAAGTTAGTAAAGAATTAAAAGATAAGCCTTGGCATGTAGAAGGAACAGATAATGCTGAATGGGTTTTAATGGATTATGTGAATGTTGTTGTTCATGTTTTTCAAAAACACATTAGAGAGTATTATGACATAGAAAGCCTTTGGGGAGACGCAAAAATGACTGTAATTGAAACAAATTATTAAACAAATTAATGGCAAACAATAAAAAAAATCCGAAAAACAAAAAACCTAAATTTAGTCCATATTGGATTTATGGAGGAGTCATAGCTATATTTTTAGCCATGCAATTGTTTAATGGTAGTAGCTTTCAAGATGCAAAACCAACAACTCCATCTCAATTTATGGAATACCTAAAAAGTGGAGATGTTGAAAAAGTTGAAATAGTAAATAGACGCGAAGCAAAAGTATATCTTACCAAAGAAGCTCAAGAGAAAGAGATTCATAAAAAATCAAAGCCAACATCAATATTGCCATCTGCAACACGTTTACCAAATTATAAATTTGAATTTGGTGACCTTCAAAACTTTGAAGATGAAATTTCAGATGTTGTTAGTTCAGAAAACTTAAGCCCAAAACCAAAAATAGAATATAAAACTGAACAAAATCTTTGGGGCGATTTCCTTATTGGTTTATTACCTTTTATTCTATTAATTGGGGTTTGGATATTCATCATGCGTCGTATGTCATCTGGCGGCGGCGGTGGAGCTGGCGGCCAAATTTTTAACATTGGTAAATCTAGAGCCAAGCTATTTGACGAGAATACTGAAGTAAAAACAACGTTTAAAGATGTAGCTGGTCTTGAAGGCGCAAAAGAAGAAGTACAAGAAATTGTAGACTTCCTTAAAAACCCAGACAAATACACATCATTAGGAGGAAAAATCCCTAAAGGCGCACTACTTGTTGGTTCTCCTGGAACAGGAAAAACCTTATTAGCAAAAGCCGTTGCCGGAGAAGCAAAAGTTCCTTTCTTTTCTCTTTCTGGTTCTGATTTTGTTGAAATGTTTGTAGGAGTTGGAGCCTCAAGAGTTCGTGACTTATTCAAACAAGCTAAAGAAAAATCACCTTCAATAATATTTATTGATGAAATTGACGCCATAGGTCGAGCAAGAGGAAAAAGCAACTTTTCTGGATCTAATGACGAGCGTGAAAATACACTAAACCAATTACTAACCGAAATGGATGGTTTTGGTACAAACACAAACGTTATAGTATTAGCTGCAACAAACAGAGCTGATGTTTTAGATAAAGCCTTAATGAGAGCTGGACGTTTTGACAGACAAATATTTGTAGATCTACCTGATGTTCGTGAGCGTAAAGAAATTTTTGAAGTTCATTTAAGACCTCTTAAAAAATCTCAAGATTTAGATCTTGATTTCTTATCAAAACAAACACCTGGTTTCTCTGGAGCTGATATAGCAAATGTTTGTAATGAAGCTGCCTTAATTGCTGCGAGAAATGGTAAAAAAGAAGTTGACAAACAAGACTTCCTTGATGCTGTAGACAGAATTATTGGAGGTTTAGAGAAAAAGAATAAAATTGTTACTCCTGACGAGAAAAAAGCCATTGCTTATCATGAGGCAGGACACGCTACGGTAAGCTGGATGCTAGAACATGCAGCCCCACTAGTAAAAGTAACTATTGTACCTAGAGGTCGCTCATTAGGAGCTGCTTGGTACTTACCAGAAGAACGCCTTATTGTTAGGCCAGAACAAATGCTTGATGAAATGTGTGCAGCCCTTGGTGGTCGTGCAGCTGAAAAAGTTATGTTCAATAAAATATCAACTGGAGCCTTAAGTGATTTAGAAAAAGTTACCAAGCAAGCAAGAGCTATGGTTACGGTTTATGGCCTTAGTGATAAAATAGGAAACTTAACTTACTATGATTCTTCTGGAGAAAGTGAGTATGGATTTACAAAACCTTATAGCGAACAAACAGCTGAACTTATAGACAAAGAAATTTCTGATATCATTGAAAAACAATATGCAAGAGCTATAAAATTATTAGAAGACAATAAAGATAAGCTTATTGAACTTGCTGAAGTATTACTTGAAAAAGAAGTAATTTTCAAAGATAATTTAGAAAAAATATTTGGAGAACGTAGTTTTAACAAAGAAGAACGCGAATTATTAGACAAATAAAAATTCCTTAATTTTTTGTTAACATTTACTAAAAATCTTAAATTGGCCTAACGGTTAATTTAAGATTTTTTATATTTGGAAAAACCCTTTAAACACTAGGTTAATAGCAGTAATGTAAATGAGTCTTTTTAGAAAAATTTTTGGTTCCAAATCTGATAAAAAAGAAACCGAATTAAAATCGGAAGAGCGAGGCAAATACATGCCTGAAATAAAACTACCTATTGATGAACGTTTTACAATAAAGTTTAAACAAAATGGTGGTAAATTTCTGTATTGCGAAAACCTAAATGAAATTTTTGAAAGCTTAAATAATATTTTAGAGGAAAACCATTGGGAGAATGAAAAAGCTTTAATTATTGACGAAAATTTACAAAACAAATTTTCTAATTCTGGCTTAAACCCAACTAAATCATTTCAAGATTCTTCATTTTTTTTAACTACCTGCGAAAACTTAATTGCAGATGATGGTTCTTTACTAATCTCATCAAATCAAATTGCTGAAAAAAAATTACGCGAGTTTCCTGATAGCTTTATTGTTTTTGCAACAACAAGTCAAATTACTGCAAATATAGGTGATGGTTTGCGTGGTATTAAATCTAAAAACATGCAAAAAATACCTACAAACATTACCACAATAAAACATTTCAAACTTCAAGAAGAAAAACAAGAAGAAAAAGACTTCCTTAGTTACGGTAGTAGTTCAAAAAACTTATATTTGCTATTATTAGAAGACCTTTAGAATGAAAGAAATTCTTACCAGATCTTTTGCTGGTTTAGTATATATTTTATTACTATTAGCTGCTTTTTTAAATGAGCATGCTTTAATAATTCTGTTTTTTATTTTTGGCTTAATATCATTAGCCGAGTTTAAAAGACTCATAGAATATAAATCTTTCTTACCTTTTGTATTATTTTCAATACTTTACTTTGTTTTTGGCTATTGGCAACTAGTTTTAAACTCTGCCACCGGATTAAGCGAAGCTACTCAAATACTACAAGTTATTACTATTTTTGTACAACTTTTACTCATAAAAGATCTGTTTACAAAAAAAAACATACCGCTATTTATTTCTAATAGATTTACACTTACTACATTTTATATATCTAGTAGTTTTGTATTCTTAACTCTTATAGCAAACTACCCTAATGGTTACAACCCTGAAATTTTATTAGGCTCTTTTATTTTAGTTTGGACCAATGACACCTTTGCATTTTTAGTTGGAAAAAACTTTGGCAAGCAAAAACTGTTCGAAAAAATATCTCCAAAGAAAACTGTAGAAGGTTTTTTAGGCGGTTTATTTTTTGCTTGTGTTGCTAGTTATTTTATTGCTAACTTTACAGATACTCTAAATTTCACAAACTGGTTAATTTTAAGTATTATAATTAGCGTATTTGGAACTTTAGGAGATTTGATTGAATCCAAATTTAAACGTCAGGCCAATGTTAAAGATAGCGGCTTCATTATGCCTGGTCATGGAGGATTATTAGATAGATTAGATAGTATTATTTTTGCCGCACCATTTATTTATTTGTTTTTACGAATTATACATTATGTTTCATAAAGAAGGTCATAAAATCATATTACTAACACTTATAGTTGTTGTTGGTTTATTTTTAATTGCAGACGCTTATATTTCGGTATCATGGGTAAGCACTCTTGTTATGGTTGGCTTATTGATATTTTTAATATTAATACTCCAGTTTTTTAGAAACCCGAAACGCCATACCGTAAATAGTGACAATACTGTTGTATCTCCTGTTGATGGTAAAGTAGTTGTTATTGAAGAAGTATTTGAAAAAGAATATTTTAATGATAAGCGTATTCAAGTAAGCGTATTTATGTCACCTATAAATGTGCATGTAACAAGATACCCTATAAATGGTCAAGTTGTTTTTAGCAAGTACCATCCAGGAAAATACCTTGTAGCATGGCACCCAAAAGCTAGTGAGGAAAATGAACGAACAACTGTTGTAGTTGAGAATAAAAACTACGGAAAAGTTCTTTATAGACAAATTGCTGGAGCACTTGCTAAACGTATTGTAAATTACGCTGAAGTAAACCAAAGAGCCATTCAAGGTACAGATTCTGGATTTATAAAATTTGGATCTAGAGTTGATTTATTTTTACCTCTTGACGCCAATATAAAAGTAGAATTAAACCAAAAAGTACGTGGTGGCGAAAGTATTATAGCAGAAAAATAATGACTTCTGAAGAATTAGACATAGCGTTTGAAGATGCCGTAAACAGAATTAACGA
This sequence comes from Corallibacter sp., assembly GCF_048381695.1. Classification (NCBI taxonomy): domain Bacteria; kingdom Pseudomonadati; phylum Bacteroidota; class Flavobacteriia; order Flavobacteriales; family Flavobacteriaceae; genus Corallibacter; species Corallibacter sp. Next base: position 41,732 of record NZ_JBLXHI010000004.1, on the reverse strand, counting down.
GCACACAAAACCTTTTCCTGCTGATTTTTTATTACGCTTGTATGCTTATTATAAAAAAGCTACAAACAACTACGGAAGACCAAGCAGTAAAAAACCCATAATAAATGCATTTAAAACAAATGCTTTATTTCAAGTTAAAAACATTACTCAAGACGAAGCTAAACTAACTTACATTGAGTTAGTAAACAACTATTTTCTATATAGAAAATAGCTGCTTACTTTTTCATCTATTATTTCTTTATCACGAATTCTAAAGGACTTCCTGTTGCTCCGCTAGGAAAACTTATATTTAATAAAGCAGACATAGTTGGCGCAATATCTGGAATTACTGTTCTTGTTACAGTACTACCTTGCTTAACTCCTTTTCCATAGAATAATAATGGCACATGAGTATCATAATTAAATCCTGATCCGTGAGTAGAACCTGTATGGCTATATGATATATAAGCTGGATTATAAACAACTATAACATCTCCAGAACGCTTTTGATTAAACCCATTTTGAATCATGTGCTCAATACCATCAGGAAATGACGTAGAAATCATAGCTTGAGCCGTGTAAGCCTTATCGATATCATTATAGGTTATTAACTCATTAACTATTGTTTGTTGTACCGAACTTAAATCTAAACCTAATGCTTTAATTTTTTTTCTATTTAAAAACACTTGGTTATTACTTACATTCTCAACCAAATCAGAAGTTCCGTAAGTTTTGGTCATGAATTCAGTAAACTTTGTTTTCATATCCGAATTATCAATGTAACCTGCAGGCACATTCAAACTTTTTAAATAAGCAGGTACATCTACCGCACCATGATCAGCAGTTAAAAACACAGTATATTCTCCGCTTCCTACTTTTTTGTCTAATACTTTTAATAAACGCTCTAAATCTTTATCTAATCGTAAATAAGTATCTTCAACTTCTTTAGAATTTACTCCAAAATTGTGTCCTACATAATCAGTACAAGAGAAACTTACAGTTAAAACATCTGTTATTTCATCCTGACCTAGATCTTCACCTTCAATTGCAGCTAAAGCAAAATCAGCCGTTAGGCTGTTTCCAAATGGCGTGGTTTTTAAGATGTCATATCCACCATTCTCATCTTTTAAAGCCTTTAAATCGTAAGGAAATGTTGCTGTCTCTTTTCCTTTAAAACCTCCTTCAAAGTCATTTAAATCATCTCCACTCTCTACATATGTTTTGATATCATATAGTGTATTCCAAGTCTTTAAATACGATTTCACGGTTTTAGATTTATTAAAGTCTTTAACCCATTTTGGCAAATCTTCCATGTAGTAAGTACTTGTAATCCATTGACCTTCATCTTTACCATGAAACCAATAAGCTGCATTTGCAGTATGCCCTGCTGGTAAAATTGCCCCTCTATCTTTTATAGCAATTCCTATTGTTTTACCTTTCTTTTGAGTAAATAATCTGTTTTCATCAGCAAAGGTTGTTGTTTGCATTCTGTTAGGAGACATTTTCCCTGCGCGAGATGTTGTTCCTATAGATTCTACAGCATCATCTTGTGCACAATACACAGATGCTTTAGACACTTTATCATACCAATTGTTTGATATAATCCCATGATATTTTGGTGTAGTACCTGTGTATACAGAGGCATGTCCTGGTCCTGTATATGTTGGTACATAATTGAAATGATTATTCTTACAGTTAAAGCCTTCATTCATTAGGCGCTTAAATCCGCCTTCTCCATATTTGTTATAAAACCTTGTTAAATAATCATAACGCATTTGGTCTACAACAATACCAATCACTAATTTTGGATTTGACTTATCTGTAGTTTGAGAAATACTGCTTATTGGTGATAATAAAAAACAGAAAAGTATTATTGTAGAGAATAGTAGTTTTTTCATCTTAATTAATATAAATTTTAGGTCAAAAATACAGTTTTTATAACATCATAATTTAAAATTAAGGTTAAAAAAGCCGTAGATTTTCATACTTTAGCAACAACAATAATTTTTATGACATACCTACATAATATTGGTGCTTATTTTATAATGATTAAAGATATGTTTCGCAAGCCTACTAAATGGTCTGTGATGAAAACTTTAATATTTAAAGACATTGATGACTTAATCATAGGCTCATTAGGTATTGTAGCGTTTATTTCCTTTTTTGTTGGAGGCGTTGTTACCATACAAACAGCTTTAAACATTAGTAATCCTTTAATTCCTAAATATCTTGTAGGCTTTGCCACAAGACAGTCTGTAATTCTTGAATTTGCTCCTACCTTTATTTCTATTATTATGGCAGGTAAAGTTGGATCTTTTATTACTTCTAGTATTGGAACAATGCGCGTTACTGAACAAATAGATGCTCTTGAGGTTATGGGAATTAATGCCATAAACTATCTTGTATTTCCTAAGTTTGTAGCTCTTATGCTCTATCCTTTTGTGATTTCTATTGCAATGTTTTTAGGCATTATAGGTGGACTTGCTGCGTGTGTTTATGGTGGATTTAGTACGGTAGAAGATTACATAATAGGAATACAAACCGACTTTATTCCCTTTCATGTAACTTACGCCTTTATTAAAACTATAGTTTTTGCATTTGTTTTAGCAACAATACCATCTTTTCACGGTTACTTTATGAAAGGTGGTGCTTTAGAAGTTGGTAAAGCAAGTACAACCTCTTTTGTTTGGACAAGTGTGGTTATCATCCTTTTAAATTACATATTAACACAAATGCTTTTAAGTTAATGATTGAGGTTAAAGACATACACAAATCGTTTGGGGATTCTCACATTTTAAAGGGTATTACAACTTCTTTTGAAAAAGGAAAAACAAATTTGATTATAGGTCAAAGTGGCTCTGGTAAAACAGTTTTTTTAAAATGCTTATTAGGATTATTCGCTCCTGAAAAAGGTACAATTGCCTATAATGGTAAAATTTACTCTGATTTAACTGATGATCAAAAAAGAGATCTTCGCGCTGAAATGGGAATGGTTTTTCAAGGAAGTGCTTTGTTTGACTCAATGACAATTCTAGAAAATGTTATGTTTCCTTTACGCATGTTTACCAAACAAAGTAAAAGTGAAATGGCAGATAGAGCCAATTTTGTTTTAAAACGAGTTAACCTAGAAAACGCTCATAACAAAATGCCTAGCGAGGCTTCTGGAGGTATGCAAAAACGTGTTGCCATTGCTAGAGCTATAGTAAACAAGCCAAAATACTTATTTTGTGATGAACCTAATTCTGGTCTTGATCCTAGAACATCTATTGTAATTGACAACTTAATTCAAGAAATTACTGAAGAGTATGATATTACTACAATTATAAACACTCACGACATGAACTCTGTTATGGAGATTGGTGAAAAAATTGTGTTTTTAAAAGACGGGTTAAAAGCTTGGGAAGGTTCTAGCGAAACAATTTTTAAAACCGATAATGAAGCCGTTACCAACTTTGTTTATTCTTCTGAATTATTCAAAAAAGTACGCCAGATGTATTTAGAAGAAAAAGGATAATTATTACTTACGCCTTGTAACTAACAATGTATCCAAGTCTAATTTAAACTTCAACCATTTTTCTAGCTTACCTTGCTCTTTATTTATAAATGTTTCGTCATTTATAGAGTCGCTCCACTTTGTTGTAAACATATAAAGCGTATCAATCTTTTTGAAATTTGAAGTAATAACGTTAGAATAAGACAACTGCTCTAAACCTTCATAATTTATCTTTACCTCTTTTGTTATTTCTTCAAAAGGAATTGTATTTCGCTCTAACATGTTTAAGCGTTTCATTTTGTTCTCTAAAAAAGCAATTTTTTGATTTTGAGAAAGTAAATCTAAAGAATCTCTATATCTAATTTCTTCCATATACTTTAAATTATCTACATACTTATTTCTATTTTGATTAAGCAATAATTCTGTATTATTTAAAGATTTATATGTTTTCATTCTGCTTTCTAAAAGCGCCACAGTAGACTCTGGCAATTCATCAAGTCCAAATGTATTTATAACAATTTTTGATTTAACATTCTCTTCATCAGAATATTTATAATCAGCATTTTTTTGAATATAAGCCGCATGTGGTAATGATTTTAATTCATTATTTACAAACGAAGCTGCATCTCTATTAAAGTTACTTTCCCTTAAAACAGTAATAAAGGTATAACCTGCAGGAATCATGACTAAAATAGCTAGAAATGTTGCTATTTGGGAAATGCGCTTTCGTTTTTTAGAATTTGCATACTTAAGCATAGGAAAGCGAAGCACTTTAAGAACTAGAAATGTTGCTAAAGCAATAAATATGGTATTTATAGTAAATAAATACATAGCCTGAATAAAATAATCCGGTCTTCCTTTTGCCAAACCGTAACCGGCTGTACACAACGGCGGCATTAATGCTGTTGCAATTGCAACACCAAAAATCACAGAAGCTATAGTGCCTTTTTTTGTACGTGCAATTATTAATGCAGAACCACCAAAAAAGGCTATTAAAACATCACGAATATCTGGTTTTACACGGCCTAAAAGTTCTGACGTATCCTCACTTAAAGGGAAAAATCTAAAAAATAGAAATGCTGTAAGTAAACTTAAAACAATCATTACTGCCAAGTTTACCAACGATTTTTTTAATGTGTCAATATCATTTATTGCAACAGATAAACCAACACCTAAAATTGGCCCCATTAATGGTGATATTAACATGGCTCCAATAACTACTGCTGTAGAATTGGCATTTAGCCCTATTGATGCAACAAAAATTGAACAAACCAAAATCCAAGCGGTTGCTCCTTTAAATGGGATATCACTTTTTATCGCTTCAACAGTTGCATCTCTATCTGTATCGTCTCTAAAATCTAATAGTTCTCTAAAAAATGTTTTTATACTATGTAGTAAGCCCTTGGCATCTTTTTTTACAGCTTCTTTAGATTGCTCAACTGCTTGGGCTTTTTGCTGTGTTTCTTCTTCAGAAAAATTAAATTTATTTTCTTCCATAATTATCCATAATGCTCGCCAAATTTATCTTTGACTTGTTGAAGCACTTTTTTAATATCTTGTTCTTTTGCTTTAGGAAAGATAAGTAAAACTTCGTTATCATCTACAACAATATAATCATTTAAACCGTCTATTATGACCACCTTCTCATTTGAAGTTCTAATCATATTTCCTGACGCATCATCTGTTAATGTCTTTGCGTTAACTACAGCATTATTGTTGCTATCCTTCTCTAATTTATCGTATAAACTGCCCCATGTACCTAAATCACTCCAATCAAAATTAGCAGGAATCACATAAACGTTTTTTGATGATTCCATTATAGCATAATCTACAGAGATGTTTTCGGCTAGTTTATAGTTTTCATCTATAAATTTTTGTTCATGGCTTGTGTTGTATACTTCTGTACCTTTTTCAAAAAGCTTAAATAATTCGGGTTGGTTATTTTGAAATGCTTTAATAACACTTTTTGCACTCCACATAAAAATTCCGGCGTTCCAAAGAAAATTACCTTGTTCTATAAACTGTTTGGCTGTTTGATAATCTGGCTTTTCTCTAAACTGATTAACAACCTTTATTGTTTTATTAGGTGCCTTATCAAACTCTATATAACCATATCCAGTATTGGGAAATGTAGGTTGAATTCCTAATGTCATTAATGCATCATTTTTCTCACAAAAATCAAAAGCTTGTTGCACATTTTCAGTAAAGGCTACCTCATCTTCAATCCAGTGATCACTAGGCGCTACAATCATCATAGCATCCGGATTTTCTTTTTGAACTTTTAAAGATGCATATAAAATACACGGCGCTGTATTTCTCATAGCTGGTTCTAAAACCACCTGTCTTTCAGAAACTTCAGGTAATTGCTCAAGCACCAAATCGTTATAACGCTCATTTGTTAGTATAAAAATATTTTCTTTTGGAATTAGTTTTCCTAGTCTATTAAAAGTTCTTTGAAAAAGTGTTTCTCCTGTTCCTAGCATATCGTGAAACTGCTTTGGAAAAGCTTCTTTACTTACAGGCCAAAAACGTGATCCTACGCCTCCTGCCATTAAAATGGCATAATAATTTTTGTTCATTGATAATGATTTATCTTATTTCATTAATATGAGATTTTTAACTCTCATTTTAATTGATAACTTCTACTTCTGCATTCGGGTTGAAAAGATACAATTTTCCTGTTGCAATCTCAACACACTCATAACGTTTAGTACGTTTATTTCCTTTTTTAAACACTCTGTTATTATATAACTTAAATGTACTTCCAAATGGAACTTCAAAAATATACGTTTTATTATTAGGTTCATCAAATTGTTTTAAAGCTAACGCTAAATTAACATCTGTATCGCTACTAGCTTTAGGGCTCTTAAAATGTTGTGCTATTAATGGTAGTAATTGATTTGGAAAAATATCTGGGTTTATAAATGGTAACATTAGTCTTTGAAATGTATACTTCCATTCTTTACCATGAGGTTTGACTTTAAACCCATAGTTTTTGTAAGTTTCAAAATGCGCTACTTCATGTATCAAAGTTATTAAAAAGCGATATTGATTTAAATTAGCATTTACAGTTATTTGATGCCTGCCATCTGGAAAACGCCTGTAATCGCCATGGCGAGTTTTTCTTTCTTGTTTAATTTTTACAATTAAATCTTCATTTTCTAAAAGTTTAAAAACTTTTGACACTGCTGCTTCTGGTATAAACTGCTGAATCGCTTTTTGCATGCTACAAATCTACGGTTTTATCGCTAGAATTTAATTATCTTCTACTAGGTGATGACTAATATTGTGTGAAAAAAAACTGCTATGATTTAACATCATAGCAGTTTCAATATTTTAAGATTATTTTTATTGTTATTATCGCCCGCCGTTTGCCTGTAAGTCGGCAATACATTGCGCATCTAAAGTTGGAATGTTCCCACCAGAAACCATATCTATAATACCACTTCCTGTTTCAGCTGTCCAATACATTAAGCAGTCTTCAACATTACAATGTTTTGGATGTGCGCCATCTTCATGATTAGATTGTAAAGGAGTTCCAAGATTAGTTAATCCTAGTATGTGACCAAATTCATGCTCTATAACTACAGATTCTAGTACATTTCTACTTGGCTCTAAAGGTTCGTCACTAAAGCTAGAAATCGTTTCTTCAAAAATAACAAACGATGTATTTCTGTATGCTGTACCTAAAACGACTCCTGACCCTGAATTGCTAGCAGATTCAGCATCTGCAAAAAATGCCCATACTGCAATTTGGTTGCCCGTATTAAATCTGGTTCTGTTTGCATCTTCTATTGCAATTATATCATTAATGGTATAAGACGCTAATCTTGGTGACGCAATAGCTCTTTTTTCTACTGTAATACCATCAGGCTTAAATGTTCTATCTTCTAGAAATGATGTAAAATGGTTTATTGCTGCTTGTGTTGGTTCAAAACCTTCTACATAAACAACCTCAACAACCATGCTTGTAAACCTATTTGCAGAAAGCAAATCGTTTGAAGATTGTCCTGCTGATAATTGGTTTGCTAATCTACCTGTAAGTATGTTTGAATTAGAAGCATCGTCATCTGAACAAGACAATACTAAAAGGGATAAAAACAAATAAAAAATATGGTTAAGCTTCATAATTATTTTTTTGGTTACTCTTAATTATACGTAATTTTTATGAATTTGGTTTAAAAAATAAGCCTTTTTTTAATAAAAACACAATTACATACGCTCTGGCACTTGTATACCTAATAACGAAAAAGCGTTTCTTATAGTATTTGCAACTGATTGAGATAGCTGAACTCTAAAAATCTTATCGGTTTCAATATCAGCCCCTAAAATTGATACATTTTGATAAAAAGAGTTGAATTCTTTTACTAAATCATATGTATAATTAGCTATTAAAGCTGGGCTATAATTGCTTGCTGCTTGCTGAATAATATCCGGGAACAACTCTAATTGCTTAATAAGTTCCTTTTCTTTTTCATGAAGCTTTATGTCTGTTATGCTAACAGATGTATCAAAGCTAGATTTTCTTAAAATAGCTTGAATTCTAGCATAGGTATACTGAATAAAAGGCCCTGTATTTCCTTGAAAATCGACAGAGTCTTTAGGATCAAAAAGAATACGCTTTTTTGGATCTACTTTTAGTATGAAATATTTTAATGCGCCTAAACCTATTGTTTTATATATATCTTGTTTTTCTTGTTCTGTATAGCCATCAAGTTTCCCTAGTTCTTCAGAAATCTCTTCAGCGGTATTACTCATTTCAACTATTAAATCGTCAGCATCTACTACAGTACCTTCTCTACTCTTCATTTTTCCAGAAGGTAAATCTACCATACCATAGCTTAAGTGAAAAAGATTTTTAGCCCAATCAAAGCCAAGTTTTTTAAGAATTAAAAACAACACCTTAAAGTGATAGTCTTGTTCATTACCTACAGTATAAACCATCCCTCCAACATCTGGATAATCTTTAATACGCTGTATTGCAGTTCCAATATCTTGTGTCATATAAACTGCAGTTCCATCTGAACGAAGTACAATTTTTTCATCCAATCCGTCCTCAGTAAGGTCACACCAAACTGAACCGTCTTCTTTTTTATAAAACACTCCTGATTCTAAACCTGCAGTGACAAACTCTTTTCCTAAAAGATATGTTTGGCTTTCATAGTATAAAGCATCAAAATTTACTCCTAAATTCTTGTAGGTAACGTCAAAACCATCATAAACCCAACCATTCATAGTTTCCCAAAGCGCAACAACTTCATCATCACCTGCTTCCCATTTTTGCAACATTTCTTGAGCTTCAATCAAAATAGGCGCTTGCTTTTTGGCTTCTTCTTCAGATTTACCTTCTTTTATTAATGCTTCTATTTGTTTTTTGTACTCTTGATCAAATTTCACATAGTAGTTACCTACTAATTTGTCTCCTTTCAGCCCGGTTGTTTCTGGTGTTTCCCCATTTCCAAATCGTTTCCATGCTAACATACTTTTACAAATATGTATCCCTCTGTCGTTTATAATCTGTGTTTTATAAACCTTCTTACCAGATGCTTTTATTATTTCAGCTACACTGTAACCTAATAAGTTATTTCTAATATGTCCTAAATGAAGAGGCTTATTGGTATTTGGTGATGAATACTCAACCATAACAGCTTTTTCATCAGCTTTTGGAGTTATAAAGCCGTAACTTGAATCATTACTTATACTATTGAAAAAGTTTACATAGTAAGCATCTGCGATTTCAATATTTAAAAATCCCTTAACAACATTAAAAGCTTTTACAAAATCTACATGTTCTACCAAATAATTCCCTATAGATTCTCCTATCTGTACTGGGTTGCCTTTTACAACACGCAACACAGGAAACACTACTACAGTAATATCTCCAGCAAACTCTCTTCGTGTTGCTTGAAATTCTACGGTTTCTAATTGGGCATTGTAAATTGTTTTTACAGCTTCTTTTACTTGATTAGATAAGGTGTTTTGTAGATTCATTGAGATTTATTTTAAGGTTGCAAAGATAAGATTTTTATTAACGCTACGTGTTATATGTAATTGATTATAAAAAAGCGCGCCTTTAAGGACAAAATCTAAAGTGCATTTCATCGACAAAAGTGTTTTTTTTCTATGATTTTTACAGTTAATCGATTACATTTTTTTTGACAAAAATTTAGCTATCACTTAAACTAATTTTTTGGTAGTAAATCCTAAAAATTAGCTTTTTAGGTCTCTTTTTCCAATTTTTGTTTGGTAATGCTATTAACACCCCAAATTAATGGGTTTTTTTAAACTAACTAACATTCGCTAGACTTCCTAGAGGTTTCCTTTTATGGATATAAGTTAAGCTTGGTTTACTACTGCCCTATGACTAAATGAGAAAGTTATTTACGTTGTTTGTTTTTATTTTTGTTTGCGTTGGTTATTCTCAAACCAATGTACAAGATAGTCTTGCTATTCAATTAGCATTTCAAAAAACAGATACATCAAAAATAAAAACATCTTTAAGACTTGTTGAAGCCCTTTATCAAACAAAAGATTATGATAAAGCTTTAAAATATGCTTCTCAAAGCGAGAAACTATCTGCTAATTTAAATTACGAAAAAGGGATAGCTAAAATAGCTTACTACAAAGCTTTAATTTATACAAAAAAAGATGACTACATCAATGCGATGGATAGTTACTCAAAATCTAAAAGCTTATTTCTTCTACTCAAAGACACGCTTCATGTTGCAAGAGTAAACAACAATATAGGATTATTAGAAATAGAAAGAGGTAATTACGAGAAAGGTCTTAAGTACTCTTTATCTGCAATTAAAGAACTTGAAAAAAGGCATCTTACAAAAGAATTATGCTTAGCTTACCAGAGTTTGGCAATAGCATACTCTAATATGCAAATTACAGATAAAGCGATTGATTATTACCTTAAAGCTTTAGAGCTACAAGTACTACAACAAGATAAGCCTGCTGTAATAGAAACCAACAGAGCATTAGCTTTATTATACTCTCAAGAAAAAGAACACAGAAAAGCTATTCAATACTATGAAAAAACTTTAGACCTAATTGATGAGGAAAACGATTCTATAAGAGGGGAAATTTTACCTAAACTTGGTGGAGAACACTTACAGTTTAAAGATTATGAATTAGCCTCTGAATACCTGATAGAAAGCTTAAAGCTAAATAGAAAGCTTGGAAACAAATCAGGTTTATTAATTTCATTAAACAACATAGGTAACTTAAACATACAACAACGTCGTTTAAAATACGCCGAAAATCAACTTCTTGAGGCGAATGCAATTGCTAAATCTTTAGACAATAACGAAGAGCTTTTAAAGAACTTTAAACTCTTAAAATCTTTAGACTCTACAAACAAAAACTTTGACAGAGCTTTTATTTGGCAACGTGAGTATTATTCACTTAAAACAAAACTTGAAAAAGCAAAAATTCAAAAACCTACTGTTAAAGAAAGTACAGATACTCTCATTGAGGATACCTCTTTAAATATTAATAACTCTAACACATCGTACCTTGTTGCAGAGCAGAAAAAAGAAAATTCTGAAAACGAGAAAAAACTTAATGACCTAAAGCTAATTTTTTATGCTTTATTAGCTGCTTTTGCTGTAGTTTTAACCTTTTTTGTTCTTATATACCTTAAAAGAAATAACAGCATTAAATACACACATGAGTTAGAAGAGAAAAACAAAAAAATAGAACTTCAAAACAAAGCCATTCTAGAACAAACAAAGCACCTAGAAGATATAAACAAAGTAAAAGACAGATTGTTTTCTATTGTATCTCACGATTTAAAAGATTCGCTAACTTCCATAAAAGGATTTATTGATTTACTAAAAGAAGGGTCTTTATCACAAACCGAATTTGACAATTTAATTCCTGAATTAAGCGAAAATGCTAATAATGCTTCTTTATTACTCTTTAACTTATTAAACTGGTCAAAATCTCAAATGCAAGCGCTAGAACCTAGTCCTAGCTTATTTGATATTCAAGAAGTTTTTGAAGACAAAGTTCATTTGCTTGAACAAAAAATAGAAAACAAAGGCATAATTATTAGAGATCACACTCTAAAAGATTTTATATATGCTGATAGAAGTATGATTGAAATAATCATTCAAAATTTACTGACAAACGCTGTTAAGTTTAGTAGATCTGGAGATACAATAACTATTTCAAACCACATCAGCAACGGAAACTCTGTTATTAGTATTTCTGATACTGGAGTTGGGATATCACCAGAGAATAAAGAAAAAATATTTAAAAACAATTCGTTTACCACAAATGGCACTAAAAATGAAAAAGGCACAGGTTTAGGGCTTACCATTTGTAAAGAATTGGTAGAACTTAACAAAGGGAAAATTTGGGTTGAAAGCACCTTAAATGTAGGAAGCACTTTTTATATAGAGCTTCCTAAATCTAATACAGAAAATTAATTCTTAAGCTTTAGGCAAAAATACTTCTGCCATCATACATCGCGCGCTTCCGCCGCCACAAGCTTCTATAGTATCTAATGAACTTGATAGTATTTTACAATGCTTTTCTATTGTTTTTATTTGACTCTGACTTAAAGAATCATAAGCAGCCTGACTCATTATTAAAAAACGTTCGTCATTTTGACCTTTTACTTGTAACATATTACCAGCAAAATTATTTACTTGGTCTTCAGTAATTGTAATAATTTCTTTTCCTGTGTCTTTCAAATGTTTTACAACATTTTTTCTTTCTTTTTTATCATCAATACAGTCTAAACATATCACAGCAAAAGTTTCTGCTAGACACATCATAACATTTGTATGATAAATTGCTTTTCGTGTATTATTTACTGTTTGAAAAGCAGTAAATACAACAGGCGTAAACTCAAAATCTTCACAAAACTCTATAAACAAATCTTCATCAGCTCTTGGTGATAAGGCACAATATGCAATACGATTTTCTCTATCTAACAACAAGCTTCCTGTGCCTTCTAAAAATACTTGCTCTTCTTCTGCGCTTGTGTAATCTACTATTTGATTTATTTCAAAACCTTGATTTTCTAATTCAACAAGCACATCTTCTCTACGTTCAAGCCTTCTATTTTCAGCAAACATAGGATATAAGCCTATATTTCCATTCTCATGAAATGATATCCAGTTATTTGGAAATATAGAATCTGGTGTATCAAAATCATCTGAATCACTAACAACCACAACGTTAACACCAATAGCTCGAAGCTTGTTTACGTAAGCGTCAAACTCTTGTTGTGCTTTTGCATTTACGGTATCTGGCAATAAGTTATCTAAAACCTTTTGGTAGTAATTATTTACTGCTGTTTGCTCATTCATCCTGAAGTTTATAGGACGAATCATTAAAATTGTATTTGTTGTTTGTTGCATAATGATTATCTTAATTCTGCAAAATTACTTTTTTAAAATGAAATCCAATTGTTGATCGATACAAAATCGTTATTTTAGGAGTCAATAATCAAGCCTAATTATGAAGCACCTTTTTATATACTTACTTACCTGTATTATATTAATATCATGTAATGACACAAAGGAGATAAGCTCTATAAACCCAATAAATTGGCAAGAACGCTTTATTGACTTATCAACAAAAGATAGCTTAACAAACGGCAGCAGTTACTTATCTGTTTATTCTGAAATTTATAGCATGACAGAACATAGAACCATAAACCTTACTGCTACAGTTAGTTTAAGAAATATCAGTGTAAAAGATTCTGTTTTCATTTTGAATGCTGATTATTACAATACGCACGGTGATTTAATTAGAAATTACTTTAAAAAACCCATTTATATAAAGCCATTAGAGACCCTTGAAATCATTATAGATGAAAAGGATTCTCATGGTGGTTCTGGAGCTAATTTTATTTTTGATTGGAAAACACACCCGAATAATAGCGAGCCCCACTTTGAAGCTGTAATGATATCTACATCAGGACAGCAAGGTATCTCATTTACAACACAAGGCATAAAACTTTAAAACAATATGAATCAAGATACCATAAATGATATTATTGGCTGGGATATTGTTAATTGGTCTAAAGCTTTTCCTTTTTGGAACAAACATATTGATATAAAAAACAAGCAGCTATCTTGTTTAGAAATTGGAGCTAGACAAGGTGGATTATCTTTATGGCTTGCGTTGCACGGCAATAACGTTATATGCTCTGATGTAAGTTATAAAGATCAACAACACGAACTAGATAAAACAATAACTCTTCATAAAAAACACAACTGCGAAAACCTAATTTCTTATGAAGCTATAGACGCATCAAATATTCCTTATGAAAACAAATTTGATTTAGTTGTTTTTAAATCTGTTTTAGGAGGCGTAAGCATTGGTTCAAATACTCGTTTAGAACAACAAACTATTAATTCAATATATAAAAGTTTAAAACCTGGTGGGAAAATTCTTTTTATAGAAAATCTTGAAGCATCATTTTTACACATGTATGCAAGGAAAAAGTTTGTAAAATGGGGCAATAAATGGCATTACCTTAAACTTAACGAGATGGTATCTTTATTTAAGTCTTTTCAAAAAATAGATTATAAAACAGTTGGTTTTTTTGGAACTTTTGGTAAAAACGAAAAACAACGCCAATTATATGGTAAGGTAGATACTTTTTTTGATAAGCTTGTACCAAAAAGCTATCGCTATATTATGATAGGTATTGTAGAAAAATAAAAAAGGAGCAATTTTTAATTTGCTCCTTTTTTTATTAAAACACTTTATGATTACTTCGTTACAATAATTTTTTTAGTTCCTCCATTATCATTTGTTAAAACATAAACACCTGTTTCAGTAGAAGACGGGATTGTTATTTTCGCTATTCCTGTTTGAGGATTAAAGCTTGTTTGATTTAATGCTATGTATCGACCTCTTATGTCAATTAGCTTATAAGTAGCTTGTTTCGAAGCATTAGACACATTAATCACACCACCAGAAGCAACCGGATTTGGATATGTATTTGAAATTGAGAAATCAGAGACTCCTAAAGTATTGCTAGTAAAATAAGGAACAGCAAAATCAAAAGCGCCTACTCCTATTGCTTCTCCCATAATACGCCCAGGGATATCATCTACCGAAGGATGAATTCCACCCCATATTCTTGATAAACTACACTGGTCTGAAGCATCTCTATAAGTTGCCCATTGTAAAGTAATATCTACAGAAGGACCTTCCTCAAAAACTAAAAACTCATTTTTTCTAGCTTCAAATTCTCCCATACCACCTGGGAAATATTCATCACCTGTAATAAGTGTCATTACTTCAGCTGCTGCTCTTGAGTATGTAGAGTGCCCTGAAACATAACCAGCAAACGGTGGCGTTACAAATGAAGGGCGTTGATAAGGCCACCAATCTTCTGATAATATCCAGCCAACTCCAGCTGTATCAGTATCTGTATTATTAACAAAATCATGTCCCTTCCATGAATATAATTTAATTTTACCAACATGCTGGTTTGATGCTCCAGCTAGTGGATCTCCTGCTTCAACAACTTCAATATAACCTGGTTGAAGCGGTATTCCTTGTGGATGATAATTTGATAACCCTGTATCTGTACTTTGTCCTAAATCTGCCATATATCTAATTGCAGAAATAGGTCTTAAATAATCATACCATCCTTTTACACTCCAAGCAGAAATCGCTGCATCGTGCATAGCGCCACCTAATACAAAGTAGGCTTTTACATCCCATTCTAAAACAACATTATCCGGAATAGAATACATATCTAATCCCGCTGTAGATTTATCAAACTCTGGATGATCTGTAACGTGATTTAATAATGTAAACCAGTGTCCTGGAGGTGTTTCAGAATCAGGACCATCAGCCCAAAACTCGGCTAACACCCTAGTATAATCACCTCTTGGAACAATTTGTGGGTCGTATGGCTGTCCTGTAACAGGATTCATACTATGTCCTGTACCGATATCGCCTCCATCAAATAAATCATAAAAACTTGGGTGCTGTAAATAACTTGTTGGCAACGATGAAAAAGGAATATTTCCTTTAGAGTTTGGCGAAATATCCCACATTACTCCATCGTTTGGATCTAAATGTGATCCCCAAATAGAAACTAAAGAAAACGTCCATTTGTAAGATTCGCTTTGCGCACTACTATTTGTGTTATCAATATAAGGAGGACTTGAAGGGTCATGATAAACTTGGTAGTCATTACCATCTCTTTGATAAGTTGTTTTATCTCCATCAGTCATCGCAAAAGGATATACATCTCCCCATTCTGGACTTAAGAAAGGTATCGCAGCTCCATCAATTAAGTTTCCACTTTGGTCTATATAGGTTTCTAAACTTAAAGATTGCCATCGGTTTGGATCTACCAATGTATTACTTTCATAAGCTGGCGCTAAAGGAGGATTTACTGGTTGATAATGATCATTATCATAACCAGAGCTCTCTCTTGCTCCATCTGTAAAACCGTAATTTATCATTAACTGCGCTACATAGTTTCCTAAATCTGCCGCATTTCCTGATTGATAGTTACTCGATGTATAGTTTATATCATAACCTAACTCATCCATCAAATAATCAAAACGCTGCTGGGTTTCAAAGGCTCCTGGAGAGTTTTGAAATCTATGACTTAAGAGTCTATACATAGCGTAACTAATAGCTTCATTATTAGAATTAATAAAGCCTTCTTGAGGAACAAATGGAAGTAGTGAGCTGTTAAATCCGTGTATTTCATTCCCTACAAAGTAAGGTCTTGCATGCGATTGTGGACTTGGATGTGCTAAAATTCCATCATAAATTGCCCATATATCATACATAACTACACTAGAATGAAATAAGTTTCTGGCATGTACAGTTGGTCTTGCAAAATCTTTTCTTATCGCTTCTAATAAAGCTTCATTCCATAACCTTGCTATAGATATATGATCTTGGGTTTGTTGTAATATAATGTCAACATCTAGCTCTACTACAGGACTTGAACAATTACCATCACTTTCAGAGACTGTAATCTTGCCTGTTTCATTCAATCCCCATTTTACAACAATGCTAGGTGTTCCTTGACCAGATACCAGCTCTCCACCTCTAACTGACCAAAAAACACTTGTTCCTGTTGCCGGATAACTATATGTTTCTTGTCGTAAAAACCCAGATGTTACTGCCCCAGAGATTGTACCTTCTGGCAAATATGTACATGAGTTATCATTTACTGTTGCGCTTGGGTTGTAATTACAAGATGTTGGATCTGTACATCCGTATATTTTTACACTAGGCGATATAGATAAATCTACAATACCTGCACCTTCAGTAGCTTTTACATGGGTATCAGCATTAAGGTTGTTGTGAGTTTCTATAAGTCCAGAAGGCCATTTTATAGTTAAGCTGATTATTTGTGTATCGCCATTAAGACCAAAATGCACAGGTTTTATACTCTGCCCTAAAAAGCCTACTCCAGTAAAGTACCGTTTAAATGTTCCACTATTTGTAACTATAGTCACTTCTGTTCCTATGGCACTTCTGTTTGATGTAGTTCCTTCTAATGATACTTTAAACCAATGTTGTGTTACTGGCGCATCAAAATTCAGAAGTTTATTTTCATAAAGATAAGAATGTGTATCGCTATTTGTTAGAAACAAATCTAAATCCCCATCATTATCATAATCAAAATCTACTGCTTCTATGCTTATTGTAGAATCATGAAGATTTACCGCAGTTGTATTGTCTACAAAATTATTTAACCCTTCAACGTAATTGTTTTTAAAATAAACGTTGTATTCTGCTCCTCTGCCTTCAAATGTGTAACCGTTTGCTACAAATAAGTCTTCATCTCCATCTAAATCAAAATCTGCAAATTTGGTTCCCCAAGCCCAACCGCTTCCTGTTATACCATTTACTACAGATTGTTCTGAAAATGTATTATCTCCGTTATTTAAAAATAAAGCTGTTTCATCTATTCCTGTAATAAAGAAATCAAAATTTCCATCTACATTAAAATCTCCCATAGCAATACCCATATCGTCAAAATCATTATCAAGCCCGACTGCTGAAGCTTGCTCTATAAAACCTGTTCCGCTTTGATTTATATACAAGTAGTTTTCATCGTTAAAATCATTACTTACATATAAATCCATATAGCCGTCTTGATTAAAGTCAAAAGGCATTGCTGTAAAACTTTGTCTTGAAGGTATGCCCTCTGCAATTCCCATAGCACCTGTTACATCTGTAAAAGTACCATCACCATTGTTATGGTATAATAAGTTAGTAGCACATCCGCCCCAATCATTGATATAGATATCTAAATAGCTATCATTATCATAATCAAACCATGTTGCTCCCATGTATTGACAGCCTGTTGCTACATTAAAACCTGCTGATGTTGTAACGTTGGTAAATGTTCCGTCTCCATTGTTTTGGTACAATAAGACATTGAATGTATTTGTAAAAAACACATCTGGAAAGCCGTCATTGTTAAAGTCTCCCCAAAATGCACCTTGCTTATAGCCATCAAAACTATAAAAAATGCCATCTTGACTGTAATCTTGTATTAATAAATTGGTAAGTCCTGATGCATTGGTTACATCGGTAAAAGAACCGTCATTATTGTTTCTAAATAGACGGCTATGTGTTCTTTCTACTCCATTAACATCTATTCCTTCGCCTACCACAAAAATATCCATAACATTATCTCCATTGTAATCTACAACAGAAACACCGCTATTTTGTTCTAAAATACCCAGACCTGATACAACTTCGGCCCTCTCGAAGGTTTGCCCATAAATTTGATTAAAGAAACTTAAAAAAGCCAGGCTACTTAATAAGTTTAAGTGACGTAAAGTTTTTTTCATGATGATAAATTAAATTTTACATAAATAAAGATATTTTTATATCCTTGATAAAATTTATTCTACCAACTGTACATATTTACTTTTAAGTGCTTAATTTTATGTTAGTTAACGTTAAATTAACCTTAAAACAACATCATAACTCACTGATTACAAAGATGTTTCACGGTGTAGAATTTGAAACTGGCAAAAGCTTACCATTGTAGTATTTATGGGCGTTTAAAGCAAATTCTGAAATATATTCTGCCATTTTTAATGCTGAAGTATTAGCCACATAACCAGGAAAAGCTTCTTCTAACATTTCTGTTTGAACAGCGCCCAAAGCAAGCACATTAAAACTAGGACCGGACTCTTTATATTCTTCAGCCAACAACTCGGTTAATGTAATAACAGCTCCTTTGCTTGAACTATATGCAGCTAGTCCTGCAAATTTCATACTCCCTTGAACACCTCCCATAGAACTTATTGTTACTACGTGACTGTCTTTTTTCATGAAAGGTAATACGGTTCGTATCATTTCAGAAACTCCAAAAACATTTGTTTCATAAACTTTCTGAAAGTTAGTAAATGTTGTTTCACTGAAAGGCTTGTTAAGTAGTAAACCTGCATTATTTATAAGTATATCAACATGCTTCCATTCTTTTTCAATAAACGCTGTCACTTTTTTATAATCTGATTCATTACATAAATCAAAGGCAAAAGATGAAATATTATCATATTGAAGATTAGAAACTGGTTGTGCATTTCTAGATAGTGCCAAAACATTATGACCTTGACTTGCTAAAAGATGCACCATTTCAAAGCCAATACCTCTACTTGTTCCTGTTATTATAATATTCTTACTCATTAATTACAATCTCCTTTGTTGGTGTATTACTCATAGCTTCTATGGCAGGTATAATTGTATTTATAAAATTAGCCATATGTGTGTAGTCTAACTTATCAGCTTCGTCATCTACATGGTGATAATAATCATAATTAGATAAATCACAAGACGAAATTGTATGACAAGGCAGATTGAAAGCCTTATAGAAAGCATAATTATCAGACTGTCTAAATAAATTATACTTTTTAGCTACATCTGAAGCTCCTACAATATGAGCACCAGCATATTCATTTATTTTTTCAGCCATATTTGATACATCATACCCAGTTAAAAAAGCTATATAATCACGATCTTTAAAAGGTACACCTATCATTTCCATATTAACCATAGTATATAGGTTGAAATTTTCTGCTTTTAGTTTTTTAGCTAAATGATCAGAACCCAGTAATCCTTTTTCTTCAGCCGAAAACAGCACGAAAAGTAAGCTTCTTTTATTGTTTTTCTTTGCAGCAAAATACTTTGCCATAGCAAGTACAGAACTTGTTCCTGCTGCATTATCATTTGCTCCGTTAGCGATTGAATCGTTATCTACAATACGCTTTGAGATTCCTATATGATCATAATGTGCGCCTATAACAACAAACTCATCTTTAAGTTTAGGGTCAACACCTTCTAAATAACCTACAACATTATAGGCATTCATGTCTTTTACCTTAAAACTATCTCTATATGTTTCAAAATAAGGTTTAACGTTGTAAGACTCCAACTCTTTTTCAATAAACAAGGCCGCTTTCTCTATTCCTGAAGTTCCGGTATCTCTACCATTTAATTCATCTGAAGCTAAATAAGAGACCATATTTTTAACCTCTTCACTGGTGATTGTAATTGTTTTTGAAGTATTTTTTTCTGTAGATTTACATCCAACAAATAGTAATGGGAGTAAAATAAATATAAGGTATCTCATTTTTTAACTAGTGTTTTTTTACAAGGTTTAAATATAAAAAAATCCCAACTCAATATACTTGAATTGGGATTTTAAGTTATATCAAACTATATAAAACTCCTATTAAACTAACATTGTAACTGGGTTTTCTATATATCCTTTTAATGTTTGAAGGAATTGTGCTCCAGTTGCTCCATCTACAGTTCTGTGGTCACAAGCTAAACATAACTTCATAGTATGTCCTACTACAATTTGACCATTTTTAACTACAGGTTTTTCAACAATATTTCCTACTGAAAGAATTGCTGAGTTAGGTTGGTTGATGATAGATGTAAAACTATCTATACCAAACATTCCTAAATTAGATACAGTAAACGTACTACCTTCCATTTCTTGAGGCGTTAGTTTCTTGTTTCTAGCCTTACCTGCAAGTTCTTTAACTTCAGCTCCGATTTGTGGTAATGATTGCTCATTAGCAAAACGTACTACAGGAACTACCAATCCGTCAGGAACTGCAACTGCTACACCAATATGCACATGATGATTTAAACGCATTTTATCTGCAGACCATTGTGAGTTTACTTGCGGATGTTGTTTTAACGCTAAAGCACATGCTTTAACAATCATATCATTGTATGATATTTTAGTATCTGGAATAGAGTTAAACTGCGCACGGAAAGCTATAGCATTTTCCATATCAAACTCTACATTTAAGTAATAATGAGGTGCTGTAAATTTAGATTCTGCTAAACGCTTCGCAATCACTTTACGCATTTGCGAATTGTTTACTTCTTCAAAATCTTCTTGACCTGTTGGTACAAATTTACCTACTGCAACCGCAGATGTTCCTGGTGTGAAGTTTTCTATATCGCGTTTTATAATACGACCATTCTCACCTGAACCTGTTACTTGAGATAAATTAATACCTTTTTCATCAGCCATTTTTTTAGCTAATGGCGATACAAATACTCTATCTGAAGACGATGTTGATGCTGGAGCAGAAACTTTAGGTGTTTCTTTTTTAGGAGCTTCAGCTTTTGGCTCTGGTTTAGAAGCTGCTTTTGGTGCTTCCTCTTTTGGAGCTTCTGCTTTTTCTCCTGATGATGCTTTGAAATTCTTTGCAATATTTTCAACATCAGTTCCTTTAGGACCTAAAATAGCTAAAAGTGCATCTACTTTTGCAGATTCTCCTTCTTGCAATCCTACGTGTAATAATGTACCTGATTGAAAAGACTCAAACTCCATAGTCGCTTTGTCTGTTTCAATTTCGGCTAAAATATCACCTTCTTCAACCTCATCTCCAACTTTTTTCAACCATGTTGCAACAGTTCCTTCTTCCATAGTATCACTTAAACGTGGCATTGTTACCACTGTAACACCTTCAGGAATATCTACAGTTTCTGTTGCTGGCTCGCTAGTTGCTTCTTCTTTTTCTTCTTTTGGTGCCTCTTCTTCTTTTGAATCTTGAGTAGCACTTCCATTTAATAAACCAGAAATATCTTCTCCTTCTTCTCCTATAATAGCTAAAAGCTCATCTACTTTTGTAGTTTCACCTTCTTGAACACCTATATGTAATAGTGTACCTTCATAGAAAGACTCAAACTCCATAGTTGCTTTGTCTGTTTCTATTTCGGCTAGGATATCTCCTTCTTCTACTTTATCACCAACTTTTTTCAACCAAGTTGCGACAGTACCTTCTTCCATAGTGTCGCTCAAACGAGGCATGTTTATTACTTCTGCCATATCTTATTATAGTTTGTGTTGTATAAATGGATAATCTTGTTGCTCGTAAACCGCATCGTACATAACATTCTTTTCTGGGAATGGAGATTCTTCAGCAAATTTTTCGCATTCGCTTACTAAATCTTTTACGCGCTTGTCAATAACTTTTATATCAGCTTCAGTTGCATATTTGTTTTCCAAGATAATGTCTTTTACTTGCGTAATAGGATCTATTTTCTTGTACTCTTCAACTTCTTCTTTTGTTCTGTAGTGTTGTGCATCAGACATTGAGTGTCCTCTGTAACGGTATGTTTTTAATTCTAAAAATGTTGGTCCGTCACCACGTCTAGCTCTTTCAATAGCTTCATCAAAGGCTTCAGCAACTTTTACAGGATTCATACCATCTACAGGTCCGCAGGGCATTTCGTACCCTAAACCTAGTTTCCAGATATCTGTATGGTTTGCAGTACGCTCTACAGATGTTCCCATAGCATAACCGTTGTTTTCACAAACAAATACTACTGGTAATTTCCATAACATTGCCAAGTTGAACGTTTCGTGAAGTGAACCTTGTCTTGCAGCACCATCACCAAAGCAACAAAGCGTTACAGCATCGCTACCATGATATTTATCACCAAATGCAATACCAGCACCTAGAGGAATTTGACCACCTACAATACCATGACCACCATAAAAACGGTGTTCTTTAGAAAAAATATGCATTGAACCACCAAGACCTTGAGAGGTACCTGTTGCTTTACCATATAATTCTGCCATAACACGTTTTGGGTCTACACCCATACCAATTGGTTGTACGTGGTTACGATATGCAGTTATCATTTTATCTTTAGTCAAGTCCATAGCGTGTAGCGCTCCTGCTAACACTGCTTCTTGACCATTGTACAAGTGAAGAAATCCTCTTACTTTTTGTTGGATATAAACTGCAGCTAGTTTGTCTTCAAACTTTCTCCAGAATAACATGTCTTCATACCATTTAAGGTAAACTTCTTTTGTTACTTTTTGCATTTAACCTAATTTATAAAAGAAAATAATGCGTGTCATATAAAAAAATCGACACAAGCGAATAACAAAAGTAACACTTTACACATTAATGAAAAAACAGTAATTCGTAATTTTTTTTCGAAAACGTTATAGAAACGATTTATCAAAAACTAATGGCAAAATATTTGCTAGAGAATTTGACTTTACAACCTTTCCTATTTCACCCATAAAATAGATTTCAATAGGTGTTTCTTGTTTAATTTCATATTCTGCAATCGCTTGTCTGCATGCTCCACAAGGCGGAATTGGGGACATTGTTTGTTTTATTGTAGACCCTGCTATTATGGCCATTTGTACAATTTTAGCTTCTGGGTATTTTGCGCCTGCATAATAAATAGCTGTTCGCTCTGCGCAAAGCCCTGAAGGATATGATGCATTTTCTTGGTTACTACCTGTAATAATTTCACCATTATCTAATAATAAAGCAGCTCCTACGCTAAACTTTGAATACGGTGAATATGATTTTTGCCTAGCTTCTATAGCGTGCTGCATTAATGAAGCTACTGATTTTGGTAGCTCATCAAAATTATCATAAACCGTTAATGTGGATTCTATTTTTACTTCTTTCATGTATTGTAAAATCTCATTTAGTAGATACTAAAGTTACTGATACTATTTTAGACAAAAAAACTATTGCAAAAAGCAATAGTTTTAATGTATTTGAATAGTGTATTATTTATTAATATTCTGTGTAAGCACCAGAACCTATGTTAAAGGTTAACGAGAAACGAAGTGTATTCTCTAAAGGACTTTGAACTTTTGATGCTGAAAACAAATATGATAAATCAATACCAATTACATTATAAGTGAAACCTGCACCAATAGCAAAGAATTTTCTAGCTCCTTTATCTTCGGCCTCGTTAAAATAACCTGCTCTGAATGCAAAAGAATCCTGATATTTATACTCGGCTCCTAATGCCCAAGTAAACTCTTTAATCTCTTCGCTGAAACCACCTGGCGCATCACCAAAGGATTGAAACATGCCTTTAAAAAACCCTACATTAGGATCTTTACCCTCTATAATATAATTAGGAACTACACTTACACGCGTATCTTCTCCTTCTTGGTAACCTTCTTCTCCATTCACTTCTTCATACTCTATCAAGGACCCTGTTACCGGAGGCGTTGGAACTAATAGTTTAGTTACCTCAGCTGTCACAGAGATTTTATTATAATCATCTAAAATAAAATCAAAACCACCTCCTAAACGTAAGGTTGTTGGTTGAAAGTTTTCTTGTCCGCCTTCATCATATTTAAATTTAGGCCCAATATTTTGAATAGCAAAGCCTAAACGCGTACGCCCATTAAAACTATTGTAAGCTTCTTCTTCACTTTGGTAATATCCAGAAATATCAGCTCCAAATGTGCTTGCTGCTTTAGTATCTGGATCAACAGCATTAATTTTTAAATCTGATCTTAAGTAACGCATCGCTACAGACATTGCAAATTGTTCGCTTAATTTTAGTGAGTAAGACACATCAAAAGTTAATTCATTTGGTCTTTCTACTAATGCTTGAGAAAATTCATCTTGTACTAACTCAATGTCTCCTAAAGAAAAATATTTAAAACTTGCAGCAAAAGAACTTTGCTCATTTAATCTATTAAAATATGTAATGTTTCCTAAAAAAATATCATTAACTAGCTTACTTAAATATGGTGTATAACTAACTCCTATTCCTTGTTTTACTTCAGAAAATGCATATTTAGAAGAATTCCACTGCTGTGAAAACACATCCACAGATGTTGCCACACCCATATCTCCCATTGAAGCCGCTCTTGCGTCAGGAGCAATTAATGTAAAAGGCACCCCTGTTGTAATAACTCTAGAGTCATTGCTATCAGGCACTATAGTAGTGAGTGTTTGTGCTTGTATTTGAGTGGCAAAAAAGCCTGCTAATAAAATTAAAATCTGATTTTTCATCTATTTTGTTTATTTTGACAAATATAAATTATTATTATAGTATAACAAGTTTCTCTATTTTTTCGGCACGTTTATTCGTTGTACTGGAAACTACAGTAAGTTTATAGATGTAAACACCTTTTCCTATGCGGTCTCCAAAATCATCGCGCCCATCCCAAATAATATCTCTTGAAAGTGTTGAACCTCCTTGATTACAGCATTGAGCTGTATTGGTTTGTCCTGTAAGTGTTTTTACCAATTTGCCTGATACTGTAAATATTTGTACCGTAACGTTTAATGGTTCAGGACTATTGTGATTAAACCAAAATTCTGTATAATTTACAAACGGATTAGGGTAATTAAGCACGTGGTCTATAACGAGACCTTGATCTTTATCGTATACTACAAATTGTATTTCTGATGTTGATGAGTTATTATATACATCCCAAGCTTTTACAGTTAATGTATGAAGTCCTGGAGACAAGTCTCTAAATGGGTAAGTGAGACTTCCTTTTTGATAAACATCAAGATCTGTTTGGTAATAATCGTTAAGGACATATTGGTTTGTCTCATCTCCATCTATAATAGCTACAATATCATGACCAATACCACTAGCGGTATTTATACCGTTTTCATCTTCAAGTTTAACAAGTAAGCTTGGTGATTCATTTGTAATACCTCCAGAAACAAAACTTTCGTCATTCATAAAAAGGTTTATTAATGGTCCTTGGTTATCTTCTGGCGCATCTTCATTTAAACCACCTATTCTTAATTCGGTAACATTTGCTCCTGTATGATCTTGAAAAGCTTCTCCATTTTTTGCATAAAAACTTGCTTTGCCTAGTCCTACAGGAATACCAATATCTCTAGGCACTATAAAATCGAATTCAAACTGTCCGTTTGTTACGGTTGCTTGTCCTCTAAATATAATTGAACCTAGTGTTTCAAAATCCATAATTATAAGCTGATTCCCTTCTCTAACTCTATCATTGGCTAACGTTTGCCTTTCTACGTTTTTATCATAAATTGTTGCAGAAAGTTCTCCGTTGTAATTTGAAAGAACATTTCCTGATAAATCAGTAACTTCTCCTGCTAGCTTTGCATGACTTAATGCCTGCAATACATCCGAACCACTTCCGATAGGGTTATCATTAATATGTGTTAATCGTATTTGAGGATCTGGAAACGCTAATCTCATTGCTGGATCTCCAATAAAAAACACCAATCGTCTTTGGCTTATACCTGAAATTTGAGGATCAACTTTTGTTAACCTTAAAGCTTCTGCCATTGTTGGGTATTCATTATCATCGTAATCATCATTATCACTAAAAGAAAATAAATACTCATCTAATGTGGTGTTAAATGAAATACCAACATTAACGAAAATCTGTCTCGTCGTTGTAATTAGTCCGATTGCTCCGCCATTTTTATTCCAATAAATAAATTCGCCTGCTGTTGGCCTCAATGGATTATCAAACCTGGTATACTCACAGGTAACTGTTATAAAACAGGTCTGCTTACAAACATTATTAAGGTTTTCTCCTTCTGAATTTTCAAAAATACGTTCATGAGCTAGACCATCTTCACCACCATGACCAAAATAATTTACAACCAATGCTCCGTTTTCAAGAGCATTTATAATAGCTGTATTTACTGTAGGATACCTTTGCCCTCCTGCAGTTGACTCTTGTTGAAAAGCATCTGCGTGAATTTTAATTGCATTGATAAAAGGTTTTTCTGTTGATACTTCATCTGCAATATGATCTGTAGTTTCCTGTAAAACACGTTCCCATTCTTCATCAATATCATCAGATATTACGACAAAATTATTTCGCCAATTACCGTAAGAAGCTTGACTGTAGTAGTTTTCTATTTTTGATAACAATTCATTTGCTTGTTGCGGAGAAGCTGCAAGAATTCTACCTACAGCAATATCTAATTTATCTGCAGTATGCATACTTCCTTCATTATTATCCATCATACCAAAAAAATCGTCTGAAATAAATGAACTTGTTAGGTTAAAGCTCTCATAGGCATGCCATGACGGTACTATATTGGTATTATTTCGGATTCTATCTTTATAATCAAATGAAGCATCTCCAAACATACACAAATACTTCAACTTGTTTTCTGGTGAGCTTGCATTATCATATACATATTTTACAAAGTTTCTAATAGCTCCAATATCTTGATTACCTGAACTGAATTCTAGGTAAATTTGATCTAGTGTAACAACCTTTACTGTTAATCCATTATTCACTCTATTTATTTGTGCTAACCGTTCTGCTTGATTATATAATAATGCTGGTGTAATTATTAAGTAATCTATATCTTGAAACTGACCTTGTTCATTTTGAAAAATGGTCCCTTTAAGATTTTGATTAAACACAAAAGGGTTTGTAGCTAATAACGGTTGGTAATAATCTAAAGGTGTTACTGCCACATATTTTTTTAATGAACCGAGTGTTGATTTAAAACTAATATTAGCGCTAGCATTTGAATTAACATACGTTGTAACATTATATATATCTGTAATATTCCATATCTCTGAAACCTGTGATGCATTAGTCATATTATACAAGCCAATTCCAGATGTCTGGGCTACTGATTTATTATAAAACTTGAATTGTGTTCCAGAGAAATTCAAAGCTCTTGTTGCCTCTAGAGCAATATAATCTATATAACCTGAAGCAGAGGGATTACTAGAATTATCAAAATTATAATTTACTGATACCATTCCTGAATTTACTGTTACATTACCAGTAAAACCAGCCTCTGTAGCAAAGTTACTATCAGACACTTCAGGTATCACTAAATTTGCAACATCTGTACCATTTATTCTTACCTGCATGCTGGTAGGCACTTCAGAAGCTGAAGCTACAATTGTTTTGAACCTAACTGGTTCTGATGTTATTAAATCAGGAAAAACAAAATCAAATGTTTTATTTGTTTCAACATCAAAACGATCACCAAACCACCTACGTCCTACGCTAACCAAATTATACTCATCTAATTCATGATATTGATAATCATGAAATGTATTGATGGTTATATCTGGATTTCCTGATGGTTGTAAAAAAGGTTGTATTCGCTTTCCATTTCCAGGACTTATATTAATGTAATAATATGATGTATCAGTATAAGGATTTACGTGAGTATTTATAGTTGTATCATCAATATTACCTTCTGGTCCTTGTGCATAAAATAGAATGTAGTCAAACTCATGAAAAAAGCCGTCTTCTTCACCAACAACACGAATAGCGTTTTCTTGTAAATCTATTGGATATGGTTCTGAATTAGCATACGGTATCATTTTACCACCGTTTCCATAAAGCTTTATTGTTCTAGGATCAATGGTATTAATATTAATACCCATTTGCTGTAAAAATGCTTTTGAGATTTGGTGAACTCCTGATTTGTTTACATAAAATCTAAACCATTGACCAGTTTCAAGCACAGAATTTGTTATAGCATTACTAGAAAAAGAATTATTCCTTGATGCAACATTTCCATTAGAATAATTTACAGTAAAAGCTGTTATTTTTTTAAAAACGCCGTTTTGTTTCACAATAGGTGAAATTGAAAAAAAAGCAGAACGCTTATTCCTTGCAACAGAATTTTTTATTTCATACGTTAACGCATTAGGAATTTTATTGACGTTAAGCCCTTTTAATTCATTTCTAGAAATGTTCTGATAAGAAACATTTGTAACTTGAACTGATTGTTCGTTTAAAGCTTGTGCAATATTCCACTGTTCTACAAATTGTAAACCTTTATCTAGACTATAATTAAAATTTTTGTCATTAAAAGCAGGAACCTCTAAAGAAAAGGTTTCATTAGAGAGGGTTTTGGTGCCAGTCCATTGTATTTCAAAACGTTTCTGTTGAGAAAAACAAAACATAGTTAGGAAAAGCAAAAATGCAAATAGTAAAGATTTCTTTTTCATTGTTTACAATAACGCTAATTTTTGTAGGTTATTACTATAAAATATTTTTTTTTAAAAAAACGTTTCAAATTTACAATAATAAAATAAAAAATAGCACGTTATTAAGCTATAATAATGGAGATAAAATATTAAAAAACATCGACGTAATACACAATAAATAGGATGAAATACATTTTTTTCTTGTTTAAAATTTAAAAAATTGCTTGTATTATAACCGATAATTCTTATATTGCGGCTCCAAAATATAAATGGCTTACCTAATAAGTATGGATATGAAAAAAACAACAGCATTTAAGGTATTGTTAGTGTTAGCAATATCAATAACTATCACTAGTTGTAAAAGATCTTCTAGCTCTAATAGCTCTAGGGCAACAGGTTGGGATATAAATTCTAAAGAAGGAGGTTTTCAGTACAATACAAAATTTCAAGAGCAAGAAACAGCTCCTGGATTAGTTTTTGTAGAAGGTGGTACTTTTACAATGGGACAAGTTCAAGACGATGTTATGCATGATTGGAACAACACACCAAATCAACAACACGTTATGTCTTTCTATATGGATGAGACTGAAGTTACCAATAAAATGTATACTGAATATTTAGATTGGATTAAACGAATTTATCCACCAACAGACGAAAACTTTAAAGCTATTTATGATGGTGCATTACCAGATACTTTAGTTTGGAGAAATAGATTAGGTTATAACGAAGTAATGACTGAAAACTATTTACGTCACCCTGGTTACGGAGAATATCCTGTTGTTGGTGTTAGCTGGATTCAAGCTGTTGAATTTGCTAACTGGAGATCTGATCGTGTAAACGAAATGTATTTAGAAAATGCTGGATACATTGCAAGAGATGCTAAAATAACTAGCGTAGAAGCTGGACAAACTTTCAATACAGATACTTACATTAGTGCTCCTAAAGAAGTTTATGGAGGTAATGATAGTTTAACAAACCCACAAAACACAAGAAGAAGACCACAAACAACTGCTTCTGGAGATACTATAAATGTTTATGCAGGAAGAGAAACAGGTATTATCTCTCCTAAATACAGACTACCAACTGAAGCTGAGTGGGAATATGCAGCTTTAGGTTTAACAGAAGTTCGTAGCTACAATATATACAGAGGTAGAAAAAAATATCCTTGGGACGGACAATATACACGTTCAGGAAAGCGTAAAATAAAAGGAGATCAATTAGCAAACTTTAAGCAAGGTAAAGGTGATTATGGTGGTATTGCTGGATGGTCTGATGACAATGCTGATATTACAAACAAAGTAAAATCATACCAACCTAACGATTTTGGTTTATATGATATGGCAGGAAACGTTGCAGAATGGGTTGCTGATGTTTACAGACCTATTGTTGATGATGAGTTTAACGATTTCAACTACTACCGTGGTAACGTTTATACTAAAAACGCAATCAATGATGATGGTACTGTAAAAATTGTAACAACAGATGATATTGTTTATGATACATTACCAAACGGAAAAGTTGTTGCTAGAAACCTTCCAGGAGAAATCTTACAAGTAGCTGTAGACGAAAACGAAACATACTTAAGATCTAACTTTGATAAAAGTGATAATAGAAACTTTAGAGATGGAGATAAGCGTTCTTCTCGCTACTACAGAGATAGTTTTAACGAAGATGAATTTGGTGAAGACGGTGATAAAAATTCAATGACAAGCAAAATGTACAACTCTCCAAAGCACCATGTAGAATCTGATTCAGCTGGGCAATTAATTAGAGAGTATGATAAGTCAGACAAAAGAACATCTTTAATTAACGATGAAGTTCGTGTTTACAAAGGAGGTTCTTGGAAAGATAGAGAGTACTGGTTAGACCCTGCTCAACGTCGTTACTTCCCTCAAGATATGGCAACAGACTACATTGGATTTAGATGTGCAATGTCTAGAGTTGGATCAAAATCTAAAGGAAGAAATAAGAGTAAAAACTAATTTTACTTAACAATATTTAAAAAAGTCCTGATAATTATCAGGACTTTTTTTTTACATTTATTTTATGAAAATTGAAGAAATATATCAGCTATATTTAAATAGCAACAACGTGTCTACTGATACTAGAACCATTAAACCTAATGATATCTATTTTGCTTTAAAAGGAGATAATTTTGATGGGAATAAGTTTTGTAAACAAGCTTTAGAAAAAGGTGCTAAATACTGTATTGTAGATAGCAAAGAAGCGTTACTAAATGATCATTGCATATTAGTAAGTAATACACTAGACACATTGCAAAAACTAGCTACACATCATAGAATAACATTAACTATTCCTATAGTAGCTCTAACAGGAAGCAACGGTAAAACAACCACTAAAGAACTTATAAACGAAGTCTTGTCACAAGAATATCAAACCAGCGCTACAAAAGGCAATCTTAATAACCACATAGGAGTACCTTTAACACTATTAAAGATGACAAGCGCAACAGAAATAGGTATTGTTGAAATGGGTGCAAACCATGCTAATGAAATTGCTTTTTTATGCAATATAGCTTTACCAGATTATGGTGTTATCACAAATTTTGGAAAAGCCCATCTAGAAGGTTTTGGTAGTATTGAAGGTGTGATAAAAGCCAAATCTGAACTATACAATCACCTAAAAGAAAACAATAAAACAATATTTATAAATACTGATGATGCAGTTCAACTAAATCAAACAAAAGGTTATAGTAACATTGTTACTTTCAACAGTGAAACCATTTCTTTTTTAGAATGCCAGCCCTATGTGTCTGTCTCATATCAAAATACTAAAATAGATTCTAAACTTACCGGAAAATATAATTATACAAACATTGCCATTGCTATTGCTATTGGTAATCATTTCAAAGTACCTCTAAACAATATAAAAAAAGCAATAGAAGGTTATACACCAAGTAACAACAGATCTCAACTTATCACAAAAGGAGATAATACCATTTTATTAGATGCTTATAATGCAAACCCAACAAGCATGAAAGCAGCTCTTGAAAATTTTCATCAAATAAAACATGAAAACAAAATTCTTTTTTTAGGAGATATGTTTGAACTAGGAAAAGATTCTGATTTTGAACATCAAGCAATCACAAGTTATTTAGATAACAATTCATTTGCCGAAGTATTTTTAACAGGTAAAAATTTTCACAATACGTCTCATACAAATAAGAGTATAAACACATTTGATAGTTTTGAATCATTAAAAGTGTTTTTGGAAACTAAAAAGTTTAACAACGCTTATATTTTAATAAAAGGCTCTCGAGGCATGGCTCTTGAGCGTATTATAGACTTGATATAATTAAAAAAGCCTAAAGTAAATAAATACTTTAGGCTATGGCCTTTTTATAATTCCCTACAAATTAATTAATAGCAGTGTAAAATTCTGAATTTTTTTAAGTATACACAATACTCAAATTGAGTATTTTTTATATTAAATGTCTATTCAGTTTTAACATACCTACTAATTCACCTGTTGAATTTAAATTTAATTTCTTTAAAATATTTCGCCTGTGGGTATCAACTGTATTAGGGCTAATGCTTAATTTATCTCCTATTTCTTTACTAGAATAGCTTAACACCAAAAGTCTAATTATATCTCTTTCTCTATTGCTAACAGTATTGGCTAGTAGTTTTTGTGAAAAATTATTAAAGTATAATGTTTCATACTCATCGTTATCATTTAAGAATTTTGCTGTCGCAGTAACCTGAAGTTTAATTTTAGGATCCAACACTGTATAATGCGCAAGTCCAATAATGGGTTTCATTGCGCTATCAAACTCTAAAGGAGTTGTATTTTGTATAATATTTACATACTCATCATTTCCATTTTTAAACCTATAATTCCAAGTATAGCTCATCTTCTTTCTAACGGTTTCAGGAATCTCCCTCAAAGTAAACTCCATTAACGCATTTAAAGCCGCTAACCACTGTTCTACATCTTCTGGGTGTATTCTACTCCAAAAGTATCTCATAGCGTCTTGTTTTAGCTTTTCTATATCGAGACCTACACAAGGGTACATATTTTTACTTATATATTCAAAAGTTAAGTCTTGAGTATTGGTAATACAAAAAAAAGTTGAGCTATGAGGAAGGTATGTATCTAGTTCAATAATCTTCTCTATATGTTTTTCTAAAGATGGATTATCGTAAGACTTAAAAATGTCTTTATAAAGGCTCCTAATTTTATTTGCAATCATAAACTAAAGATAGTTCTTACAAATTTAGCACAAAAAAAAACTCTAAAGAAAATCTTTAGAGTTTTAATTTCTGTGGGCGCGAAGGGATTCGAACCCCTGACCCCTTGGGTGTAAACCAAGTGCTCTGAACCAACTGAGCTACGCGCCCTTGTTATTTGGACTGCAAATATAGAGCACTTTTTGATATCTCAAAACTTTTTTTGAAAAAAAATTCAAAAAATTTCTGCTACTACAAAAGTACTCCCTCCAATGAATATTAAGTCATCGTCATTTGCTGTTTCTTTTGCCGTTTTTACAGCCTCATTTACACTACTATAGCTTTTCCCTATATACCCTTCTGACAAAAATATGCTTTGTAATTTTTTTTCATCAAATCCTCTTGGAACATTAGGCTTACAAAAATAATATGTCGCTTTTTTTGGCAAAAGTGACAAAATTGATGTGACATCTTTATCATTTACTACGCCAAATACTATATGTAAACTTTTATGAGGTTCTTTTTTTATTTGAGAAAACACATAAGTTAAGCCTTCTTTATTATGAGCTGTGTCACAAATTATTTTTGGATTGTTTTGAATAACTTGCCATCTTCCTTGCAATCCCGTGTTTTTTACTACATTATTTAGACCTTTTATGATAGAGGATTTTGAAATGCTGTAATGTTCAACACCATTTAGAATTTTTAGCGTTTGTAATACAGTTTTAATATTATTCTGTTGGTAGCTTCCTTTTAAATCACTTTCATAAGTTTCATTTATTAATTGGTCTGCAAAATAAATAGAGCTATTATTCTGTTTTGCAATACTTTTAAAAACAGGAGTCGTTTCTTCTTGTGTCTCGCCAATAACAACTGGAACTTGAGGTTTTATAATACCTGCCTTTTCTCTGGCAATTTCTTTTAACGTATTCCCTAAAAACTGAATGTGATCTAAACCAATATTAGTAATCACTGAAACTTTAGGTGTTATTATGTTTGTAGAATCTAATCTGCCACCTAAACCAACTTCTATAACAGCTATATCAACGTTTTGTTTTTTAAAAAACTCAAAAGCCATCCCAGAAGTCATTTCAAAAAAAGATAGTTTATTAGCTTCTAAAAACGCTTTATTTCGTTTTATAAAACCTATAACAAATGCTTTACTAACTAAACGACCATTAACTTTGATACGTTCACGAAAGTCTTTTAAATGCGGTGATGTAAATAATCCTACCTTAAAGCCTGCTTCTTGTAAAACAGAAGCCAACATATGACTTGTAGAGCCTTTTCCGTTAGTTCCTGCTACATGAATCGTATGTAGAGATTTTTCAGGATTCTTTAAATGTTTTGCAAGGCGAATAGTGTTTACTAAATCTGCTTTATAAGCTATTTTACCTTGTCTTTGATACATTGGCAGTCTAGAAAACATCCAATCAATAGTATCTTTATATGTCATGACTTACTGCCCTAAATTGAAGTTTACTTTTACAAAACCTACCTGTTTTGTTGGTGCATTACTATCAGCTCTCCACTTATGAGATAGTGCGATTTTTTTTGCTGGTTCTAAAAGGCATTGTGTTTTGTTTGTTGTTCCTTTTACACCTGGAATTGCCTCTATTACATTACCGTTTCTATTTACTATAATTTTTACAATTACCAATCCAGACTCATTACAATCTTGTTTTAACTTTTTGTAAGTAGCTTTTCCTCTGCCATTAAGTCCATAACCAACGCCTCCGTTACCACTACCTGGTCCACCAAAATAGCTAGGAGCATAAGGGTCTCCATTAAGTTGTCCTTTATCTCCTGCTTGGTTATCATCGCCCTCGCTTCCAGACTCAGTTCCATTAGACTTGCTTACTCCGCCTATTAAAGCATCCAGTTTTTTCTTTTTGGCTTCTTGTTCGGCTTTTTCTTTTGCAATTCTTTCTGCTTCAGCTTTTGCCTTAGCGTCTGCCTCTGCTTTAGCTTTTGCCTTGGCATCTGCTTCGGCTTTCGCTTTTGCTTGAGCTTCTTTTTGTTTTTTTATGGCAATGGCTTCCTCGTTTGTTTGAGTTAAAACATCTTCAGCTTTAGTTTTTTCTGCTGAAGCAGCTTCTGGTTGGCTCTCTTGAGGTTGAGACACTGCCTCTTGAGGAGGCTTTGGAATTTCTCTTGGCTCTGATTTTACAGGTTTTATTGGCTGTGTATTACCAGAACCCACACTAGAGTTTCCAAAATTGACAGCAACACCATATTCCTCCGGAGGATCCATATAAGGCGGACCTACCACAAACAATAACAGTAAAATAATCAACACTAAAAGTGCTGTTATTTTTGCTGAATTACGTTCGTGTTTGGTCTTTAAATACCTCATGTTTATTGGGGTTTTACAGCAAGAATTACTTTAAATTTATTTCTATTTGCAATATCCATTACTTTTACCACATTGTCTACAGGAACAGATTTTTCTGCTCTTAAAACTATAGTTGGTTTATCTTGACTTGATAAAGCAGTAAGTAATTCATTTTCTAAAACACTTTCTCCTACAAGTTTTTGATCTATATAATACCTTAAATCTTTAGTTATACTAACAGCTACAGATTTTTTGTTTTCGGTTTTTCCGCTAGCTTTTGGTAATAAAATGTCTATTGCACTTGTTGTTACCAAGGTTGATGCTAGCATAAAAAATATTAATAACAAAAAAACAATATCTGTCATTGATGACATATTGAATTCTGGTGTTACTTTATTTCTTCCTCTAATATTCATTAAATAGGCTCGTTTAAATGATCTAAAAATTCTAAAGAATTTGCTTCCATTTGATAAACCACTTTGTCTGTTTTTACTACGAGATGATTATAAGCAATATAGCCTACAATACCAACTATAAGTCCTGCTACTGTTGTTGTCATGGCTGTATATAAACCATCTGCTAGAAGTTTAATATCTATTTGACCTCCAGAATTTGCAATTTCAAAAATAGATAAAATCATACCTATAACTGTACCTAAAAAACCAATCATAGGAGCTGCTCCTGATATTGTTGCTAATACACTAACATTTTTTTCTAAACCATAAACTTCTAATCTTCCTGCATTTTCTATTGCAGTATTTATGTCTTCTAATGGTTTTCCTATTCTAGTAATACCTTTATTTATCAATCTAGATACAGGCGTATTTACTTGAGCGCATAGCATTTGAGCTGAATCAATTTTTCCATTACTTACATGGTCTTTTATTTGATTCATAAAATTGGCATCTATTTTAGAAGCTGCCTTAATTGCAAACAGTCTTTCAAAATAAATATAACTAGCTACAACTAGTAATATAAATAATATACCTATAATGATTTGACCTGCTACTCCACCACTACTAATTAACTCTATAATAGATAGGGTTTTTTCTACAGGCTCTTCTTCATTAAGCAATTCTGCGCCATCTTGTATTAAAGTATTTATCATTTACTATCTTTTATTTTATTGAATAACGTTATTTTTTGCTACAAATTATATCCCTTGTTAAGGAATTAAGGTTCTTGTTACCATAAATGCAGCTGCACCTACTAGGAAACCTAACAAGGCTAACCAAGAGATTTTTTTAAGGTACCAGAAAAAGTTGATTTTCTCCATTCCCATTGCTACCACTCCTGCTGCAGAGCCAATGATTAACATACTTCCACCTGTTCCTGCTGAATATGCTATAAAATGCCATAACTCATTATCAATTGGTTGAGAAAACATTCCTAAACTAGCTGCTACTAACGGTACATTATCTATTACAGCAGAACCTACTCCTAATAATAATACAACAACGTCAGAAACACCTTCATGATGTAACTCTGTACCTAACATAGGCATATTATCTTGTAAAGATTGAGCAAAACCAAACAGAATTCCTAATGACTCTAATGCGGCAACGGCCATTAATATACCTAAAAAGAATAAAATACTTGGCATTTCTATTTTAGATAGTGAATGATGCACCGGACTATGATGTCCTTCAGAATCTCCTCCTTGGTGCTCTGCATGAGATAGTGTAAATTTAGAGCTGCTATAAATTTCAGCAAATACAGCTACAACTCCTAATGCCAACATCATACCAACGTATGGAGGTAAGTGAGTAACTGTTTTAAATATTGGTACAGAAACAATACCTCCTAATCCTAAATAAAGCATAGTTGCACTAAATCTACTTTTAGGTTTTTCATCTTGTTCCTCATTATTTTCTAATTGCCCCTTGAATGCAGGTAAAAATGATGCTATAAATGTTGGTACAAGCATACATAATAATGATGGTATAAATAAGTAAACAAATAAGTGTCCTGTAGTTACTTTTTTACCTATCCATAACATTGTTGTTGTAACATCTCCGATAGGAGACCAAGCACCTCCTGCATTCGCTGCTATGATAATAAGTCCTGCATACCAAATACGTACATCTTTATCATGTACTAATTTCTGTAATATAGAGATAAGTACTATAGTTGCTGTTAAGTTATCAATTATAGCTGATAAGAAAAATGCTAAAAAGGCAAATATCCATAGAATACGTTTTTTACTTTTTGTTTTTACAAAGCTTTTTATAGTTGAGAATCCATCAAAATAATCAATGATTTCAACGATGGTCATTGCTCCTAATAAAAACACTAAAATTTCAGCAGTTTTACCTAAATGATGAAGTAAAGTTTCCTCCATAAGATGTAACTTCTCTTCATGACCTAGCAATCCGAAATTGTCTAATAAAGCATGTTCAGCTGAATTAAACCATTGTGTGAAACTATCTAACCCTAAAGCTATTAATGCCCAACATATGGCCATCATAACCAAAGCTGGTATAAGTTTATCTATTTTTAAATTATGTTCTAAAGTAATGGCTAAATAGCCTATTACAAATACTAAAATAATTGCTGTTTCCATGTAGTTTTATATAAGTTGGCTTAAAGCGATTTCGAATGCTGTCTCACTAATACCTGTTTGTGAATTATTTTGATTATATACGTTTTGAATGGCTTGTTTTATAATATTTGAAGTATCATTAAATATAGCTTCGTCTGTCATTTGCACACGCCCTTCCATAAAATAAGCAAATACGCGAGCCATACCACAATTTGAAATAAAATCTGGAATTAAACTTACGCGTTTGTCTGTATGTTCCATTATTGGTCCAAAAAATATTTCTTTATCTGCAAAAGGAACATTTGCTCCACAAGATATAACTTCTAAACCACTATCAATCATTTGATCTATTTGACCTCTTGTTATTAATCTTGAGGCTGCACATGGCATAAAAATTTCTGTTTGTAAGCTCCATATTTTTTCATTCATTTCTTCAAAAGGAATGAGATTATCATGAACTAACGTGTTTCCTGTTTTAGCTAAAAACAGCTCTGTAATTTCATCAAAAGTGAAACCATCTTCTTTAATTAATCCTCCTGCTATATCTATAATCCCTACAATTTTTGCTCCCATTTGAGACAAATAAAAAGCCGCTGCAGCACCAACATTACCAAACCCTTGAACTATGGCTGTTTTTCCTTTTACAGAGCCTCCATATATGGTATAATATTGTTTTACGGCTTCAGCTACTCCAAAACCAGTAATCATATCTGCTATGGTATATTTCTTTTTCACGTCTGGTGAGAAGTTTGGGTTTTCAATTACCTTGATAACACCTTGACGTAATTGTCCTATTCGGTTTATTTTATCAGCTTGTGTAGGTTTAAAATGTCCTTCAAAAACACCTTCTTGTGGGTGCCAAACACCACTCTCTTCTGTAATAGGAATAACTTCATGTATTTCATCTACATTAAGATCGCCTCCTGTTCCGTAATAACTTTTTAACAGAGGTGAAACCGCTTTGTACCAACGTTCTAAAACACCTTTTTTTCTTGGGTCTTTAGGATCAAAATTAATTCCTGATTTAGCACCTCCTATGGCTGGTCCTGATACTGTAAATTTCACTTCCATAGTTTTTGCAAGTGACAATACCTCATTCATGTCTAAACCTTTTCGCATTCTAGTTCCGCCTCCAGCTGCACCGCCTCTTAATGAGTTTATTACGGTCCAACCTTCTGCTTCGGTTTCAGGATCTTTCCAATTAAATATAATTTCAGGCTCTTTAGCCTCATACTTGTGAAGTAATTCTTTCATTAGTTAGTGTTATTATATTGACAAATATAAAAAACTAAACACCCTTAAATATTAAATTTATAATAATTTTATATCCTATAAACAACACCTGAACTATGATTGAATTTAGCTCCAGTTACACTGGCTAAACAGTTAACTTCATTACGAAGTTTTAACACACCTAAAAAACCAAAAATTATGGCTTCCTTAAATTCAATTATTGTGCTATTAGGAATACTAATTTCGTGTTTAGTTTTCTCTTTTATTTTGCTTATTAAGAATGTATTATAAGCGCCTCCTCCAGTAATTAGAACAGAGGATTTTTTTGTTTGATTTATCTCTTTTGCAATTTGATCAGCAATATGTTCTACAAAAGTTCTTAAAATATCCTTTGTGTCTATATTGTATTTATTAATGAGTGAAAATATATTTTCTTTAACCCATTCTAAACCTAATGATTTAGGGTGACTCTTTTCATAAAACTTTAAACTGTTAAGCTTACTTAATAATTCTTGATGTACATTTCCTGATTTAGCAATAGCGCCTTTATCATCAAAAAGCTTCCCTAATTGACTTACGTAATAATTTAAAACTATATTAACTGGACAAATATCATAAGCTATACGATTACCCGAAAACTCTGAAGATATATTGGCAAATCCTCCTAAATTAATACAATAATCATAATTAGAAAACAGTAATTTATCACCAACAGGAACTAATGGTGCTCCTTGACCTCCTAGCGCTACATCTTGGGTTCTAAAATCACATACCACTGTTTTATTTAAGATTTTAGAAATTTCAGGTAAATTTCCTATTTGATAAGTTAAACCTAAATCTGGTTGATGCAAAGCTGTATGACCATGAGAAGCAATAAAATCAATATCGACCAGATTATTATCTCTAATAAAAGTATTGATTCTATCAGCTAAAAAAGCGGTGTAATCTCTATCAAACACTTTAAGGTCTTCGTTTGACATATCTGTCAAATTACTTAACTGCAACTTCCATTTATCAGGATACGCATAGGTTTCAGAATAACTTGTTGTAAACTCCCATGTGTCGTTTAAAGTAAAAGTTACATAAACCAAATCAACACCATCTAGTGAAGTACCAGACATCACTCCTATAACATTATAATACTTCTTAATCATATCTGTAAAAATAACAATAGTTGATTGAAAAAATACCATTAAACACCTATATTTGTAATCATTTTTTATCAATTCAATAATCATTATTTATGGATTTTACTCTTACAGAAGAACACCTTATGATTCGTGATGCAGCACGAGATTTTGCGCAAACCGAATTACTTCCAGGTGTTATAGAACGCGATAATGCACAAACTTTCCCTGACGAATTAGTTAGAAAAATGGGAGAACTTGGTTTCATGGGAATTATGGTAGACCCAAAATACGGAGGAAGCGGTATGGATGCCATTTCTTACGTACTTATTATGGAAGAACTTTCAAAAATAGATGCATCTGCTTCTGTAATGGTTTCTGTAAATAATTCTCTAGTTTGTTATGGACTTGAGGCTTATGGATCTGAAGAACAAAAGCAAAAATATTTAACTAAACTTGCTACTGGCGAATGCATTGGTGCTTTTTGTTTAAGTGAACCTGAAGCTGGTAGTGACGCCACTTCTCAAAAAACAACTGCAATAGATATGGGTGATCATTATGTAATTAATGGTACAAAAAACTGGATTACAAACGGCGGTAGAGCTGAAGTATATCTTGTTATAGCCCAAACTGATAGAGAAAAAGGACATAGAGGTATTAATGCTTTTATTGTTGAAAAAGGAACTCCTGGATTTGATATAGGCCCTAAAGAAGATAAGTTAGGAATTAGAGGTAGTGACACACATACGCTTCAATTTAACGATGTTAAAGTTCCTAAAGAAAATAGAATTGGAGAAGACGGTTTTGGATTTAAATTTGCAATGAAAACTCTTTCTGGTGGTCGTATAGGTATTGCTGCTCAAGCACTTGGAATTGCATCTGGAGCCTATGAATTAGCATTAAAATACAGTAAAGAACGTAAAGCATTTGGTACTGAAATATCAAACCATCAGGCTATAGCTTTCAAACTTGCAGATATGGCTACAGAAATAGAAGCGGCTCGTATGTTAGTCATGAAAGCTGCTTGGGACAAAGATCAAGGTAATAATTATGATATGTCTAGTGCTATGGCAAAACTTTATGCTAGTAAGGTAGCTATGGAACAAAGTGTTGAAGCTGTTCAAATACACGGTGGAAACGGGTTTGTTAAAGAATACCACGTAGAACGCCTTATGAGAGATGCTAAAATTACTCAAATTTATGAAGGGACTTCTGAAATTCAAAAAATTGTTATTTCAAGAGGTGTTTTAAAAGCATAAAATAAATAATCTAATAACATTATAAAAAGCCTACCTTTTACGGTAGGCTTTTTTATTTTATTAAAGTTTATAACTTTAAATTATACCAGTAACATTCAGCAATAGAATTTCTAGATTTAATAGTAAGGTCAACGATATATTTTTGATCAAAAGCTAAAATAGCGTTATAAAAGTCAAAGATGTGTCTGAAGTGTTTACCTAAATTAGAATAAAAAGGCGGTATGGTATCGTTACAAAAGTCACTTTTATCTATGACATTCAATATGGTATTCGATTTTAAAAGTGTATTTATACAAGCCTCTATTACTACATGCATATATCTATAGATTCAATATTTCTCTAATATAAAATAAATATAGTGATTAGTCAATATTACATCGATA
>NZ_JBLXHI010000003.1:0-251768 GCF_048381695.1 Corallibacter sp. | reverse complement strand
GCCGAAATGTTGGTCATAATTACCCACAACGTATGGATAAACACACTAGTGTGTTTATTTTTATTATATATATACCTACAAATCTAACAGATTTTTTATAAAATAAAACCACTTTTTGTCATATAAACATAAATTTACACCCGTACCTCACATAAAAACAAACAATTAAAAACAAAATAGTAAAGTAGGAGAGCGCAATCAATCTCCCATTCAAAATCACTACTCACCACAAACCCAATTCCTGCACAGCAGGAAAACAGCTGTCGTAAGCATAACACACAAAAGCTTCGAGATTCAGGGTGCCGAGCGATAAAAAATGATTCAATAAATCATTTTAGCGAAGGAGCCAGCCTGCGAGCTGGCGCACCCGCGAAGTTTTGGGTGTGGTTCGCTGAAAAGCGAAATGCCTACCGACAGTAAAAGGACTTTTTGTTTCGTTTTTGGTCCCTCAAAAATGAATAGATAAGATCAGAAGGTTTAGGATGCGTTGGTCAATTTAGGAAAGAACTAGTCAGTCTAGCGTTTT
Organism: Corallibacter sp.; assembly: GCF_048381695.1. Classification (NCBI taxonomy): domain Bacteria; kingdom Pseudomonadati; phylum Bacteroidota; class Flavobacteriia; order Flavobacteriales; family Flavobacteriaceae; genus Corallibacter; species Corallibacter sp. The sequence continues at coordinate 251,242 of NZ_JBLXHI010000003.1, read as the reverse complement.
TTGTTTCTTTTTTTGGCAATGCAAAAAAGAATGAAAATCACCACCTATCATACAAAACACACAACACAAAGCATTAATCAATCAACCTCTCACTACTAACAACTCACTACTCATATACAGTTATTGACCATGTTCTTTCAGTTATTAAATATCATCAATCACCAACTGGAAAGTTTCATTCCTACACAGCCATTTCGGCATCTTATTCCTAAAAATCTCTTGTAGTTTACTTTAACACACTAAAAGATTTTCAAGTAAAAGCAACCTACGTTGGCGAACATTATGATGCAAAAGAAGAAGTAGAAAAGTTTAAATGGGCAGATATTATTATATATCACACACCTATATGGTGGTTTCAAATATCTTTCGGATTCAAAAAATATATAGACGAAGTCTTTACAGAAGGTCATCAAAACGGTATTTATAAAAGTGATGGTAGAAGCAGGTCAAACCCCGAAATAAACTACGGCACAGGAGGTTTAATACACGATAAAAAATATATTTTAACAACAAGCTGGAACGCTCCAAAAACAGCCTTTATACTAAAGGATGAATTTTTTGATCAAAAAAGTGTAGATGATGGCGTGATGTTTGGCTTTCATAAAATGAATGCCTTTACAGGAATGTCATTATTAGCATCTCACCATTTTCATGACATGGAAAAAAATGCTGATGTACCTCATGAACTTAAGCAATACCAAGCCTTTTTAGATAGAGTAGTAGCTAGCTTGTAAGTTGTATACCTACTAAAAACATGATAATAAAAAAACCTCAAACATACAGTTTGAGGTTTTTTCTCATTTATAAAAATAGATGCAACCCCTTAATCTTCAGGGTGCATAAAACGTTGCTTACCTAAAAGCTCTTCGTCGGTTTCTACATGGTCATCATCAGGAACACAACAATCTACAGGGCATACAGCCGCACATTGTGGTTCTTCATGAAATCCTTTACACTCGGTACATTTATCTGGTACAATATAGTATATCTCGTCACTTAAAGGCTCTTGAGCTTCATCTGCATCCACAGCATTTCCGTTAGGAAGCACAATACTACCGTTTAGGCTCGTGCCATCATTGTATCTCCAATCGTCTGCACCTTCATAAATAGCAGTGTTTGGGCATTCAGGCTCACAAGCACCACAGTTTATACATTCATCTGTTATTATAATTGCCATAGCATTTTTTCTATTTCAGAGTTTTATTTTTCTAACTTTGTACAAAAATAAAGCCAAAACCATTCATAACCAAATTAGAATGAACTTACCGCAAAGAATTGATGCTTTTGTAAAATTAGGAACCTTTTTAAGCCAGTTTTCAGTCACACCTTTTGAAAAAAAACAAGACATACTTCATAACGATTTGTTTTTTGATGGGTTTAAGCATCAAATAAAATTAGCCGAAGAACATAACGGTTGGTTCACACAAGAGAATATAGTGTATGCTTTAAGCGGTTGGTCTAATTTATTGACAGATAGTAATATTAACCAATGGTTAGGTAACTATAACTTTAAGGATGTTTCTCAAAAAAATGTTGCCATTATTATGGCAGGAAACATTCCGCTAGTTGGGTTTCACGACTTTATTTCGGTACTACTTTCAGGGCATAATGTTGTGGTTAAACAATCATCAAATGACAAGCAATTATTACCTTTTCTAGCCAAATATCTAGAATATGTTGCGCCAGAATTTAAAGGACGTATCACATTTACCGAAGAAAAACTATCTAACTTTGATGCGGTAATAGCAACCGGAAGCGATAATACCGCCCGCTATTTTGAATACTACTTCAAAGGAAAACCAGCTGTTATCAGAAAAAACAGAAACTCCGTAGCCATACTTACAGGCAATGAAACAGAAGACGACCTAAAAAAACTTTCAGAGGATATTTTTAGATACTATGGTTTAGGTTGTAGAAATGTTTCTAAACTTTTCGTACCTGAATACTATAACTTTGATAGCTTTTTTAAGGCCATGTACCACTGGCATCCTATAATAGACAAGGCAAAATACGCCAACAACTATGATTATAACAAAGCCGTTTATTTAATGAGCGAGTTTAATATGCTAGAAAACGGTTTTTTAATGCTAAAAGAAGACGAAAGCTATGCATCTCCTATAGCAACTATTTTTTATGAACAATATAGCAGTCTAGAAACCCTAAACAAAAAACTTAAAACAGACGCTAATAAAATACAGTGTGTCGTTTCAAAAGGTCTTAATTCAAACGATATCGCTTTTGGTCAAACACAAAACCCACAACTTTGGGACTATGCTGATTCGGTAGATATCATTGAGTTTTTGTTAAAAATATAGTTGATAAATTATTAATTATTTAACAGGTTTTTTATTAGAATTTAGCACCTTTGTTACTGTTAAATTTAATTCGCCATAACCATTTTGGTGATAATCTCTGATAAATATTTATATAATAAAATGAAACGACATAACTTTAGTGCAGGACCTTGCATTTTACCTCAAGAAGTGCTTCAAAAAGCATCAGAAGCCATACTAGATTTTGACAACGGCTTATCACTTATAGAGATTTCCCATAGAAGCAAACCATTTGTTGATGTTATGGAAAAAGCACGCGCTTTAGCTCTAGAGCTTTTAGGACTTGAAGGCAAAGGCTATAAAGCCTTATTTTTACAAGGTGGTGCTAGCACACAGTTTTTAATGGTTGCTTTAAACCTTTTAGAAAAAAGAGCAGGATACCTAAACACAGGTACTTGGGCAGCAAAAGCAATTAAAGAAGCTCAAATTTATGATGATATTTACGAAGTAGCTTCTTCAAAAGATGCTAACTACAATTACATTCCTAAAGGATACGATATTCCTGAAGATTACGATTATTTTCACTGTACATCAAACAACACCATATTTGGTACGCAAATGAAAGAATTTCCAAACTCACCAATCCCTATGGTTTGCGATATGAGTAGCGATATTTTTTCACGCCAGTTAGATTTTTCAAAGTTTGATTTAATCTATGCTGGAGCTCAAAAAAATATGGGACCTGCCGGAACAACACTAGTTGTTGTAAAAGAGGATATTTTAGGAAAAGTATCTCGTAAAATCCCTTCTATGATGGATTATAAAGTGCATATTGATAAAAGTAGTATGTTTAATACACCACCAGTTTTTGCTGTTTACACAAGTATGTTAACACTTGAATGGCTTAAAAACCTTGGCGGTATAGAAGCTATTGAAAAAGAAAATGACAAAAAAGCACAACTAATCTATTCTGAAATAGACTTAAACCCACTTTTTAAAGGTTTTGCTACAAAAAGTGATCGTTCTCACATGAATGCTACCTTCAATATTGTCAATGAAAACCTAAAAGAAACATTTGATACTATGGTAAAAGAAGCAGGAATAAATGGCCTTAACGGTCATAGAAGTGTAGGAGGTTATAGAGCGTCTATGTACAACGCAATGTCACTAGATAGCGTAGGTGTTCTAGTTGATGTAATGAGTGAATTAGAAAGAAAAGCCTAAAAGATAAAGTTTAATAAAAAATACCTGTTAAGGCAGAAAACAATTATGAAAGTATTAGCAAACGACGGAATTTCAAATAGCGGAATTGAAGCTTTAGAGCAAGGAGGTTTTGAAGTAAGCACAACAACAGTTGCTCAAGAACAACTAATAAACTATATAAACGATAACGCTATTGATGTTTTATTAGTAAGAAGTGCTACAAAAGTACGCAAAGACCTTATTGATGCATGTCCAGACCTTAAAGTTATAGGTCGTGGTGGCGTTGGTATGGATAATATAGATGTAGAATATGCACGTGGTAAAGGTATTCACGTAATAAATACACCTGCGGCATCATCACATTCCGTTGCAGAATTAGTATTTGCTCACCTGTTTGGTGGCGTGCGTTTTCTTCATGACTCAAACCGTAACATGCCATTAGATGGTGATACACAATTCAAATCCTTAAAAAAGAACTATGCAAAAGGTATGGAGCTTAAAGGAAAAACATTAGGAATTATAGGGTTTGGTCGTATAGGTCGTGAAGTAGCAAAAATAGCATTAGGAGTAGGAATGCGTGTTGTAGCTAGTGATAAATTTGTAGGTAAAGCAGATATTAAAGTTGAGTTTTACAACGGTCAGTTTATAAATGTAGAAATTGAAACAGAACCTATGAAAGATGTTTTAAAACATGCTGATTTTATTTCTCTACATGTACCAGCACAAGACGGTTATATCATTTCTGATAAAGAATTTGAAATAATGAAAGATGGTGTTGGTATTATTAATGCTGCTCGTGGTGGCGTTATAGACGAAGTAGCCTTAATAAAAGCTATAGAATCAGGTAAAGTAGCATTTGCAGGTTTAGATACTTTTGAAGAAGAACCTACACCAGCTATTCAGGTATTAATGAACGGTAAAATTTCATTAACACCACACATTGGAGCTGCTACAAACGAAGCACAAGATAGAATAGGCCTAGAATTAGCATCGCAAATAATCAGTCTTTTAAAGACTCAAGAAGCTTAATTAAGCTAACAAAAAAATAACCTAAAAGCTTGTAAATATTTAATATTTATAAGCTTTTTTTGTAAATTAACATTCAATTTAAAAACAAGAGCAATGTCAGGAATTTTAGACTTATTAAACAGTGACCTTGGAAAAACCATTATTAATGGTGTTTCAGGTCAAACCAACCAACCAGAAGATAAAACAGCAAGCGTATTAACAATGGCAATGCCAGTTCTTATGCAAGCTATGAAGCGTAACGCTTCTACACCACAAGGTGCAGAAGGCTTAATGAGTGCTTTAAACTCAAAACACGACGGAAGTATTTTAGATAACCTAGGAGGTTTATTTAGCGGTGGTGTTGATGATAGTGTTATAAGTGACGGAAGCAAAATTCTTGGTCATGTATTAGGAAATAAACAACAAAATGTAGAGCAAGCATTAGGAGCTAAGTCTGGTATGGATGCAGGTTCTGTAGCTCAAATATTAAAAGTGGCTGCACCAATTTTAATGGGGATTTTAGGAAAACAAAAACAACAAAGTAATGTAAGCTCTTCATCAGGTCTTGAAGGACTTTTAGGTGGTTTAATACAAGGAAATTCTCCACAACAAGAACAAAGCTTTTTAGAAGCTATTCTTGATGCTGATGGAGATGGCAGTGTTGTTGATGATGTTGCAGGAATGGTACTAGGAAGTAGTAAAAAGAAAGGCGGTCTTGGTGGATTGCTAGGTGGTTTGTTTGGTAAATAATCACCTTAAAAACCTTTAATAATATCAAGCCAAGCAGTTTTTGTTTGGCTTTTTTTGTAAGTAAATAAAATGAATTTTGTATATTATAATAAAAGTGTTTCTATGAAAAATCTTATATATATAATAGCTGTTTGTTTTTTGGTATACAACTGCAAATCAAGTCATAGTACAAAAACATCTCATGAAGATGTTATTCAAAATCAGGTAGATAATGACACTGTTAGAATAGCAAATGATGATGTTGAATATGAAATAATTATAATAGAACCAGGGTTTAATACATGGTTAATAAGTGTTGCAAAACCTGAAGGGTTTTACTCTAAAGCGTTTTTAGAAAGCAGAAACATTCAGTATGTCACAGCATGGAATAATAGAGTAATGCAACCAAGTAGATATAATCCTAACCTTTATGAAATGCAAATAAACTATAATCAAAATATTGATTATGGCTATGAAGTTAATTATAAGTTATATAACTACTTTATTTACTTTCAGCTTACCTACAAACAACAATTAACAGGGTTTGTTCCAAGAATTTAGAATATATTTGCAATAGCATTTGTAGTCTATGAAAAAATTTAAACAAACTTGGGAAATACAGCACGATTGGCAGTTGATTTTTCCGTTTTTAGGAGTTTTTGGTTTAGGATACAGTGCTTTTAGGTTATCTTACGCTTTTTTCAAAGATTTATCATTACCTTTTATAATAGCTATCTCTGCCGTTATTTTCTATGTGCTTTTAAAGATTACATTGTTTTGCTTTAAAAAATTAGAAAACAGATGGATTGTTACCTACAAATGGGAAATGATTCGCATTTTTATTGTTTTTGCAATTACAGGCACATCATCTATGTTTATAAGTAGGCCTATAATAAAACTATTAGGAATTACTAAAGAAAACTTAAATATTGTTGTTTATTGGGTTTTATATATTATAATTGGCCTCATTTTTTATCAAATATTATTAGTTACCTTTGGGTGGCTTTTTGGGCAGTTTAAATTCTTTTGGGAATTTGAAAAAAAGATGCTTCGTAAAATGGGACTAAAACGTTTTGTAGATTAATAGTGCAACAAATTAAAAACCATATTATCTTTAAAAGTCTTGCAATATGTCTTGCAATGACTATTTTGGTGCCTTCTGCAATTAAATTACTTCATACTTTTGAACACCATTCTCATGATGTAGTTCAGTGTTTAGATAATAAATCTGATGCGCATTTACATGAGTACCATTTTGATTGTGATTTTTACAAGTTTCAATTAAGTAATTTGTTTACTATATCAAGCCCAGCGTATGATTTTATAAAAATTTCTTACAGAAAAAAAATAACGAACACTCAATATGATTTTTTGAGTGACTATCAAAGGCTTCATTTTTCACTTCGTGGTCCACCACATTATAGTTAATTCTCTTTTATATATATAGCTGAAAATCTTATCAGCACAGATTAACTATTAAATTAAAATACACATGAAATTTATTTTAAGAGTATTGCTGTTTCTTGCAATACCAACAATTTATGCACAAAATACATTAAAAGGTCAATTAACAGATAGCCAAACAAGTGAGCCAATAGGCTATGTAAATGTTTATTTGCCTCAATTAGAAAAAGGAACATATACAGATGAGAATGGTTTTTTTGAATTAAAAAACATGCCATCTGGAAACTACAAGATTGTATATTCTATTATTGGTTATGAAACACAGTCTCAAACAATTTCTATACCAGTTGAAACTGCATTATCAATAAAATTAATGCCCACAGCAATAGAGATGGAAGCTGTTATTATCTCAACACCTTTTCATAAATTACAAAGTGAAAATGTAATGAAAGTAGAGCATGAAACCGTTGCTGACTTACAGCGTAATGGTGCAACAACATTAGCTCAAGGTATAACAAGTATTCCAGGAGTAGAGAGTATTACTACAGGTGCAAGTATTGGTAAACCAGTAATAAGAGGATTAAGCTCTAATAGAGTGCTTGTATACACACAAGGTGTAAGATTAGAAAACCAGCAGTTTGGAAGTGAACACGGGTTAGGAATAAGCGATACAGGTATTGAGAGTGTTGAAATTATAAAAGGACCTGCGTCTTTATTATATGGTAGTGATGCGCTTGGTGGTGTTTTATACTTAAATCCAGAAAAATTTGCTCAACAAAATACAGCAACAGGAGATGTTAATGGAACTTATTTTAGTAACACACAAGGTTATAAAGCTGGTGCTGGCTATAAATCTTCTGGAGAAAAGTTTAAAATGTTGTTTAGAGGAAGTTTAACTGAACATGCTGATTATAATACCGAAAATTATAGAGTCACAAACACACGTTTTCGTGAACAAGATTTTAAAGCTGGTTTAGGGTATCAGTCAACACAATTTAAAACAGAATTTAGGTATAATGTAAATAATTCAAAATTAGGTATTCCAGAAGAAATAGGTGTACAAAATACAGAGAAAGCACCTTTACTACCTTATCAAGAAATCACAAATCATGTGTTTAGTTCAAAATCAACAGTGTTTTTTGACAATTCTAGTTTAGAAATAAATTTAGGATATATCTATAATGACAGGCGAGAGTTTAAAGATGAGCATCATCACCATGAAGATGAAGAACACGAGCATGAGCATGAAGATAATCACGATGATCATGCGGATGAAGACCATGATGAAGAAGAATCTCATGATGAACACAATGAAGAGGATTTACATCCAGCGTTGCAAATGAAATTAAAAACATTTAACTACGATGTAAAGTATCATTTACCAACTTTAGGAAAGTTTGAAACCATAGTAGGTGCGCAAGGAATGCATCAAACAAACACAAATTATGGAGAAGAAGTATTAATACCAAATGCAACAGTTAATGATTTTGGTGTTTTAGCGACATCTCATATTCACTTTGATAAAGTAGATGTACAATTAGGTGCAAGGTATGATAACCGTAAAGTTTCTGTAGAAAATGGAATTGATAGAGATTTTAATAGTTTTAATGGTGCTATTGGCTTTAAAACAGATATAACAAAAAATATCACAGCAAGACTTAATTTAGCTACAGGGTTTAGAGCTCCTAATTTAGCAGAATTAACTTCAGATGGTGTGCATCATGGATCTAACAGATATGAAATTGGTAATTCAGAATTAGATAATGAGCAAAACTTTCAAACAGATTTAGCTTTAGAATATAAGAGTGAGCATTTAGAATTGTTTGTAAACGGATTCTATAACGTAGTTAATGATTACATTTATCTATCTCCTAATGGTTCAGTGATTGATGGAACTGCAGCATATGATTATGTTCAAAATGATGCAAAGCTTTATGGTGGAGAAATTGGTTTTCACTTGCATCCACATCCATTAGATTGGCTTCATTTTGAGAGTAGTTTTGAAACTGTTACTGGTAAGCAAAACAATGGTTTGTATTTACCATTAATTCCTGCAAATTCTATCAATAATACCATTCGTGTTGAGTATGATACAAATTGGTTTCAACAAGGATATGCATTTGTGAAGTTACAATCTACATTCAAGCAAAGTAATGTTGGTTATTTTGAAACACCAACTGATGGTTATAATTTATTAAGTGCAGGTTTAGGCGGAACAATTCAAGTGTTTAAAAACGACTTGACAATTTCAGTTTCTGGAAATAACTTAACGGATAAAAGTTATATAAATCACCTGTCGAGATTAAAAAATGATGGAATTTTCAATATTGGCAGAAATTTCATTATAGGATTAAATTATAGCATTTAATTATAAAAAAAAGCGACTCATTATAGAGTCGCTTTTTTATTTTTCAATATTAATAATTACATCTTCTTTTCTGCTACTTATTACGTATGTATAGAACCACATAATTGTAAATGTAGGAATAACATCTAGCATTGGTAAAGCCTCTTCTATAAAAGTAATGGCTGCTGCTATTTTTCCTTGTCGTCCTTTGTAGAGTTTTGTCATGAGCCATGCTGAAGCAGGTGCCCAAACAAAATCAAAAGGAGGAAAGATAAATGATACATAACCTAAAGCATCAAACAAAATGCTTAAAGCTAGTTTTTTTGTTTTACTACTGTTTTCTAAATTCATTTAAATAATTGTTAATTAATTATTTAAATGCAAATAGTGTTCCAAAAAATAATTAAGATAATTTTTCACTAATAAGCTTCAAAAACTCATTGCGTGTTTCTATTTTTTCAAATTGACCTCTAAATCCAGAAGTTGTTGTTACAGAGTTTTGTTTTTGAACACCACGCATCATCATGCACATATGAGATGCCTCAATAACAACAGCTACACCTTGTGGTTTTAGAGTATCATTAATACAATCAAGTATTTGCTTAGTTAACCGTTCTTGTACTTGTAAACGTCTAGCAAAAATGTCTACAATTCTAGGGATTTTACTTAACCCAACAATTTGGCCGTTAGGTATATAGGCAATGTGAGCTTTACCAAAAAAAGGTAATATATGGTGTTCGCAAAGCGAGTAAAGTTCAATGTCTTTAACAATAACCATTTCATTATAAGTTTCCTTAAACATGGCGCTTTTAAGAACTTTGGCAGCATCTTGTTTGTAGCCTTGTGTTAAAAACTGCATGGCTTTTGCAGCTCGTTCTGGTGTTTTTAATAAACCGTCTCTAGAAGTGTCTTCACCTAAATCTTCAATAATACTTTCAAACTTGGCTTTTACATCTTCAGTGACTTGTATACTATATTCTTCAAAATTTTTACTCGACATATTTTATGTATTATGCCTTAAAGATATTGAAAATGTTATTGTTTTTTCTTTTTGGTAATTCTAAAGTTTAAAAATTCTACAAATAAAGAAAAAGCAATAGCAAAATATAGATAGCCCTTTGGAATGGCACCGACAGTTTTTCCGAATAATTCGGTCTCAGATAGGTGAGCGGCTTCGGTAATAAGCATAAAGCCGATGAGAATTAAAAACGCCAAACCTAATAATTGTATACTAGGATGCGTGTTTATGAATTTGCGTATGGGATTTGCAAAACCAATCATTATAGCTATTGAAATAACTACAGCTATTATCATTAACACCAAGTTTTCATTATGATTTGGAGATAAACCATTTGTCATTCCTACAGCGGTAAGTATAGAATCTATTGAGAAAATAAAGTCAATAAGTAAAATTTGTACTATAGCTTGAGAAAGACTGTTTATTTTTTTCCCTTTTACTTCGTTGCTGTCATGTTCAGGAGTTTCTACTTTTTCTCTAATTTCAGAAGTACTCTTGTATATAAGAAATAAACCACCAGCAAAAAGAATAATAGCTTGCCAGCTAATGTGTAATTGAAGCCAACTAGTTGAAATACTATAAAAAGGTTCTTTTAAACTAATTAGTGCAGAAACAAAAAACAATAACACAATGCGTTGCACCATAGCAAGAATAAGCCCAATGTTGGTTGCTTTTCCTCGTTGATGTTCAGGAAGCTTATTGGCAGCTATAGATATAAATACAATATTATCTATACCTAAAATTATCTCAAGAAAAGTGAGAGTAAGTAGCGCCATAATGGCATCGCTAGTAAGTAAAAAGTCAAGCATGTTACTCTATTTTTTTTGCAATCCCTTTTTGTTTTAATTCTTCGCCAACATACGAATATTCAAATGTATAAGTTGAGTCTGTTGTTGTGAGTATTTTTAAATGAATGTCTTTGCGTTCCGCTCTACTTTTAGGGTTTATGGTTTTAAAAACAACTTCGCAATCATTTATCCAACGAACAGAAGAAGAATCTACCTTGTTGTCATAAGTTTCTATTTGCAAACTATCGGTTCTAGTAAAATGTGATTTGTATAGTTTGTTGTTTATTGTTATTTCGCTAGTAAAAGTACCAGTCTTGTAATCTGTACAATTACGTTGTATGTTATCAAAACAACTAGTTAGTATTAGACAAAAAATAAAAAGGTATAGATATTTCATTTGTGACATTTTAAACAAAATTACTAAAGAAATACCTTTTTTAGTTACTAGCGTGAGAATTTAATATTTGAAAATTTTCGTAGTCTACTCTGATTTATTAAAATTTTCAAAAGTTCCATCATTATAAAAAATAATAATTCGATCTATCTCTTTTTTATTTGAAGAAGTTTTACTGGTTGGTTTTTGAATTTTTTGTTCAGGTTGCGATGGAATATTATCAATGGCAATTTTTGTTTGTTTTTCCTCAATACGATTTTCTTGCTGATTAGGAAATTGACCTTTGCCATTTAGTAACCAATATAATTCTACATCCGGAAAGGAGGAAAGTACTTTTAATACAAAATCTAAACTTGGCTTATTTCTACCTGAAAGTATATGAGAAATACTAGAACGTTGAACACCTATTTTTTCTGAAAAAGAAGAGGCTGATTCACCGTAGTATTCTATGACTTTTTGGAGTCTTTTTGAGAATTCTTGATTGTTTATCATTGTAAACAAGGGTTGTTATGTTTTGCTTGTTACAAATGTAAACATTTAATAGATTTAAATCTAATTTTTAACATTATAGATGATTTTATATGTAAAATAACACTTTAATTAAGGTATATTAACTTATTGAAATAAAGGTATATAATAATTCAAAGGCATTGAGTGTTAAATATCTCGTCATATAAGACTTTAGTTGTTTATAAATGTCTCATTATTTTGTTTACATTTCTATATGAATTTTAAAATCCTCCTGTTTACAAATGTAAAATATCATTTGTTTACCTTTGTAACATCATAACAAACCCTCATGAATAATCAACTACTAAATACGTTATATAACACTCATAAAGAGACGCAACTTTTTCATAGATATATCCATCTAGAACACATAAAACCTTTGTTAGATAAACTGCCTAAAATGTATACCGTAACTTCAATAGGAGAATCGGTTTTAGGTAAACCTATTTATGCAGTGACTTTTGGTTCGGGAGAAAAGCGTGTTTTACTTTGGTCGCAAATGCATGGTAACGAATCTACAACTACAAAGGCTCTTTTTGATATGTTTAATACACTTACAGAGTCTAATGCATTTGCTTCTATACTTTCTGCTTGTACAATAACAGTTATACCTATTTTAAATCCGGATGGTGCTGAAGCTTATACAAGACTAAATGCTAATCAAATTGATCTAAATAGAGACTCAAAAATGCTTACGCAGCCTGAAAGTAAAGTGTTACGAGACTGTTTTAATAGTTTTAAACCACATTACTGTTTTAATCTTCATGGTCAACGTACCATTTTCAGTGCAGGAAAAACTAATAATATAGCAACGGTATCTTTTTTGTCTCCAGCACAAGATGATTCTCGTTCTGTAACGCCTAGCAGACAAATAGGTATGGAGATTATTGCTAAACTAAATGAAAATTTACAAAGTCAAATACCTAATCAGGTTGGTATTTATGATGATTCTTTTAATATTAATTGTGTAGGAGATATGTTTCAAAGCTTAAATGTTCCTACAATTTTGTTTGAAGCTGGTCATTATGCAAATGATTATGAGCGCGAAATAACACGTCTTTATATATATCAATCACTTTTAGTAGGTTTAAACTACATAGCAACAACAAATATAACAGGAGCTGGTCATAAGGCTTATTTTGACATTCCTGAAAATGATAAGCTTTTTTATGACATAATAATAAGGAGCGCTAACATAGGTTCTAATGAAGCACCAATAATAAAAGATATTGGTGTTATGTATAAAGAAACATTAATCAACAAAAAAGTAGAATTTTTGCCAATTATTGAAAAAATTTCAGATTTATCTAATTTTTACGGACATAAAGAATATAACGCCAATAACCATAAGGTTTTAGATGCTAATAGTGTGTTAATTCAAGAGGGTAACTCAAACGATTTCGTAATTATAAATGATATAAAATATTCATTAAAATTAACACAATATTAATTTTTGATGCATTATATTCAATAAAAATGTTTTATTTTTGATTTTTATTTAATAAAATGGTAAAAATGGCAAAATTTAAATTAGACGAAATTGATCATCAAATATTAGATATGTTGATTGATAATACAAGAGTTCCTTTTACTGATATTGCAAAAAAGTTAGTGATTTCTGCAGGGACTGTTCATGTAAGGGTGAAAAAAATGGAAGATGCGGGTATTATAAAAGGATCTTCATTAACATTAGATTATAAACAATTAGGATATTCTTTTATAGCTTATGTTGGTGTATTCTTACAAAAAACGTCTCAAACAAAATTTGTTTTAGAGCGTATTAATGAAATCCCTTATGTAACTGTTGCTCATATAACAACAGGTAAGTTTAATGTATTTTGCAAAATACGTGCTAAAAACACAGAGCATGCTAAAGAGGTTATTTTTATGATTGATGATATAGAAGGTGTTTATAGAACAGAAACGATGATTTCTTTAGAAGAAAGTTTAAATGATAAAAAACGATTAATGCATTCTATATTTAACGAAATGTAATCTGTTTTCTAACTAATTAATAATTGAAAGAGCTCTTTATTTTTAAAGAGCTTTTTTTATTTTTAAAACTAAAATTTATACAGAATGAAGTCTAGTCAATTATCAACTAATGAGTATGCTGATTTTTATAGCAAATATATAAAACATACGCAGAATTTAAGCTTAATTGAAGGCTTGTTAGATGGGCAAACATATGTTTGTAATTATTTTGAAGCCATTCCAGAAGCCAAGTTAACCTATAGCTATGCAGAAGGTAAATGGACGCCAAAAGATATTTTACAACATCTTATTGATGTAGAGCGCGTGTTTTCATATAGAGCTTTGCGTTTTGCTAGGTTAGACACTAGTATGTTAGTAGGTTTTGATGAAAATTATTATGCTGAAGTTGCAGTAGGTAACAATAGAACTTTAGATAATCTCTTGTCAGAGTATAAGTTATTAAGAGCTTCTACAATTGCAATGTTTCAGAGTTTTGATGAAGATGCTTTAAAGCGAATTGGTAATGCAAATGGTTCTAAAATGTCTGTTAGAGCTGCTGGTTTTGTGTTAATAGGTCACGAAAAACATCATTGTAATGTAATTACAGAACGATATCTTTAGTGCAAAAAAAAGCCTTTTATGTAAAAAGGCTTTTTTTTGTTGTGTTTATAAGTAGTTATGAGTTGTAATAGTGAAAAGCTTCAATAATATACTTGTTGTCTACTGTGCGGTTAACTATAGGAGTTCCTATTTCTTCAAGTAGTACAAAGTTTATGTTTCCATGTTCATTTTTCTTATCGTATTTAAGAAGTTCTATGATAGGAGCAAAGTCACTTTCTAAAAAGCTTACTTTACCAAAAATATTAAGAATAGTCTCTTTTATACTATCACAATCACTCATTGAGAAGCCGCTCTCTTTTGTAGATATGTAAGTTTCCATTATCATACCTATTGCAATAGCTTCACCGTGTAACAAATCGTTTTTTTCTGGGTTACTTAAGCAATACGATTCTATAGCATGACCTAGAGTATGTCCGTAGTTAAGTGTCTTTCTGATGCCGTTTTCGTTAGGGTCACTTACAACAATATCTTTTTTTATAATGATAGATTCTAAAATTAATGTATCAAAATCTATGTTGTTAAAATCAGATAGGTTGGTAAACTTTTTCCAATACGCTTTACTTTTTATTAAACCGTGTTTTAGCATTTCAGCTAGGCCAGAACGTATCTCGTTGTGAGGAAGTGTTTTTAAAAATTCGGTGTCAACTAAAACCATTTCTCCTGAATTTATAACACCAATCTGATTTTTTAAATGTCCTAAATCCACACCTGTTTTACCTCCTATAGATGCATCAACCATAGCTAAAAGCGTTGTTGGTACATTTATATAGGATATACCTCGTTTAAAAGTTGAGGCAATAAAGCCTCCAATATCAGTAACAACACCACCACCAAGATTAACCATTAAGCTTTTTCTGTCACCACCTAATTCAGAGAGAGCATTCCATACGCCAACACAAGTGTCAATTGTTTTATTGGTTTCGCCTGGTTCAATTTCAATAATTTCAATAACAACGTCGGTTTCTACGTTTGATAGAAACATAGGAAGGCAGTAATTATGAGAGTTTGAGTCTACTAAAATAAATATTTTAGAATAATCACTGTTTTTTAAATGTGCATTTAGTTCCTTGTAACAATTTGATTTAAAATGTATTGAGTAGTCTTCTGTTTGAATAGATGTCATAAAATTTGATGCAAAAATAGAATGCGAAAATTAGGAGTTTTTTTTATAAAAAAGTAGAAGAATGATAATTATATTTGCCTGTTGTAACTATTTTTTCAAATGCGAGAGGATAAAATTTTTAATAATACTGAAATTGCTTTTGAGTTAAAGAGCGATTCTCAATTAGAACGCGCACATTTTTTGTTTAAAATGATATCTATAGAGCCATTGGTTCGAATAGGAACTGCCGTTACCAATTTTGCTTTAAAAGCTCATTTGCCTGTTGAGGGTTTGATACGATCTACAGTTTTTGATCACTTTTGTGGTGGCGTAAACGAAGATGATTGTTTAGATATCATAGATAAGATGTATACCAAAGGTGTATCATCGGTTTTAGATTTTTCTGTTGAAGGAAAAGAAACTGAAACCTCATTTGATGATGCTATGGAGAAAATATTAAAAATCATTAATTTTTCTGCTGAAAAAGATGCTATGCCAATAGTGGTTTTTAAGCCAACAGGTTTTGGTAGGTTTTATTTATATCAAAAAAAGGGGGAAGGAAAACCATTTACTAATGCAGAATCTGAAGAATGGAATAGAGTAGTGGCACGTTTTGACGCTGTTTGTAAACTAGCTAAAGAGCGTGATGTTGAAGTGTTAATTGATGCTGAAGAAAGCTGGATGCAAGATGCTGCTGATGAACTAGTCACACAAATGATGCAGAAATACAATACTGAAAAGCCTATTGTTTATAACACTTTGCAGATGTATCGTCATGATAGATTAGATTTTCTAAAGTCGCAACATGCATTAGCAAAACAATCAGGGTTTTATTTAGGCTATAAGGTTGTTCGTGGTGCTTATATGGAAAAAGAGCATGATCGAGCTAGAGAAAAAGGCTATGATACACCTATATGTGAAAGTAAAAAAGCTACAGATGATAACTTTAACGCTGCTATTCGTTATATGTTAGATCATCTTGATGATATGTCTCTTTTTGCTGGAACTCACAATGAGGAAAGCACATATTTGGTAATGGACTTAATGAAACAAAAAGAAGTTGCTATCAAAGATAATCGTGTTTGGTTTGGTCAGCTTTTTGGTATGAGTGATAATATTAGTTTTAATTTAGCTCACTTGGGTTACAATGTAGCAAAGTATGTGCCTTTTGGTCCTGTAAAAGACGTTATGCCTTACTTGATTCGTCGTGCAGAAGAAAATACATCGGTTGCAGGACAAACAGGACGAGAACTAATGCTTATTAAAAAAGAAAAAGAAAGAAGAAAACAGGTGGCATCTTCTTAAGATGATTTTTTCCACCATTTCTTCTTATTAGGATTGTTACCGTAGCCATAACCGTAGCCAGTACCTTTTTTGTAGTCTACACAATTAAGTAAAATAGCCATATTTGGTAAGCGTTTTTCGCTATACATACGTTGTGCTAGTTGTAATTGGTGCTTTTCTATGTAATTAGCTCTAACAACATATACAAACATATCAGCGTGTTTACTAATAAGTAAAGTGTCCGTTACAAGACCTACAGCGGCTGTGTCTACAATAATGTAATCATAAGATTTTTTTACCTCTTCAAAAAGCATATCAACACGATTACTCATTAATAACTCTGCAGGGTTAGGTGGTATCGTTCCTGAAGGAATTACATCAAGGTTGTCATTGTTTTTTAAATGCTGAATAATATCGCTTACATGCAGCTTTGGGTTTACTATGTAGTTAGTGATACCAACCTTGTTCTCTACATTCAAGTAATTTGTGGCCTTTGGCACACGAATATCAGTTTCTATAAGTAATACTTTTTTACCTGAATAAGAAAGAGATAAAGCAAGATTTATTGATGAGTGAGATTTTCCTTCTTTACTGGTTGTAGATGTAGTAAATATTGTTTTTGCACGTCCATCAATGCTTTGAAGCATAAACTCTATATTGGTTCTTACCATTCTAAAGGCCTCGGCTTTAGGTGTGTAATCTACTTTTTCAATAAGTTGCTTGCGTTTAGATGATTTAGGAATATCACCAAGAAAAGGAATGTCAGTATGCTTCTTTATGTCGGTTATAGAGTGGACTTTGGAGTCTAATAAATTTCTTAAATAAATAAATCCAATCGGGATGCTTAAACCGAGAATAAGCGCGGCTAACATAATTATTGGCTTTTTAGGAGATACAGGTTTTCCTGATGCATAAGCATGATCTACAATTTTTGCATTTGGAGATGATACACCAAGAGAGACTGCAGATTCTTCTCTTTTTTGTAATAAATATAAGTAAAGCGACTCTTTTATATCCTGTTGCCTTTTTATGTCTTTAAATTGTTTTTGCTTTTTTGGAACCGAATATATTTGGGAATTAATACGATTGTTTTCTTCAAGTAAACTATTGTAAGTTATTTGATTTGAGGATTTTACGCTTGTTAAGCTTTGGTTTAAATTATCTTTCAATTCTTTAATTTGATTTGAAAGATTAACAACGGTTGGGTTTTTCTCGCTAGAATGTTTTAGTATTCTATTGCGTTCTGCAACTAGCTGATTATGACGTTGGGTAACTTGAGAAATCCCATTATCTGCAATGCCTATGTTGGTAGGTAAAAAATCATTGCTAGCTTCATTTTCTTGAAGATGACTTTGCATGTAATCAACAAGTTGAATTTGATTTGCGGCAGCAACAATTCTAGCTTCGTTTTCTTTTTCACTTTGTAGGTATAAACTAGATTGAGTTTCAAGATC
The DNA here is from genome assembly GCF_048381695.1 of Corallibacter sp. Lineage (NCBI taxonomy): Bacteria > Pseudomonadati > Bacteroidota > Flavobacteriia > Flavobacteriales > Flavobacteriaceae > Corallibacter > Corallibacter sp. The sequence goes on along the minus strand of NZ_JBLXHI010000003.1, from coordinate 233,133 downwards.
AGTAAGTTTATTTTGTTGCTGAATGGTCTCTGCTGTAAGATCAACTTTTCCTAATTCTTCAGATACTAATTGAAGTCTATTGTTTATAAAGTCAGAAGTTGCTTTTACAACCATTTGCTTGTCATTAACAACATCATTATTATACTTTTCTATTAGTTTATCTAAAAATAATTGTGCTTTTCTGCGTACTTCATCTGTAATAGTAAGCTTTATTATGCTAGAAGTTTCTTTGGTTGATATTTGTAGTTTTGATTTGTAAAAACTTGCAATTTTATTTATTGGAGATATTTTAATTCGAATGTTAGAGCCAATTTTAGTAGCATATTGTCCAATAACAGGTGTTATAATAATGTCTCCAAAACCAGTTTCTACGCTTTCGCCAAAATCATATAGAATGCCTTCGTCTTCAACTTTTTTATTGCTTTTTATTGAAAATTTACTCTCCTCGGTTAAGCCTTTAAAATAAAAGTCTTTAGCAGAGTTTATCTGTATGTTAAATGTGGTGTCTATGCTGTGAAGTATAGAGTCAGTTGTGCTGAAATTAATGTTTAAAGGTGGATTTTCATAAACCTCATGTGCTTGAATTCTTCCTTCAACAAAAAACTGAATATTAAACTTTAATTCCTTTACAACCTCGGTAATTAAAGCTCTAGATTTTATAACTTCAACTTCATCAAGTACGTTGTTTTGATCTGTTTTGAATAGGCCATAATTTTGTAAGTTTGAAATTTCAGGAAGCTTTGTGGTTGCTTTATTATCTTTGATTTTTATGGTTGCATTTGCAGCATATTGATAGTTGGTATATCTCAAATATAAAAAAGCCAAAATAAGCGCAGAAATGGCGCAAAAAACAATGAGTTTCCATTGTCTTAAATATGGTTCTATAAGATCTTTAAATTGATCGTTTTGTTTCATGTTTACCGTTATTTGGCTATAAAAATGGCAATAATTGTAGCTAGTGTTCCTACGGCTGATATGATAACGCCGTTGTTTTGGTTGTATGACGCAGAGCGTACTCTTGATTTGTTAGGCTCTACATATATAACATCATCTTGTTGTAAGTAGTAATTAGGAGAGTTTACAACGTTTATAGAGGTTAAGTCAAATTTTGTAAAACGTTTTTTTCCGTCTTGTTCTCTAATTAAGAAAACATTGTTGCGTTTACCGTAAATTGTTAAATCGCCAGCCATTCCTAATGCTTGTGTAAGTGATATTTTTTCGTCTTCAACAGTAAATGTGCCTGGATTTTCTACTTCGCCAAGTACGGTTATGGTAAAGTTTATAAGACGTATGTTTACAATAGGGTCTTTTATATAGTCTATAAGCTTGTTTTTTAAGAAGTCTGTGGCTTGAGTTCTTGTTAGTCCGGCTATTTTTAATGTACCTAAAACAGGGTATTCAATGTTCCCATTGGCATCAATTAGGTATGTTGGCATTTTTAAATCACCATTTACAGCAACTGATGAAGTGCTATAAGAAATAGCAGGTAAATTAAAAGGGGCAACCGCATCTTTATCACCACCAACACTTATAAAAATTAAATCATTTGGCTTGTATATAAGTTCAGAATTTACTGTGATTTCATTATTCTCTGAAATAGGTTCATCTTGAAAATAAACAATTTCTTTGCTAGTAGCACAAGACGTTAAAATGACTGCAATTACAATTACAGAAGCTTTTATAAGTCGTTTAGGTGAAAATATATTCATTGTATTGTTGTTAGTTATGATTTAATACTTCGTAGGTTGAATTGTTTGGGTTGTATTCTTTTACGATGTTTTTAATTTTAGATACAATTGCGATGTTTTGAGTATTTGAGTTAAGCAAGCAAAGTTCTTTTATTTTGCTTTGCACCTCTGAAGTATTGTCTATTAGCTTACATTTTGCAATCATAATTTTCTCATTATAAGTTGGTTTGGTGTTTTCGCCATCAACTAATAATTCTTCATATATTTTTTCTCCAGGTCTCAAGCCTACAATTTTAATATCAATATCTTCTGGAAACTTCAAGCCTGATAAGGCAATCATGTTTAAAGCTAGATCATAGATTTTTACAGGTTCTCCCATGTCAAAAACAAAAATTTCATGACCAAGTCCCATGGCGGCAGCTTCAAGTACAAGTAAGCTTGCTTCTGGTATGGTCATAAAATATCTAATAATATCTTTATGGGTTACTGTGAGTGGTCCGCCAGATTCTATTTGTTTTTTGAATAACGGAATAACAGAGCCATTAGAACCTAGTACGTTACCAAAACGAGTTATTATAAATTTAGTTTTTAAGTTTTTTATATTTCTTTGACATCCAATAAGTATTTCGGCTATTCTTTTTGTTGCACCCATAACATTTGTTGGGTTAACTGCTTTATCAGTTGATATCAAAATAAACTTATCTACACCATATTTTATAGATAAATTTACCATGTTATATGTGCCTCTTACATTAACACTTACAGCTTCATAAGGGTTTTGCTCCATTAAAGGCACATGTTTATAAGCTGCTGCGTGAAATATGATGTCGGGTTTATAAGTGTCAAAAATGTTTTCGCATCTTATATGGTTTCTAACATCAGCTATTATAGGAGTGATTTTTGCTTCTTTATTGTTTTGAGATAATTCCTGCTGTAGATCGTAAAGAGCAGATTCAGCATTATCTATCAATATTAGTTTTTTGTAGTTGAAATTAGTTAGCTTTCTTACTAATTCGCTACCTATAGATCCTGCTGCGCCAGTAACAAGAATTACTTTATCGTTATATTCGTCAAAAAGCACAGGGTTGTCAATGTTTATAGGTTCTCTACCAAGCAAATCTTCAATTCTAACGTCTTTTATTTGTCCAATACTTAAGTCGCCATCAATCCAGTTTTGAACTGCCGGAACAATTTTCACTTTAAGGTTTAAAGCAAAAAACTCACTGGTAATTTGTAGCAGCCTGTTTGAGTCTATGTTTTGTATGGCGATTATAATCTCATCAATGCCGTGTTTGTCTATGAACTCCTTTGTAATATTTTTAGGGCTGTAAACATTTAGAAGGTTTATTTTTTTTCCAATTTTTCGCTCGTTATCATCAATAAAACCAAATACTTCGATGTTGTTTTTTGCATCGTTGTTTAACGCATCATATGTAATAGTTCCTGAATCTCCTGCGCCATAGATTAATACGTTGCTTTTTATTTTGACATCAGAAACAATGCTTCTGTACACAGATTTAATAAAAAATTTAGCGCCTATTAGAAAAAAGAAGTTTAATAGTAAGTGTATGTATATGATAGAGCCAGGAATATCAAAAACATTATTGAAATTATATTTTCTACTTAAAAATGTGGTAATTATAAGTATGGTAGCTAGTATGTTTACTCCAATAATGAGGTTGACAACATCTTTAAATCCAGTAAAACGTACAACACCTTTATGCGAACTAACAGAAATAAAGCTTATTACAGCACCTGCCAAAACAAAAGGGATTTGTTTGACAAGCATTGAGAAATCAAAATCTATTTGAAAATTGAAGCGAATTAAATAAGCCAAAAAGAATGTGAATGCTACAATACATAAATCAAAAATTAAGACAAGCCATTTAGATGCATATCTGTGGGAAAACCTTCTTAATATGTCATAAAGTTTATCCAAAATAATCAGCTATTATTTTTATAACTCTGTTGAGTTCGTTTTCAGTTAAATTTGATCCACTAGGTAGGCAAAGTCCTTTATTATATAAATCTTCAGAAACACCGTTTAGGTATTTAGGGTGTGATTTAAAAACAGGTTGTAGATGCATGGGTTTCCATGATGGTCTGGCTTCTATATTGTCTTGATTTAGAAGCAACATAATATCATTTCTTATACTTGATGTTTTAAACACAACACAGGTTAACCATCTGTTTGAAAAAAAACCTTCAGGCTCTTGTAAAAAAGTAATCTCTTTTATGTTGCCTAAATGCTTTTGGTAGTATTCATAGTTGTATCGTCTTGCTTTAATACGTTCATCTATAACTTTCATTTGACCACGACCAATACCAGCTAAAATGTTTGACATTCTATAATTATGTCCTATAACTGTGTGTGAGTATTCAATGCCAGCGTCTTTTGCTTGGGTAGCAAGATAAATAGCTTTGTCTTTAGTGGTTTTGTTTTTAGTGATCAAAGCGCCACCACCAGAAGTTGTTATTATTTTATTACCGTTAAAGGAGATAATACTTAAGTCACCAAAAGTTCCGCATTTTTTATTAAAGTAGGAGCTACCTAATGCTTCTGCGCTATCTTCTACAACAGGAATATTATACTTTATTGATATGTTTTGTATGTCTTCAACTTTGTATGGCATGCCATATAAATTAATTGCAACAATTGCTTTTGGTTTTTTTCCATTTTTAATACAATCGTTTATAGCTTTTTCAAGCATTTCAGGACACATGTTCCAGGTGTCTTTTTCACTATCTATAAAAATGGGTGTAGCGCCTAAATATATTACAGGGTTTACAGATGCTACAAATGTTTTTGTTTGACAAAGAACAATATCTCCCTGTTTTATGTTTAATAGTTTTAATGCTAAATGAATTGCTGCTGTTCCGGAGCTTAATGCGGCTGCGTGAACATTTTCATTGAGGTAATTTTCTATGTCTTTCTCAAATCCGTTTACATTAGGACCTAATGGTGCAATCCAATTAGTATCAAAGGCTTCATTAATGAATTCTTGTTCATGGCCACTCATGTGTGGTGCTGATAACCATATTTTTGAATTCAATTTTGAGGCTTTTTTTGTCATAGTAAATATCTCTGTTTTAATAACATTGGTCAAATAAAAACGATAAAAAACTCTTTTCTACGTTTTGCGATTTTATATAAAATAAAGGTAATGGTTTCATCTTAATTTTTATGCATTTTATCGTGTTGCTTTCTTGTAAACATTTGGTTTGTTTTTGTGAAAACAGTAAAATTATGCAGTTTATATTCTATTTTATTTAATACGTCTAAAATATGATGTGTTCTTGCTTTAAAATTTTATAAAATGCTAATTTAGAGGCGCTGAATATAATTTTAAATAATGGTAAGCAATCCATTTACTTCTGAAACCTTTACCCGTGTTTGGTCTAAACACTTTAATGACTCTGAAAAAGGCTTGTCTTTTAAGTTTATTGAAGGTGTTACTTTTATTAAGCACTCCAAACTTCCTTATTATAAAAATGTTGGTGAAAAGCTAACCAATGGTATTGCTTTTAAAATATCAAATGTAAATGCTAATGACTTTAAAGGAAAAGTGTTTTTAGTTCGTGATATTCCGTCGTATTTAAATGTTGATGATGATATTGAAAAACTGCCAGGATTGCAGTTGAAAAAAATATTTCAATACGAAGGGTATATTACTAGAGTTTCAGATTTTGATTCATTAGATGTGTATTTGAAAGCAATATATAAATCTAATACACGATCTAAATTACGAAGAAATGTAAATAGGTTAGAAGCCTGTTTTGATGTAGAATATATCATGTATTACGGTTGTATTTCAAAAACAGATTTCGATGTTGTTTTTGATAAATTTTATAAGCTTTTTGAGAAACGTTATACTGATAAAAATGAACCTTGCGGGGAGTTAGAGCCTAAACTTTGGGGGTTTTATTCAGAGTTGGTGTATGAAATGATAAATAAAAAACAAGCGTCATTGTTTGTTATTTATTGTGATAAACAACCTGTTGGAATAACGTTTAGTTATCATTTTCCAGATAAGCTGGTTGAGGCCTTAACGGTTTTTGATATTGACTATTATAGGTATAATATAGGTCATACAACTATTTTAAAAATGTTAGAATGGAGCTTTAATAACAATGTTGAGATTTTTGACTACACACAAGGCGATTTTGACTACAAAAAACGATGGAGTAACGATACCTACAAAACACATTATTATCTGTTTTATGATTCTAAATCTATTATTAGTCAGGTTGTTGCGTTAGGTGTTGTTTCTTATTTTAATTTAAAACGTTATTTGCGAGATAAAAATTTCAATAGTACTTATCATAAACTAAAGCATAGACTTTTTAAGTCGTCTGTAATTAAAGAATCTTTTGTAGAGCCTTTTACTGTTGAGATTATAGTTGAAGATGATGTTGAAATTTCTCATTTGAAAGAGATAGATATCTATAGTTCAGGTTTTATGTCGCCGCGTAGAGCTTTGTTTGATTTTTTATATATGAATCCGCAATCTGTAAAAAATCTAAAAATCTTTAAGTCTAATAAAGATGTTGATACATATTTTGTGTTTGGAGATGCCAATGTTTTAAAAATCAGTAAAGATGTCGCATAATCCGTTTACTTCAAAAATATACCAAGACAATTGGTTGAAGCATTTTGTAGGTGGAAAAACATCTAAATCTTTTTCTTTCATAAAGGGGTTAAGTTTTTATAAGCACGCCTATTTACCTTATTATATAAATGTAGGTAAGAATTCTACTAATGGTATTACGTATCAAATAGACGCTGGATTTGAAGATTATAAAGGCAAAACATTTCTTATATATGATGTTCCTGAATATTGTATGCCTGATAATTCTATCAATTTAAAAAAGCTAAAAAACTATAAAGTTAGACAGTACAAAGGTTTTTTAGCAGATTTAAAAGGATATGATAATTTAGAAAGTTATATGCTTGATGCATTTAGCTCAAAAAGTAGAAACAAGCACAGAAGCTCTATAAAAAAACTGGAAGCTTGTTTTGATGTTTCATACCATATCTATGATAAAACAATATCAAAAAAAGATTATGATCAAGTAATACAAGGGTTTAGGGATTTAGTTTTAAAACGTTATGATTCGCTACAGTTAGATACAAACTTGGTAGGAGAGTGGTCATTTTATGAAGAAGTTATTTATCCGATGCTAAAAAATGGGCAGGCATTAATGATAAATGTGTGTGTAGAAGGAAAGCCGGAAGCTATGTCTTTAGTTTTTGTTGAAGGCTCAAAAATTATAGGTGCAATTAAAGCATTTAATCCTGATTTTTATAAATTTAATATTGGTCATATTGAGTTAAGTAAACTAATCGAGTGGTGTTTTGAAAATGGTATAAATACATTAGATTTTTCAAAAGGGGAATATGAATATAAAACAAAATGGACAAACTATGAATACCTGTACCATTGTCATGTAGTTTATGATAGTTCAAGTTTTTCTTCAAGTATTACAGCGTTTTTTTTAGCAAAATATTTTCAACTTAAACAGTACTTACGCGATAAACGATTTAACTATTTTGTAGTTAAAATGAAGTATAAATTCAAAAATTTAAGAGGTTCATCAGGTGTGCCAATATTTAAAATTTCTTCGCTGTCAGAAGCTCTTGATTTTGATTCTTTTCAAGTTGTTGATTTAGAAAATGATTCGCAAATAAATCTCAAGCGAATAGTTTATGATATGCTATACAGAAAACAGGAGTCTATTAAAAATATCGTTATCTATAAGCAAGTATCTAACTCTAAAATATATTATATAATAGGGCGTAAAAGTCAGTTAAAAGTAGAAATTATTTAGCTGGTAATTAAATTAGCTAAATTAGACATTGTTATACTTTGATAATTGTGCGTGCTGTTTAGTTTTTTATAGTGTATAAAAATATCTTCTAAAAGCTTAAAATTCTCTTCTGTATTTTCTCCAAAGTTATGTGGGTGCCACCAAATATGATATAGTTCATTGTTTTGAGCAGCTTTAGAAAGTCCCTTTTTTATCCTGTTTACTCTTATTTTTTCAAGAAATTTTAAACTTTTGCTGTATGGTCTTAAAAATTTACTTGATGGTATATTTACCATTCCAAGGCTGTCTTTTAGGTTTTCAATGTTATAAGTGTTGTACCCTGAAATATTTAAGTAGGCGTCCATAAGCCTAAACGCTTTGTAGAATGGTTTTTCTAACTGGTTGGTGTCATAAGTGTTAAACATCCAATGATTTTCTGTGCCTCTATAGCATGTAATACCATGCTTTTTACATATTTTTAAGTAGTTTTTATTGATCTGGTTTCTAGGAAAAACAATACTTTTTATAGGGATGCTTTTTTTGTTAGCAATACGTATTGTTGCTAATAAATCTTCTTCAAAATCTTGAACTGTTTGTCCAGCTTCGTTGCAATAATAGTGGCTAAATGTGTGAGATCCTATTTCGTGTTGTGGATTGTTTTTAATTGTTTCAATTAATGTTGATGCGTAATGATAAGGATCTGTTTTTTCACAATCACCTATATTTTTTATGTATTCGTAAGGATTGAATTTTGAGTTTTTGTAATTTGGTGTTATATCAGGGCAGGACTCTAGTAGTTCTTCTTTTGTTTCGTTAAATAAAAAACCAACAGTGGCAAAAGTTAAAGCAATATTGTAGCTGTTAGCTAGCTCTATAAGTCTAGGAACTACAGCTCTAACGTTATCTATATTAGAACGGTAGTTGTTTAGTTCGCGGACGTCAAAAACACCCCAAAACAACTCAAAATCAAGCGATATGACTAAATATCCATTTTTTTTCTGCATTACTTCACAATAGCTTCAATAGTTTTTACTATAATTTTAAAGTCATTAAAAATTGACACATCATTTATATATTTTTTATTTAGTATGATTTTTTGAGGCATTATGGTTTCAAGGTACAATTTTTCTGGATTGTCTGTTGTTTTTAAAAGTTCTGCTTCATCTCTAAACTCAATAGATGCGTAATCAGTTATGCCTGGTTTTACAGATAAAATTTCTTTATCAGAGTTTGAGTAATAATCAACATACTTTCTTACTTCAGGTCTCGGACCAACAAAACTCATATTGCCAATAAAAACATTAATTAGTTGCGGGAGCTCGTCAAGCTTGTATTTTCTTAAAAAATAACCAACATTAGTAACTCTAGGATCTTTGTCTCCAACAGTTAAAAGGCCTTTTTTATCAGATCCGACATACATGGTTCTAAATTTAAAAATCTTAAAATCGGTATTGTTTTTACCAACTCTAGATTGTAGGTAAAAAACAGGTCCTTTAGACTCTATTTTAAGAACAAGCGCTATTATGAGTAATAAAGGTAGGAATAAAATTAATCCTATTAAAGAAAAAATAATATCAAACAAACGTTTTATCATAAGTTTTCTTCTACGGCTTTAGCTATGGTATTTACAATGTAATGTAGTTCGTTATCATTGAGTTGTGGGTAAATAGGTAATGATATTTCAGCTTTGTAATTATTGTAAGCAACAGGGTAATTATTGATGTTATAACCCATTTCTTTAAACAGTGTTAATAGAGGTAGTGGCTGAAAATGAACATTCACCGCAACGCCTTCTTTAGATATAGCGTCAATTATTTTGTCTCTTTTTTCTTCAGAGATATCATGGACTCTTAAAGCATATAAATGGCAAGAAGAAAGCTTTTTGTTGTCTTTGTATGGAGGCAAAATAGCCCAAGGTTTATCTTTAAAAAATGATTGATAAAACTCATAAATAGTTCTACGTTTACTTAATACAGAAGAAAAATAATCTGGTAATTGAGCAACGCCAATTGCGGCCAAAACATCAGGCATGTTAATTTTTAAACCAGGATAAATAATATCATAACGCCAACCACCAGCTTTAGATTTTGTAAAAGCATCTTTGGTTTGCCCGTTTAAAGAAAAACAGCGTAAGTAGTTGTACTCGTTGTCATTATTAAATGGAGAAGGCAAGTTCAAGCAAATAGCACCGCCTTCAGCGGTTGTAACATTTTTTACAGCATGAAAAGAAAATACAGCTATATCTGTAACGCTACCTAAAAACTGATTGTTATAAGTGGCACCGATAGAATGCGCTGAATCTGAAATAATTAAAAGTCTTCCTAGTTTCCTTTGATTGTCATTTTGAGCATTAAACAATGCTTTTTTGTTATTTGCTATTTCTAAAATCTCATCATAATCACAAGGCCATCCTGCAATATCAACAGGGATTATTGCTTTTGTGTTTTTTGTAATGGCTTTTTCAATGGCAGGAAGTGCTATGTTAAAATCTGACTCCACATCAACCATAATAGGTGTCGCGCCAATATGCATTACAGCTAGTGCAGTTGCGCTATATGTGTAAGCAGGAATAATAACTTCATCTCCGCTACCAACTCCAAACCACTTTAAAGCTAGCATTAATCCTGAAGTGGCTGAATTTACACAGAGTGTATTGGGTGCTTTTGTGTGTTCTGATACTAAACTTTCAAGGCGTTTTACTTTTGGTCCAGTAGTTATCCATCCAGATTCTAAAGCATCTGTAACTTCCTGTATAACAGTATTGTTTATAAAAGGTGGAGAAAATGGAATTTTCATTTTATATAGATCGATTAATAGCTGCGTTAAAGATAGTTATATATTGTTTAGCAACATTTTGTAAACTAAACTTTTCAACGTGTTTTAAGGCGTTTTTAGCTAATTTATCAGCGAGCTCTTTGTTGGTTGCAATTTTTATCATCATATCAGCAAGCTCTTGAGAGTTTTTTGGTTCAACAAGAAGTCCTTCTTTTTCGTGCCTTGCAAACTCTCTTACACCTGTAACATTTGTTGATACGATAGGTAAACCTACGGCGCCAGCTTCTAATAAAACTCTAGAAAAACCTTCGCGGAAAGTAGGTAGGACAAAGCAATCAGATTGTAGTAATAGTTCAGGTATATCGTGTCTTGGCCCTAAAATATCTACAATGTCTTTGTAGGATTCTAAAATGCTTTTATTTAGTCTTTTAGAGTTTTCTTCTAGAGGACCTACAAGCAGGTATTTAAATTGGTAGCCTTTATCATGACAAATTCGTGCAGCTTCAAGTAAGTTAACAATACCTTTTTCATACACTAATCGTGCTACGCAAATAAATGTATAAGAGTTGTTGTTGCGTTTTGCGATTGATTTATAATGATCAAGTTCTATACCGCTACTGTAAATTAAAGCGTGATTTTCTTTATTTATAAGGTTGTTTTTTAGGTATAAATTTTTGTCATCTTCATTTTGAAAAACAGTTTTTATAACACGATTTTTTACACGTTTATGAAGAATTATATAAACGTTCCTTAAAAGCATACTTTTAAAAGAATTCGACATAAAAATAGTGCCTAAACCTGTGATTGTTCTTGAAATAGGTGTTTTTGTTTTAAGTAATGCTATAGGAACTAAAAACGCGGGTTTCGTATCAAAAGTGTGGATGATATCAAAGTGATTGTTTTTAAAAAAATCTCGTAGCCAGGTTATTGTTTTGTAATCTGCAGAAAAAGAAAAGTGACGTTTTAGGTTATAATGTATATATGTGACATTATCTGGAAATTGTTTAGAACTTGTGCCGACTATGGTGACATCAAAATCTGCAGAGATTAGATATTTTGACAAAGGAATTCTTTTGTCTACATCTTCGCCGCCAACTAAACAAATCTTTTTTTTCATTAATAAATTTTGCACTAAAATAACATAAGTTTTGCGTTTAAGTTACATACTGATAGTAATTTAGTTTGATTATTCAACTGGAATTTATGTTTTTTTAAAATGAAACAGTTTCTATCTAAACTTTATTACAATTCTTCATTTATTCATCATGTGATGCAACCTTTTGCTCATGGTTTTGAGTATATGCGTTATGGTTTTACTCCAGACAGAGTAAAGATAAAACGAGAATTTAAAAAAAACCTAGGTTATAAGTTAAATTTAAGTAAACCAGAAACACTTAATGAAAAAATACAGTGGCTTAAATTGCATGATCGTACAGCGTTGCACACACAATGCGCTGATAAATTTTCTGTAAGAGCTTATGTTTTTGATAAAGTAGGAGATAAATACTTGATACCGTTAGTTTATCAAACCAAAAAAGTAAAAAATATTACTTCTGAAAACATTCCTGATTACCCTGTAATTATTAAAACAAATCACGATAGTTCCGGAGGAATTATAGTTCGTGATAAATCACATGTAAGCTGGGATTTTGTCCAGAAGAAACTCAATAAAAATTTAAGTGTAAACTATTATTATAGATTTAAAGAATGGCAATACAAGCATATTAAAAAACGCATTATAGTTGAAAAATTACTAACTGATAATCAAGGAGCTGTGCCATTTGACTATAAATTCCATTGTTTCCACGGAAAAGTTGTGTTTATTCAAGTAGATATTGATAGATTTACAAGTCACAAGCGCAATATGTATGACAGAAACTGGAAATTACTACCGTTTAATTGGTGTAATTTTGTTGATGGAAAGCCAAAATTAAAAAATGGTAAATTGCTAAAAAAGCCTGAAAATATTGACGAAATGATTACTGTTTCAGAAAAACTTTCAGAACCATTTAAGTATGTTCGTATTGATCTTTATGATTTAGAAGGCGATATTTATTTTGGAGAAGTGACTTTTCATCCGTGTAGCGGCGCAAAAGTGATACATCCAGTTGAATGGGATTACAAATTGGGTGCTATGATTGATTTACAAAAAGAATGATTTTTACACAATGACAAGCCTACTTTCAAAACTTTATTTTGATACGGTTTTGGGACATAAAATGATACAACCATTTGCTAAATGGTATGAATACTTAAGATTTGGATTAATACCTGATAAGGTGAAAATGAAACGAGAATTCGTTAAAAACCTTGGTTATGAACCTGATTTTGAAAACCCAAAAACGCTTAATGAAAAAATTCAATGGTTAAAACTAAATGATAGAACTCCATTGCATACTCAATGTGCTGATAAATATGCTGTAAGAGCCTATGTAAAAGAGCGTATTGGGGAAGAGTATTTGGTTCCATTGGCATTTGAAACTCAAAATGTAAGAGACATTATCCCAGAAAATTTACCAGATTACCCTTTTATAATAAAAACCAATCATGATAGTTCTGGTGGTATTATTGTAAAAGATAAAACTGCGGTCAATTGGATTCAGGTTCAAAATACACTTGATAAAAACAGAACAGTAAATTACTACTACAGGTTCAAAGAATGGCAATATAAGAATATTGAAACACGAGTTATTGTAGAGAAACTATTGCAGGATAGTGATGGCAATATTCCTATGGATTATAAAATGTATTTCTTCAATGGAAAACTAAAATTTACTCAAGTAGATATGGGAAGATTTGATGGAGAGCGTGGAAGAAACTTGTATTCAAAAAAATGGAAACCATTAAAGTTTATCATAAAGCGCCCTAACGGTAAGCCTATACAAAAACCAGAACGATATAAAGATATGGTTAAGCTAGGAGAGAAACTATCAAAACCCTTTTGTTTTGTAAGAGTAGATTTTTATTGCTTTGATGGTAAAATATATTTTGGAGAATTAACATTTCATCCGTCGTCTGGACATTGTAAATTCAATCCGAAAAAATACGATAAAAAACTAGGAAAGAAGCTTAAGCTTCACGTGGCAAAAGTTTAATCTGTATAAATATTGCAGTACCATTTTTGAAAGGTGTAATACGTCCAGACTTTATAGCTATTATCTTCTTTTCCAGATAAATGATTGTTGACTAGTGTTTTTATGAAGTCTATATTAAAAATATCTTGCTTTTCTAAAAACCTTGTTTCTATATAGCTTTCAAGTTCCTTTTTTAGTCCAGCTCGTAGCCAATCGCCAACAGGAACAACAAATCCTTTTTTTGACTTATCTAAAAAGCCTTCAGGAAACTCGTGTTTAAAAGCTTCTTTTAAAATATGTTTTTTGTCCCAGCCTTTTAGTAAATAGCTTTCAGGTAAGCTGTTAGAAAACTCCCAAAGTGTTTTGTTTAAAAAAGGTGCTCTGCACTCTAAAGAGTTAAGCATGCTTGTTCTGTCTACCTTCACAAGCATATCACCTTCAAGACTCATGTGTCTATCAATCTCTCGATAGTCAGTTAGTGAATTGGGTTTTTCAACAAATGTTTTATAGTAACTAAAGGTGTTTGTGTTGATGTATTCAGGCTTTAATAGGTTGTTGGTTTCATTTTCAAAGCCCAAAGAGATAATATTCCAATAGTTGTCACCTTGATAATTTACTGCATTTATAAGTTTTTTCAGCTTAAAACGCATTCCTCTATTATCATCTTTTGTAGCTAGTAGCGATGTTAGAATACCTTTGGTGTTTTTATGTATAAACTCTGGGATAATGCGCGTGTATTTTGTGTTTAGTTTTCCCATGTAGTACTTGTTGTAACCACCAAAAACCTCATCGCCGCCATCTCCAGTTAACGCTACTTTTACAAAGTCTCGGGTTTTTTTAGAAACTAAATACGTTGGTAATGCAGAAGAGTCTGCAAATGGTTCGTCAAAATTTAAAAGTATTTCATCTATATGAGATTTAATATCGTCTTCAGATAAAATAAACTCATGATGATTGCTGTTTATTAATTTTGCAACTAATTTTGATTTATCAGTTTCATTAAACGAGGCTTTTTCAAATCCAATAGAAAAGGTGTCTATTTTATTTGAAACAATTTTAGAAAGTCCTAAACTCACTATAGAAGAATCAACACCTCCTGAAAGGAACGTGCCTAAAGGTACATCACTAACAGAGCGACTTTCTATGCTTTCCATAACCAGACTATTAAGTGTAGATTTAGCTTCGTTAAATGGTAAAGAGCTTTTTTCTTTACTTAATGTGTTGTTTATTTTATGAGTGCTGTAAGTGTGAGTTGCTAAATCAAAATCTATATAATGATTAGCTTCAAGTTTAAAAACAGAATCATAAATAGTAAACGGAGCTGGAATGTAAGTGAGTTTAAAAAACAAGTTTAAACCGTTTTTTGAAATATGAGGTTTGTCAGGAAGGCATTTTATAATTGACTTTAACTCTGAAGCCCAATAAAATTCAGAATTTGTTTGGGTGAAATAAAGTGGTTTCTCTCCAAAAAAATCACGTGCAATAAATACTTTATTTTTGTTTTTATCATGAATGCTAAACGCAAACATACCGTCAAGCAGCTTGAAACTATTTTCGCCTTTTGTCTCGTAAAGTTTTAAGATTACTTCTGTGTCACTTTGGGTTTTAAAAGTGATGCCTTCGGCTTCTAGTTTTTTTCGTAGTTTTTGGTAATTATAAATTTCTCCATTGAAAACAATAGTTATTGTATTGTTTTGATTTGAAATAGGTTGCTTTCCTGTGCTTAAATCAATAATTGAAAGGCGTCTCATAGCCATTCCAATACTATGAGTTTCGGAAATATCTGTATAAAAACCGTCTTCGTCTGGACCACGATGATAAATCATCTGATTCATTTTTGACAATGTATCAGTGAGATTATTGGTGCTGCTTTTTGATATCAATCCGTTTATTCCACACATATTATAAACTGTCAATTAAATTTTTAACATGTATTCCAATATTAGATACATCATAAGTTTTAGCGCGCTCAAAGCTCAATTGGCTGTACATATCTCTAACATCGGCATTCTTCTGAAGATATTTTATTGCTTGCGATAGTCCAACAGCATCATCAACATTTACTAATAATCCGTATTTAGCTTTTACAAACGAACCAGAAAGAATTTTTACTTTTTCGTTATCATTTAGTAACTCTAAAGGTCCAGACATACAATTTGTGCTTATCACTGGCAAGCCAACAGACATAGCTTCGAGTAACACGTTTGGAAATCCTTCAGTTAGTGAGCTTAAAATAAAGCAATGATTATTGATAATATGTGTTTTTATGCCTGTAACGTTACCGTGAAACGTAATGCGTTTTTCAACGTTTAATGTTTTTGATTGGTTTTTTAGACTCTCATCAAGCGGACCATCTCCGTAAATATCTAAATAAAAGTTGCTTGATAATAGACTGATACTTTCTATAATACTTTTTTGGTTTTTTACTTCAATAAGTCTTCCTACTGTTACAACTTTAAAAATATCATCTAAATCTGTATACGGTTTAAGGTTAGGTTTTTTGCTTTCGGTTAAAATGGGATTATAAATTACTGATGTATCTATTTTAACGTTGTAATTGGTAATTAAGTCGTTATTAATATAAATTGAATTTGAAAAAAGCTTATCATTCTTATTGTAAAAATATGGTATTAAAAGCTTTGTAAGAATAGAAGTGGCGCCATGATTGTACATAATAGAAGGGAAGCATCGCTCACTAATAATTGTTTTTATCCTTGGGTTTATCATTTTGGCAATGCCGTTCATAATATTTTGGCGCACTAAAAACGAAACGGACACTTCTATACCTTCTTTTTTAAGCACTCTAGGATATTTAAATAGAAATTTAAAATTATCTAAAAGTCTTAAGAAACGAGAGGTTTTAAAAGTTTCTCCATCTTTAGAAAGGATAATAATTTTAGCATTTTTATTTATAGGAAGTTTAATCTCATTATACAGCAAAATAAGAGTTACATCAAAGTATTTTGTAAGCTCATCAAGCAATAAGCTAACAACTTTTTCTGCACCGCCAAAGCCAATAGCAGAAACAAAAAGGGCTATTTTTCTTTTTTCTTTCATGGCTTTTTGTGTATTAAACTTTTAAACAAAAGTTCATATTCTGTTATTATTTTAGACTTATTGAATCTAGATTTTACTATGTTACTTACAGTTTCTGGTGTAAATGTAAAATCTGTATTTAAAGCATTTAGCTTTTCAACGTAAGCATCTAGGGTATTTGCAATGTAACCATTTTTTCCGTTTTCAATGATTTCATCTAGACCTCCAGGTGCATTAAAAGCCAGAATAGGTGTTCCAACAACGCAACTCTCAATAAGTACATTAGGGAATCCTTCAACATAAGAACCTTGTAAAAACAAATCACTTTCTGCTAGGTAGGTTTCTACGTGCTTTGTGAATGACACATAGTTTACTTTGCTTGTTAGTCCTTTATTTTCAATATCGTTAAAAATAGTTTCTTTCTCTACGCCATTTCCTATAATGGTATATTTAAATGGGAAATCAACTTGAGATAAAGCTTCAAGAATCCTGTCATGCCCTTTTTCTTTACTCAACCTGCCAATGGTTATAAAATGTATAGGTTTTGTAAAATCTCTTGCAATTGGTTTTGTTTGAAATGTATTGGTAATAGGATTATTTATAAGGGTTGTTTTTTCTTTTTTAACACCATAATATGTTGTCATATCGTTTTGCATGTCTTTTGATTGACAAATGATTTTATCAACAAGTTTATAGCCGGTTGTTACCATCCATTTAGGGAAAATAGATTTAGTATATGGATTATGCTTTGCTAGCACAGACAATACATTGGCTTCTCTAGAAACAAATTTAGTGCGTCTAAAAAAGGGAGACATAAATGCTATAAGTGTATTTAGATGCACAATAGAGCTTACAACAATATCAGGTTTGTTTTTTCTGAAATAGTGAAATAAACTAAAGAATGATTTTAAAACACGTGGTTTATTTAAATAAATAACATGAAGATCTTTTGTGTCGTAAACAGTGTCTTTTTCGTAGCCAACAACTAGCAGCGTTGCATTAAATTTTGACCTATCTAGATGAAGCGCAACAAAAGACAAAATACGTTCTGCACCACCAGGAATAAGTGATGGGAGCACAAAAGTTATATTTATTTTTTTCTCCATAATTAAACGATGTTATAGCTTTTATTAGCGTTTAGCCATTGTTTTAAAACCAATAATTTCCAAATTAGCGGGTATCTGTTCCAGTTGCCATTCATGTGTTGCTTTATGCGAATAGAAACTTCCTTGTGATTAATATTTGGAATTTTTTTAAGCTCATCATCATTAAGCTCACTTAAAACATAGTCTTTTAAATCATTTTTAAACCATTCAGAAAAAGGCATTGTAAACCCAGCTTTGGGTCTATCAAAAATATGTTTAGGCACGTGTTTGTAAAGAACATCTTTTAGTATACGCTTTTGATTAGTTCCTTGATACTTAAAATCTGTAGGTAATGATCTAGCAAACTCTACAATGCGGTAATCCATTAAAGGAGCTCGTGCTTCAAGTGAATAGGCCATTGTTGCGCGATCTACTTTGGTGTTTATATCCCAGTTTAGATATGTTTTTAAATCAAAATCTGAAATGCGTTCTAATAAGTTTTTACTATGATGCTCTAGATATTCCTTTTCTGAAATATTTAAAAAATTGTCTTGAGTGTTTAGCCAAGAAAAATCAACATCTGTAGCAGTTGCAACATATAAGTCTTCTAACGATGCGTGTTTGAGTCCGTTGGCAATCATTTTTAATCGGTAATGCGGCATGGCTCCAGCAATACTGGAAGATAATTTTCTAACAGCATTAGGTAGTTTGTATAGTGATGAAACCTGTTTCATCCATTTGTAACGATGATACCCAATAAAACTTTCGTCACCACCATCTCCAGAAAGAGCTACGGTAACTTTTTCTCTTGTGTATTTTGCTAAAAGCATAGATGGTATGGCAGAAGCATCAGCAAACGGTTCATCATAATAAGTGTTGAAGTTTTCAATTAAATCTAAACCTTCACTATAGTTACACTGAATAACATGATGATCTGTGTTTAAATGGTTGGCTACTTGTTGCGCGTATGTACTTTCGTCAAATCCTTTTTCATTAAACTTAACAGAGAATGTCTTTACTTTGCTTGTTGTCGTTTGTGTTGCAAGTGCCGAAATTACTGAAGAATCTATACCGCCAGATAAAAATACACCTACAGGAACATCGGCAAATAATCGAAGGGACACAGCGTCTTTTATCAAGTCGTTTAAAGTCTCTTTAGCATCATTATAGTTTCCGGTAAATTTGCTAGGCTCTTTATTAATATCCCAATACGGCTCTTGTTTTAAGGTCTTGGTTTGTAAATCAAACTCTATAGTATGTCCTGCTTTTAGTTTATTTACTTCATTAAAAATTGAAAACGGATCAGGAATAAATCCCCATGCTAAATAATAACTAATAGATTTGCTAGAAATGGTTAGGTGTTTGTTAAATAACTGAATAGATGATATTTGACTAGCAAACTCAAAATCATGACCATTAAAATAGTAGTAAAATGGTTTTTGGCCCATTCGATCTCTGGCTCCAAAAAGTTTTTGCTTATGCTCATCATATATAACAAACGCAAACATACCGTTAAGTTTGCTTACAAAGCTATTTCCGTATTCTAGATATGCTGCACAAATTACTTCGGTATCGCTCGTTGTTTTAAATTGATAGCCATTTTTAACTAATTCTTTTTTGATACTTTGGAAATTATAAATTTCACCATTAAAAACAATATGAATTTTTTCTTGATATGTAAATGGCTGATTAGACCTTGCATCTAAATCTATTATGGCAAGTCGGTTGTGACCAAAAATCACGTTTTTGTCATTACCAAAATACCCAAAACCTAATTTGTCTGGTCCTCGAAAACTGGTGCGTACAAGCTTTTGTTTTACTTGAATTTCATTATATTTTATGGTTGTTCCGTAAATTCCGCACATACTTAATACGCTAATATTTGAGAAACATCTTCTTTATGTTGGTCACGAACTTTATTATATAGCCATAACGACACAAAAAGGACATCGTATTTATCAAAATAATTATGAGCTACCATAAGATATCCTATGAGTGCCATAGATAAATAGGTAAACTCTTGATTTGTAGAAAATGACTTCAAGCTTCTTACAAATAGGGCTAAATATATTATCACAATTAATAGAAAGGCTAATATACCTGCTTCACCTAAAACCATTAAAAAAGTGTTGTGAACACCATATTCAACACCTGCTAATCCTGAATCACCTCGCATGGCCTTATAGCCAGCTCCAATAACAGCATTATTGAATATAACGTTTGAATACATAGCCCAAGTTTCGTCTCTGGAGCCTTCAGTGATGGTTTGTGTATCTACTTCTTCATTACTACTGAAAATGCTGTTTAATGCAGAAAAGCGTTCTTTATTAAGTTGAAGTGTAGATGCTGTTAAAATCACTATCATAGCTGCGCTACCAACCACAAATGTTTGTATGTTTCTTTTGTCAGCAAAAAGTGATGCTAGATTAATTAGTACTAGCATTAATATAAATGATCTTGATAACGTGAAAATTCCGCAAATAATGAATGCAAATTGAATCACTAATCTCAATTTGTATGAATTAATAATATAGGATACGGCAAAGCCAAACAAGCATATAAATCCAGCTTTATTCGGGTTTATATAAAAACCACTATATCTACCAAATACGTTAGAAAAGAACAAAGCATTTACGGTGATGCTTAAAGCGCCTATAAGCAGAAATATTAATAATTCTTTGTCTGTTGTGTCTTTAGAAACTTGATTAAAACAAATAATAAAAATAAAAAACCTAATAACATCTTTAAAAAACTCATCAGTGATTCCCGAGTAGTTCAGGCCAGCAAAGGAGAAAAAGCAAAGTCCTAATATGATAAACGGAAACGCTGGTTTTGATTTTTTTGAAATGAAAAAATATAATAATGATCCAGCTAATAAAAGCATACTTGTTAGTGCTCCCAATGAGGGACTAATATACTCCAAACTAAATGTAGGTACATTTAGAAGAGCAATAGCTAACAATATGTATTTTATTATTTTCATTGTTAGCTTGTTAGTAAATGTTTTTGCTTATTAGTGTATCCATAAAAAACAAATATCTTGATTACTTGAATAATAGTTGTGCAAAGTGCAATACCAATTAGTCCTAGCCAGTTCATAAAAGCAAAATCTAATATGATATTTAGCAACATAGCTCCAAAAGATACGTAAGCCATAAAAGCGTTTTTGTTGATACTGGTTAAAAACTTCACAAATAAATTTCCGCAAATAGCAAAAGGAACACCTATTAAATAAATCACCTGAATTTTAGAAACAATACTTGTGTCTTCAGATGTAAAGTTATCTCTTTCAAATAACAATGTAACAATTTCGGTAGAGAAGAAGCTGGCTAGTAATACAATTCCTAGAATGCCTAAAAAAGTCCATTTTATTACCCAATATAAAGTTTTGAATGCCTTTTTAGGTTCATCAAGAGTCATTTTTGAAAAATAAGGTAACAGCACATTGCCTAAAGCAAGTATGAGAATTGTTGTAAAAAAAGCTGGAATTTTCATACCATAATTAAGTGCTGCAATAGAACCAACAAGAAGTTGTGCTGCAAAATACTGATCGGTTACAGGGATTAAACCTGTTAAAAAACCAGAAGACACTTTAGCTGGCACTTGTCTAAACATTGTTATGGCATTGGTACTTTTAAAATCCGGTTTTGCGAATTTTAAAATATGCTTTTTTAATGCAACCAAAGCAAGAAACACTAACTGTATTGTGCTTCCTATTAGCATGCCTATCGCTAGTACAGCTTCTCCAAAAACATCTTTGTAAAAAACAATGCAAATAATCATTACAACCGATGTGATTATTGGGTAAATAGAAGAATAGGCAAACTCATCATATACATTGAGTAAGCCACTTACTAGAGATGTTAATCCCCAAAGTAGGATGCATGGTAATAAATAATAAAACTGAAGTTTAATTAAACGATAATAGTTGTCAGTATGCCCAGAATAGAAAAGCTCTAAAAAAACATCAGTAAACAAGTAAGCAATAAGCATAAATACCACCGATGTGATTAAGGTTATGGTAAAACTTGTTGATTGAAAAGCAGCAATATTACTACTGTTAGCCTTTTTTTCAGCAATATAATTAGGAATAAAAACAGATTTAAAAGCGCTTAAAAACACCTGATTAACAAATCCAGGAATTAAAAGTGCTATAAAAAAGGTATCTAAAATTTCAGATAAGCCAAATTCCCCAGCAATAACAACTTCTTTGTAAAAACCAAAAACTTTAACAATAACAGATACAACACCAACGATTATAATGTTTGTTGCTGTTGAGTTGTTTTTTATTCTATTGAATAGGTTTTTTATGTATTCAGTAATTTTCAAATGTTGTTATGTGTTTTTAAATAAACTTTTAAATGGCCATCCTAATAAAAAAAGTGTTTTAAGTCGTTTAGAATCTATAGCTTTCCAATAGTCGGTAAAATTAAAATCTAAAAAATGAGCAGCTCTCAATAAGGTAAAAACGCGTTTTAAAAATAATTTCGGGTACTTACCTATATAATCTTTATAAAACCAATTCATAATACTTAACGAGTAAATAGCCATTCCGTATGCGTCTTTTTCATGGTTTTGAATAGAAATAGCATTTTCACTATCTAAATAGTATATGCGTAAAACATCATTAATGTATTTTGTTTCAAAACCTTGTTTAGCAATTAGTTCCCAGATAATCCCTTCTGGAATGTATCCTTTTGAGAATATATCATCATTAACACAAATACGTTTTAAAACACTTGTTTTAGTAAAACCCCATTTTTCGGTAGCTTCAAGATGTTCTAATTGTTTTATAAAAGTATTGCTGTAATATGGTTGTGTTTTAAATGGTTTGCCAACCAGATTTCCATTTTGATCCTTACATAAACAAGTAACGCCACTAATTTTTTCTTTTTTGTTTTCAGGAATGCTTTTGTAAGCATTGTAAAATGTTTCTAAAGCGTCAGGTGTGCATGCGTCGTCAGAATCAAAAGGAAGTATAAACTGACCTCTTGCTTCTTGTATGGCTTGAATAAAACAAGCCATTTTATGACGGTTTTTTGTGTTGTTTATATAATTTACTGGAAAGTCAGCTGTTTTAATAAGATCAGACGCTACTTGATGTGAATTGTCTTTAGAACCATCATTAATCATAACAAGCTCAAAGTTTTTAAAAGTTTGAGCTTTTAATGAGTCAAAAACTCGATGCAGAGTTTCTGCGCGATTATAAATAGGAGTGAAGATCGTGAAAACATAGTCGTAATCTGTTTCTTCTTTATTGGTGTATGTTGGTAATAGTGCTTTTAGTGACATATTATTTAGGTAATAAAGAAGTTATTAGTTTTTTCCACTCATTGGTTATATAATCTACTTCAAAACTCGAAGTACTTTTTCTTGCTTTCTCACCAATATCAAAGCGTTTTTCTGGGTTTTCTATAAGTAATTTTAATATATCTTCTAAAGCATTATCATCATCAACAGGAATTAAAAAACCATTTACATTGTTTTCAATTAATTCTGATGGTCCTGAAGGACAATCTGCAGAAATACAAGGTAAACCAAAAGCCATAGCTTCAGTAAGTGCATTAGGAAATCCTTCATATCTAGAAGGAAAAGCAAAAATACTAGCTTTATTGTAATGGTCGAAAACGTTATTTATGTTTCCTAGCAACGTAACGCTGTTCTGTAAATTTAGTTCGGTAATTAATGCTTTATATTTTTTTTCATTTTTACCAGATCCTATTAGTTGAAGTTTCCAATCTTTTGGCTGTATTTTATGAAAAGCTTTAATAAGAGCTTCTTGATTTTTTTGATTTGTTAATCGACCAACATTTAAAATGATTTTTTCTTTTTTAACTGAAGAGTCTCTCTTTTTTAAAAGTTCTGGCGCTAACGGATTTCTAATGATTGTAATTTTTTCAGGTTTAAGAAAACTTTCAAAATATACTTTTATATCATGAGTTTGAACCACTAGTTTATTTGAAAGCGGATAAATAAATCGTCTTACTTTACACCAAAAATTATTAAGACTACTATATTCAGGATGAATACGTTCGCTAACAATGCATGGAATATTTAATAGCTTTGAGCTAATTATAGTGTAGATATTTGTAGTAGACATAAACCCAATAGCAATATCAATTTTATGTGTTTTTAGGAGTTTTAAAATTGTATATATAAATCCAAAAAGATTTTTAACAGACAGAAAAATACTAGCATTACCACTATAAGAATTTTTACAAGAAACAACGTTTACAGAGTCGTTTAAAGAGTAAAAGGGCTTGCACTTGTAGAGCGTAATTATAGTAATATCAAATTGCTCTGAAAGGCTATTTGCTAGGGTTGATACAACACGTTCAGCTCCTCCAGAGGTTAAGCTTGAAATAATGAATGCAACTTTTTTTCTTTCCAAATTTTAGAAATTATCTTAATGTAATGATGATTAAACAGTTGTCTTAAACAATAGCAATTTATATTTAGTCTAAAAGTATATATTTTCCCATGACAACTATAATTAATTAGATTAAGTTACTAAATACCGTTATGAAGTGCATTTATAAAACTTGTAGGTATTTACTTAAACATTTTATAATGTTTGTAAGTTGTTGATAACGTGTTTATTATTTTTTTGTGATACATGAAATCCAAAACGTAAATTTGCAACGTATATAGATAGCTTTCCTTTTTTCAATTACAAGTTCTCTCACAAAGATTTTATCGATTAAAAGTATAAAAAATACTACAAATTACATTTTTTGTAGGTAAATTTTCGCAAAAACAATGCATTTCATCGAAAAGTATTATTCAGAATAATCAAATAAATGTTTGATTCAATAGTTTAGCATTGATTAATAGCAATTTAACCCAAATATGAACGATATATGTAATGGTAAATTTCTTGAAAAAAGAAATTTGATGAAAATTCTATTTTATATAACTATTGTATTTTACATTAATGCAAACGGACAAAATTATCCGCCACAAGAGCAAATTTCTGATGTAAATTATCAAGACTACAATCCGCCAAGTGGTGATTTTCCAGAATACCTTGAGCCATTTACTGAATCTCTTTCAGGTAGTACAGTAACACGAATAAGTGATAGAAACGAATTTGGCGTTTCTGGTCAACGATTACGTCATAATTACAGTAAAGATCAAACCTGGAATAGTGATGGTACTCTTATAAAGTTAGCTGGTTATCCTTCAGCAATCTTAGATGGAGAAACTTTTGACTTTCTTTATTGGAGTGACATACCTAGTTATGGTCGTTGGAGTAACACACAGCCTAATATTATTTATGGAACTTCAGGTAGAAGTTTTGTAAGTCATAATGTTAATACAAATCAGCGTACAACACTGCGTACTTTTAATGAATATAATAGTATTGATTTTGGTTATGGTGAAGGTAACCAAGATAAATATGATAGATACGTAGGATTAATTGGAAAACGTGGTGGGTCAGATATCACATTAATAGTTTATGATATACAAAATGATGTTATCACAGGAACGAAAGATATTGATAATGCTGGTGATTTAGATTGGTTTTCGGTATCACAATTAGGTGGTTTTGCAGTTGCGCAATGGCATGCTAACGGACTTGGAGATAAACAGGGTATTAAATCTTACAATATTAATCTTGAAAATGAAATTGATGTTTATGCCACAACACAACATGGTGATTTGGGTGTAGATGCGTTTGGTAATGAGGTTATTGTTGAGTATGGAAATGAACCTGAATGGGATGAAGACCAT
Organism: Corallibacter sp.; assembly: GCF_048381695.1. Lineage (NCBI taxonomy): Bacteria > Pseudomonadati > Bacteroidota > Flavobacteriia > Flavobacteriales > Flavobacteriaceae > Corallibacter > Corallibacter sp. Next base: position 207,933 of record NZ_JBLXHI010000003.1, on the reverse strand, counting down.
AGTTTATATATGGCGCGATTAGATGGAGGTGGTTCTACATTACTTTTTCCTTATATCAATGGTAGAGGAATTTGGGGAGGACATATATCAACAAGAAATTTAGATAGACCAGGTTGGGCTTATATAAGTGAGCAATGTTGTCCTAATAATCCAGTAGCGCCAGCTGAAATGTTTGCTATTAAGTTAGATGGTTCTGGAACAATAGAGCGCTATGGAAAGCACAATTCTGAACCATCAACTTATTTACATGAAACTCAAAATGTACCTAATAGAAATGGAACAAAAATATTGTTTGCTAGTAACTGGTTTAACGATTCTGTGTCAAATCAAGATGCACCGCCTGCTTTTGTTTTAGAGTATCCTCAAAATGCTATTGGTTTAAGTGTAAATGCCGGAGATGATGTTGTTATTTGTCAAGGTGAAAGCATTACATTAACAGCTACAGGCGCAGGAGGAACCATGTATTCTTGGAGTAATGGAAGTAGTTCTCAAAGCATTAATGTGTCTCCAAATGAGAGTACAACATATACAGTTACATTAAGTAGTTCTTCAGGAGCTCAAGTAACAGATGATATAACAGTTACTGTAAATCCATTGCCAAATGCTAACGCTGGAGATGATGTAACAATAAACGAGGGTGAGAGCGTTCAGCTTACAGCTTCTGGTGGTGATATGTATGAATGGAGTACAGGAGAAACAACGCAAAGTATAGAAGTTTCTCCTAATGAGACTACGTCATATTCTGTGTTAGTTACAAGAAATGATTGTTCTAGTTCAGATGCTGTAACTGTTACAGTTGATCAAAATGTAATTCCAGTTGTAGCTAATGCTGGAGAAGATACAGCTATATGTCAAGGTGAGTCAGTTGTTTTATTGGCATCAGGAGGAAATTCTTATGTATGGAGTACAGGAGAAACTTCGCAGAGTATTTCTGTAAACCCTAACAGCACTACAACTTATACAGTGACAGTTTCTAATGGAGAAACTTCAGATTCAGATGATGTAACGGTTACTGTAAATCCGTTACCAAATGCAAATGCAGGAGACAATGTAACTATATATTCAGGGGAATCAACAACGTTGACTGCTTCTGGAGGAAATACTTATGAATGGAGTACTGGAGCAACAACTCAAAGTATTGAGGTTAGTCCAGAAAGTACAACATCATATACAGTTATTGTTTATCAAAATGATTGCTCGAGTTCTGATGAAGTTACTGTTTTTGTTGAAGATTCTGTTGTTGTTAATGCAGATGCCGGTGATGATATTGCTATTTGTCAAGGTGATATGGTAACTCTTACAGCTTCAGGTGGTGAGACTTATTTGTGGAGCACAGGAGAAACAACACAAAGTATTGATGTTTATCCTAGTAGCACATCAACTTATTCGGTTACAGCTTATATTGGAGAATCATCTGATACAGATGATGTTTTGGTGACTGTAAATCCATTACCTGTTGCAACTATTAGTGATGATATAACTATTGAAGAAGGGCAAAGTGTTACGCTTTCTGTATCTGGAGGTAATAATTATTCTTGGAATACAGGAAGTACAAATCAATCTATCACTGTGAGTCCTTCTCAAACAACGATATATAGTGCAACTGTTTATTTAAACGGTTGTTATGATACTGAAACTGTTACAGTAACTGTCGTTCCATTAGTTAATGCGGATGCAGGTGAAGATGTAGAAATATGTTCTGAAGTAGAAACAGGTGAATCTTCTGCTACGCTTGTGGCTACTGGAGGTTTATATTATGAGTGGAGCACAGGAGAAACAACACAAAGTATCGTGGTTAGCCCAAGTGTTACAACAGAGTATCAAGTTGTAGTTTCTAACGGATTTTCACAAGAAATGGATGCTGTAAATGTTCTTGTAACAGACTGTTTGTCAGTTGAAGAAAATGAAGCTCAAGTAGTAGGACTATTTGTTTATCCAAACCCGGCAAGTGATATGATAAATATTAAACTATCTGGTGTTGTTTTAACTCAAACTACATTTAGTATTTATGATTTAGTGGGTAGACAAGTATTATCAGGAGGAATAGGAAATACAACTAATAATGCAACAGAACAAATAAAGACACTCAATGTTTCTAGTTTACCAAGAGGCGTTTATTTGATGAATATAAACTTTAATGGTCGTACTGAAACAAAACGAATTATTCTGAACTAATTAAACTGTTTAATTAAAGAAGAAAGTCAGCTATTCAAATTTAGAATAACTGACTTTTTTTATTCCCAAGTTATTTTTTGAATTGTAACAATGCTATCACAGTTTTCAACTGTTATAGACACATTTTGATTTTCAATATCCTTTTCAATAGCATATAAACCGCAAGGTTCATGTCTAGTATCACTATTAGAAAAATTCACATCACCTTTCTTTAATATGGTGTGTAAAGTTGTAGAGTCTATTTTTTTATTAAGGATATCTTGTTGAACGATTTTGCTGTAAACAAAACGTTTAGAGTTTATGTTTTTAATTACACGAGCTTCAGGACCATAATCGCATGATACATCTTTGCCATTAAGAAAGAAGGCTAAAATAACCAAGCCTATTGAAAAACCTCCAAGATAAAAACCTATACGGTGTATTAATTTCATGAATTAGAAAATAAGTAAATTGATATCACTATGCTTTAAATCGAACCATTCACCAACAGATTTATTGGTTAAAATTCCGTGATAAAAATACAACCCATTTTTTAAACCTTTGTCAAAACGTAGAGAATTTTCTAATCCACCATCATCAGCAATTTTTAATAAATAAGGCGTAAATATATTACTTATTGATATAGAGGCAGATCTAGAGTATCTAGCAGGTATATTAGGTACGCAATAATGTGTAACGCCATGCTTTATAAATGTAGGATGCTTGTGAGTTGTTACTTCACTTGTTTCAAAGCAACCTCCCATATCAATACTTACATCTATAACAACTGCACCTTTTTTCATGTTGCTCACCATACTGTCGCTTACTAAAATAGGAGCTCTGTTTTTGCCTCGAACAGCACCAATTGCAACATCACAGCGCTTTAATGCTTTTGATAAATTTTTAGGTTGTAATGTTGACGTAAAGATTGTACGTCCTAAATTGGTTTGTATACAACGCAATTTTGTTATAGAGTTATCAAAAACTTTGACATTAGCACCAAGCCCAATAGCACTTCTGGCTGCAAATTCTCCAACGGTACCAGCTCCTAAAATAACAACTTCAACAGGAGGTACACCACTAATATTTCCAAACATTAATCCGTTACCGTTATTTACGTTACTTAACAACTCTGAAGCAATTAGAACAGAGGCAGTCCCTGCTATTTCACTTAATGATCTAACAGCTGGATATGTACCATCTTCGTCTCTAATAAACTCAAAAGCCAGTGCTGTAATACGTTTTGCAGCAAGTGTTTCAAAGTATTTCTTACTTTGAGTTTTAAGTTGCAATGCCGAAATAAGAATGGTTTGCGGATTAATAAGTTGAATTTGATCTAGAGTAGGAGGTTCTACCTTTAAAATCATGGGACAAGCATAAACTTTTGCAGTATCTTTTGTTATTTCAGCTCCAGCTTCACTATAATCTTTATCGCTAAAATTAGCGCCCTTTCCTGCTTCAGATTCCATAAGTACGCGATGCCCGTTACCTACTAATGCCGAAACGGCATCGGGAGTTAGGCAAACTCGCTTTTCTTGAAAAGCAGTTTCTTTAGGAATTCCTATAAATAATGAACTTTTATGTTTTAAAATTTCAAGTGTTTCCTCTTGTGGAATAAGCTGTTGCTTGGTGAAAGGAGATAAAGGTTTAGACATTTTTTTGACTGGTTAATTCAATGAGTCAAATTACGAATAAATTTTTGAATGATTTGTAAACCTTTTTAAAAATACTGTTTGATTTTTCCCCATAATGACGTGGGTTTAATTTTGAACTCATCCTCAAGCTCTTCCATAGACTTATCAACTGTGTTTAATCTATCAAACATACGAGCTCTTAATAGGTATATTGAAGGTATAACTATAGCCATAATAGGTAATAAGTGCATTAATTGAAATTGATCAACATATGATAAATCATCATTAAAAATGCTAATCATTTGATAGAGGTACATTGCAATTGGAACCAATAAGACATGATACCACCAGTGACGACAAGTGAAAAACCAGATAAATAATAAAAATAGAGGTATTGCTTTTCCTGTGACTAGCCACATCACAGTATTCGCATCATTGTATCCTTTACTATTATATGTAAATAAAAAAGTGCTCCAAACTTTAGAAGAAGGAACACTTTCATATAAGTAAAATAAATATGGGGTAATTGCTATCAATGTAGCGAAAATACTCCCATATAAGATGCTTTTTTTATCCGTTCGTTGGAACTCGGATTTTAGACTTCTCGATTTGTGTTGTTTGTTGTCCATCTAGGTCAATTAGGTTTGTTGCTTGAGCTGTGAAGAACATACCACCAAAAATTGCTATTGCAATTACATACTTTTTAGTTTTCATAATTATAAGGGATTAATTAATTTATACCCCAAAAGTATATGAGAAGTATGTATGTTAAAAGACCGAAATGTTAAAAAAATGTTAAAACAAGCTGTTTTCGGTTTTTTAGTTACGGTTTTTCCGTAATCAGGTGTTCTTTTTTATAATTAGCTCTTAATTAATTGTTTATTAATGGTTCAATCTAATGTTTCTATAATTATTTTTAGAAGCTGATATACTTATTTTTTCAGAATCATCAGGAATTATACTCTCTATAATTTCAGGCCATTCTATAATAACCCAGCTTCCGGAATATAAATATTCTTCTATTCCAAAATTATATGCTTCTTCAAGACTTTCAACACGGTACAAATCAAAATGATAAATTTTATCATTTTTTAAAATATACTCATTTACAATAGAATAGGTCGGGCTTTGTACTTCGTCTTCACAACCTAGTTGTTTAGCTAGCGATCTAATTAGCGTTGTTTTTCCAACACCCATTTCTCCATAAAGCAAAATAACCTTGCTTTTAAAATTAGCTAATAATGCTTGAGCTATAGCTTCTATATCTTGAAGATTGTAATCTCTTTGCATTTTGTTCATTAATATCATGCAATTATAATGATTTATATTTAAAATTACTAACTAAAAATGTATTTCATCGGATTTATTTGCATTACACGGAATTATTTGGGACTCAATACTATAAAAGGAATAATCATCTCTTCTAGAGATACGCCTCCATGCTGATATGTGTTTCTGTAATAACTAACATAGTGATTGTAGTTATTTGGGTAAGCAAAAAACAAATCGTTTTTAGCAAAAATGAATGAACTACTCATGGTCAATGCTGGTAAATGAATACTTTTTGGATTTTTAGCAACTAAAACATCTTTGTCTTCATATGTTAAGCTTCTACCTGTTTTATAACGCAGGTTTAGACTTGTGTCTTTATCTCCTATAACTTTTGAAGGATTCTTTACATTAATGGTTCCGTGGTCTGTAGTAAGAATGAGTTTAAAGCCAAGTTGTTGTGCTTGCTGTATCATTTCTAAAAGTGGCGAGTTTTTAAACCAACTTAAAGTGAGAGATCGATAAGCTTTGTCGTTTGATGCTAACTCTTTTACAACATCCATTTCTGTTTTGGAGTGTGAGAGCATATCTACAAAGTTGTAAACAACTACGGTAAGATCGTTTTCTTTTAGCCCTTTAAAACTATCTACGAGTTTTTTTCCGTTTTTTAAGTTTGTTACTTTGTAGTATTCATGTTTTAAATGTGATAAACCTAAACGTTTCATTTGTGCTTCAAGAAACTCTGCTTCATGCAAATTTTTACCACCTTCATCAGTGTCATTTTTCCACAAGTCTGGATGCATTTGCTCCATATCGCTTGGCATTAAACCAGAGAAAATAGCGTTTCTAGCGTATTGTGTAGCAGTTGGTAAAATGCTGAAAAAAGGTTCTTCAAGGTCTTTTTTATAATAGTTATTTACAATGGGTTCAAAAGCTTTCCATTGATCATAACGTAAATTATCAATAACTACTAAAAGTGTTGGCTGCTCTTTACTTAATTCAGGAACAATTTTATCCTTAAAAAGCGTATGTGACATTATTGGAGCTGTTGTATGAGGCTCAAACCAAGTAGGGTAGTTTTTATCTATAAATTTACCAAACTGGGTGTTTGCTTCGGTTTTTTGAGATTCTAAAATTTCAAACATTCCAGAGTCTTCTATGTCTTCTAATTGCATTTCCCAATAAATAAGTTTTTGGTATAATGAAGCCCACTCTTCAAAAGAATTTACCATAGATAAATCCATAGCTATTTTTCTAAATTCTTGTTGATAATTTGAGGTTGTTTTTTCTGATACTAAACGCGAATTGTCTAAATTCTTTTTTAAACTTAAAAGAATTTGATTCGGATTTACAGGCTTTATAAGGTAATCGGCTATTTTATTACCGATAGCTTCCTCCATAATATATTCTTCTTCACTTTTGGTAATCATTACAACAGGAAGTGTGTCTCGCTTTGCTTTTATTTCATTAAGTGTTTCTAAACCTGTAAGCCCAGGCATGTTTTCATCAAGAAACACAATATCAAACGTTTTCTCATCAAGAGCTTCAATAGCTTCAGTACCGCTTTTGCAGGTTGTTACTTGATAATTTTTTTTCTCTAGAAAGAGTATATGGGGTTTTAATAAATCAATTTCATCATCAACCCAAAGAATATTTATATTGTTCATGTATATTTGTTTATAATTAATGTAATATAATTAAGCTTGCAGACAAAAAACAAACTTAAAATATTTAACGACCCAATTTACGGATTTATTACCATTCCTAATTCGTTAATTTTTGATTTAATAGAGCACAAATACTTTCAGCGTTTAAGGCGGATTTCTCAAATGGGAATGTCTTATTTAGTTTATCCAGGAGCTCATCACACTAGATTTCATCATGCTATAGGTTGTATGCATCTTATGCAAAAGGCAGTTCAAGTACTTCGTTTTAAAGGTGTTGATGTGTCTTCTGAAGAAGAAAACGCTTTATATGTTGCTATTCTTTTACATGATATAGGGCATGGACCTTTTTCTCATGCTATGGAACACAGTATTGTAAATGGTGTTTCACATGAGGAAATTTCAATGCTTTTTATGGAGGCTTTGAATAAAGAATTTAACGGAAGTTTAACGCTTGCTATCAATATATTTAAAGGTGAATATCACAGACCTTTTTTATGTTCGTTGATTTCTAGTCAGTTTGACATGGATCGAGCAGATTATTTAAAACGCGATAGTTTTTATACAGGAGTAGCAGAAGGAAACATTAACAGTGAGCGTTTAATAACTATGCTAAATGTTGTAAATGATGAGCTGGTTGTTGAAGAAAAAGGTATTTATAGTGTAGAAAAGTTTTTGCTTGCTAGGCGCTTAATGTACTGGCAAGTATACTTGCATAAAACAAGTTTGGTTGCAGAACAGTTACTTACAAGAGTCCTGCAAAGAGCTAAAGAATTAACCAGTCAAGGATATACATTAGAAGCTAGTAAATCGCTTCAGTTCTTTTTAGAAAACGATATTTCTATTTCAAATTTTGATGAGTCTGTTTTAAAAACATTTTCTATGCTTGATGATTATGATATTGTATCCGCAATGAAATCTTGGCAAACTCATGAAGATTTTGTGCTTCGCAATTTATGTGATATGATAATTAATAGGCAGCTTTTAAAAATTAAAATCAAAAACAAACCTATTAAAGAAAAGCTGAAGGAAAAACATCTAGAAAAGTTAATAAACACCTATGGTATAACCAGTGGAGAAGCTAAATATTTTGTTTTTACAGGTTCTATATTTAACCAAGCTTATCAGTTAGAATCAAAGCAAATAAATATGTTGCACAAATCTGGAAAAATAGAAAATATAGTTAAGGCTTCAGATCAGCTAAATTTAAAAGCGCTATCAAAACCTGTGCTTAAATATTTTATATGTTATCCAAAAGTTAAAATGTGATACATTTTTTCTATTTTTGCCATTAATGAATTTTACAGCAAAACAAATAGCAGGAATTTTAGAAGGCGACATTGTTGGTGATCCAGATGTTGAAGTTTCTAAACTATCTAAAATAGAGGAAGGTACAAAAGGATCTTTAACCTTTTTAGCCAATCCAAAATATACATCTTACATTTATACAACTGAAGCTTCTATTACAATCGTTAATAAGAGTTTTATACCAGACAATACTTTAAATAATACAACATTAATTAAAGTAGAAGATGCCTATAAATCTTTTTCAAAACTGTTAGAGTATTACAACCAAGTAAAGCTTAACAAAGTTGGTATAGATAACGTAACTTCCATATCAGATTCAGCAACATTAGGAGAAAATATTTATGTAGGTGCTTTCACTTACATTGGAGACAATGTTGTTATAGGAAATAATGTTAAAATATTTCCAAATACATATATAGGTGATAATGTAGTAATAGGAGATAATACCATTGTTTTTTCTGGAGCAAAAATTTATTCAGAATGTACTATTGGTAATTACTGTGTTATTAATTCAGGTGCTATTATAGGGGCTGACGGTTTTGGTTTTGCACCTAATGAGAGTGGAGAATATAGTAAAGTGCCTCAAATAGGTAATGTTATTATTGAAGACTATGTTGATATTGGAGCAGCCACAACAATAGACAGAGCTACATTGGGTTCAACTATTATAAGAAAGGGTGTTAAGCTTGACAACCAAATACAAATAGCTCACAATGTTGAGATAGGTAAAAACACCGTTATTGCTGCTCAAACAGGAATTGCAGGATCTACCAAAATAGGTGAAAATTGCCAAATTGGAGGTCAAGTAGGTATTGTAGGGCACTTAACCATAGGTAATAATGTAAAAATACAAGCACAATCAGGAATAGGTAGAAATATAAAAGATAATGAAGTGCTTCAAGGTTCACCAGCATTAAGTTATGGTGATTACAACAAATCTTATGTGTATTTCAAAAACTTACCTAAGATTGTGAAAAATTTAAATGATTTAGAAAAAAAAGTAAATGGGAATAATTAGTACGGATACAAAACAAAAAACCATAAAAAGCGAAATATCGTTAAATGGTGTTGGTTTACATACAGGTAACGAAGTAACACTTACATTCAAGCCTGCTCCTGAAAACTTTGGTTTTGCTTTTAGACGAGTAGATCTAGAAGGTAATCCAGTAATAGAAGCAGACGCTACATATGTTACTAATACACAAAGAGGTACATGTTTAGAAAAAAATGGAGTAACCATTCAAACATGCGAGCATGTTTTAGCAGCATTAGTAGGTTTAGATATAGATAATGCCATATTAGAACTAGATGCTTCAGAGCCTCCAATTATGGATGGCTCATCTAAATTTTTTGTTGAAGCTCTTGAAAAAGCAGGTATCGTAGAGCAAGATGCTTTTAGGGAAGTTTACGAAGTTACTGATGTTATCTCATATACAGATGAAGAAACAGGTAGCGAAATTTTAGTAATGCCTTCAAAAGAGTACCAAATCACTACTATGGTAGATTTTGGTACAAAAGTATTAGGAACTCAAAATGCAACGCTTAATCATATTCTTGATTTTAAATCAGAAATATCTGATTCTAGAACATTTAGTTTTCTACATGAAATAGAAACTTTACTAGAACACGGACTAATAAAAGGAGGAGATTTAAATAATGCCATTGTATACGTAGACAAAGAACTGTCTCAAGAAACAATGGAAAAACTTAAAATCGCTTTTAATAAAGAAGAAATTACTGTTAAGCCTAATGGAATTTTAGATAACTTAACACTGCATCACCCAAACGAAGCAGCAAGGCACAAGCTTCTAGATGTTATAGGAGATTTAGCTTTAATTAGAACACCTTTAAAAGGAAAAATTATAGCTAATAAACCAGGACATTTTGTAAATACACAATTTGCAAAAAAGATGTCTAAATTAATTAAGAACGAACGCCGAAATAATGTGCCTATCGTAGATTTGAACAAAGAGCCTTTAATGGATGTAAATCAAATCATGAACATGTTACCACACAGGCAGCCTTTTTTATTAATTGATAAAATTTTTGAACTTACTGATACAGGTGTAATAGGTATGAAAAATGTCACTATGAATGAGCCATTTTTCGCAGGTCATTTTCCTGGAGCTCCAGTAATGCCGGGTGTTTTAATTGTTGAAGCTATGGCTCAAACAGGAGGAATACTTGTGTTAAGTACAGTTCCAGATCCTGAAAACTACCTAACATTTTTTATGAAGATAGATAATGTCAAGTTCAAACAAAAAGTAGTGCCAGGTGACACTTTAATTTTTAAGTGTGATTTAATCACACCAATACGTCGTGGTATATGTCACATGCAAGGATATGCCTATGCAAATGGTAAACTTTGTGCTGAAGCAGAGCTTATGGCTCAAATTTCAAAAGTAAAATAACAATAATAAAATGAGTCAAGCTATTGTTTAACTTGAATTATACATCAAGAACAACATCTAGCTTATGCATTTTTACTGATATCTTAAAAAAAAATAAAATGAATCAACCATTAGCATACGTTCACCCAGGAGCAAAAATTGCAAAAAATGTAGTTATTGATCCTTTTACAACAATACACAACAATGTGGTTATAGGAGAAGGAACTTGGATAGGGAGTAACGTAACCATTATGGAAGGTGCTAGAATAGGCAAAAACTGTAATATATTTCCAGGAGCTGTTATTTCTGCAGTACCTCAAGATTTAAAATATAATGACGAAGACACACTTACTATTATAGGAGACAATGTTACTATAAGAGAATGTGTTACAATAAACAGAGGAACTACAGACAAAATGAAAACCGTTATTGGAAATAACTGTTTAATTATGGCATATTGCCATATTGCTCATGATTGTATTGTAGGTAATAATTGTATTTTTTCAAACAATAGTACATTAGCAGGTCATATTACAGTAGGAGATTACGTTGTTTTAGCAGGTATGACAGCTGTTCATCAATTTTGCTCAATAGGAAACCATGCGTTTGTAACAGGTGGATCATTAGTAAGAAAAGACGTCCCTCCATTTGTAAAAGCAGCTAGAGAGCCGCTTTCTTATGTAGGTATAAATTCTGTAGGTTTAAGACGTAGAGGATTTTCAACAGAAAAAATAAGAGAAATACAAGATATTTTCAGAATATTATATCAAAAGAATTATAATAATACTCAAGCTGCTGAAATTATAGAAGCAGAAATGGAAGCAACTCCTGAAAGAGATGAGATTCTTCAATTTATCAAAGATTCTCAAAGAGGTATTATGAAAGGATATTTTAAATCAAACTAACATTATGGCAAATACATCAGATATTAGAAACGGATTGTGTATCAGATTCAATCACGACATTTATAAAATTATAGAGTTTTTACACGTAAAACCAGGAAAAGGTCCTGCCTTTGTAAGAACAAAATTAAAGAGTGTTACTACCGGGAAAGTTGTAGATAACACATTCTCTGCAGGTCATAAAATAGAAGACGTTCGTGTTGAAACTCATAAATTTCAATACTTATACAATGATGGAGAGTTTTATCATTTTATGAACGAAGCAGATTACACACAAATACGTTTATCAGAAGCAGCATTAGATCGTCCTGATTTAATGAAAGAAGGAGAAGTTGTAACAATTCTTATTAATACAGAAGATAATATGCCGCTTTCAGTTGAAATGCCTGCAAGTGTAATACTTGAAGTAACACATACTGAACCAGGAGTAAAAGGAAATACAGCTACTAATGCAACAAAACCAGCCACTGTAGAAACTGGAGCAGAAGTAAATGTACCTCTTTTTATTAATGAAGGTGATAAAATAAAAATAGAAACCGAAAAAGGAACTTACAAAGAGCGTATTAAAGAATAATTCTAGTGAAGTTTCCAAAACCAAATACATTATCTCAAATAGCAAATTTAATACAATGTAAATTTGTTGGAGATTCTGATTTTCAGGTTCTAGGCATGAATGAAATTCATGTTGTTGAACCAGGTGATATTGTTTTTGTTGACCACCCTAAATATTATGACAAAGCTTTAGAATCAGCTGCTACAATAATATTAATCAACAAAGAAGTTTCTTGTCCTGAAGGAAAAGCATTATTAATAAGTGATGATCCTTTTAGAGATTTTAATAAGCTTACGCAGTATTTTAAGCCTTTCAAGCCTTCATCAGTTACAATTTCTGAAACAGCTTCACTAGGAAAAAATACCATAATACAACCTAATACTTTTATTGGTAATAATGTTATTATAGGTGATAATTGTGTTATCCATTCAAATGTAAGTATATATGATGACACGGTTATAGGTGATAATGTGACTATACATGCAGGTACAGTAATAGGAGCTAATGCTTTTTATTATAAAAATAGACCAAGCGGATATGATCAATTACTTTCTGGAGGAAGAGTTGTTATAAAAGATAATGTAGATATAGGAGCTTTATGTTCAATTGATAAAGGAGTAACAGGAGATACTATAATAGGTCGTGGTTCAAAGTTAGATAACCACATTCAAGTTGGTCATGATACAGTCATAGGTGAAAAATGCTTAATTGCATCTCACGTTGGTATTGCTGGTTGTTGTGTTATTGAAGATGAAGTAACCATTTGGGGGCAAGTAGGTACAACTAGTGGAATACGCATAGGTAAAAAGGCCATTGTTTTAGGGCAAACCGGTGTAACCAAATCTATAAAAGGTAATACCACATATTTTGGTACACCTGTAGAAGAAGCTAGAGTAAAACTAAAAGAGTTAGCTTCAATAAAGCGAATACCTGAAATTATCAAAAAACTGAAAAACTTATAAAAAATGAATTCTAAAAGCGTTGTTCAAAACTATTATAATTCTAACATAGAAGAAATTACAGGTAATTTGAACACGTTTTTTCATGAAGATTGTTGCTTACACTGGAATAGTAGTAAAGGTTTTTTAGTGTTAGGGTTTAAAGAGCTAGAAACGTTTTTTAATGACTTATCAAGTTCATATAAGCAAATAAGAACAGAAATAAGTCACTTACTTCAAGAAGATAATTTTGTAACAACACGTTACACAACCTATGGTAACACTATAGAGAACGAAGATGAAGAAATTGCCTTAGCTCATTACATGAGTATATGGGAAGTAAAAGAAGGAAAACTTTATAAAGGATACGAGATAAGTCAACTTGCAGATGACTATGCTTTAAAAATAAACTCTTTTGCAGAAATAAAAATCTAAAAACACTTTATAAATAGCTGTCAAAAATGTACTTTTGACATGTTTAATAAAACAATAAAAATTAATAACAAAAAATGAGCGTTTTAGTTAATAAAGATTCAAAAATAATTGTTCAAGGATTTACAGGAAGTGAAGGTACATTTCACGCAAGTCAAATGATTGAATACGGAACCAACGTTGTTGGTGGTGTTACTCCAGGAAAAGGAGGACAAACACATTTAGACAAACCAGTTTTTAATACAGTACAAGATGCTGTTGACCAAGTTGGAGCTGATACAACTATTATTTTTGTACCACCAGCATTTGCTGCTGATGCCATTATGGAAGCAGCTAATGCAGGAATTAAAGTAATTATTACAATTACAGAAGGTATTCCTGTTGCTGATATGATTAAAGCTGCTGATTACATTAAAGATAAAGATTGTCGTTTAATTGGGCCAAACTGTCCAGGAGTTATAACGCCAGGTGAAGCTAAAGTTGGTATTATGCCAGGTTTTGTATTCAAGCAAGGTAAAGTAGGTATCGTTTCAAAATCAGGTACTTTAACTTACGAAGCTGCTGACCAAGTAGTAAAACAAGGTCTTGGAATTACAACTGCTATTGGTATTGGTGGAGACCCTATTATAGGAACAACAACTAAAGAAGCTGTTGAATTACTAATTAACGATCCAGAAACTGAAGCTGTTGTTATGATTGGTGAAATAGGAGGTCAGTTAGAAGCTGATGCTGCTAAATGGTACAAAGAAAGCGGAAGTAAAAAACCAGTTGTAGGATTTATTGCTGGTGAAACAGCACCTGCTGGACGTACAATGGGACATGCTGGAGCCATAGTAGGTGGTAGCGATGATACAGCTCAAGCCAAAAAAGCTATCATGAGAGACTGCGGAATTCACGTAGTAGATTCTCCTGCTGAAATTGGTAAGAAAGTAGCTGAAGTTATTGGCTAATAATCTTAAAATATAGACTGAAACAAATTCAGTGTAACTGTTAAAAACCTTACAAAATCTTGTAAGGTTTTTTTATTTGATGCAACTTGTATTTATTATCTTTGGTTTATCATATCAATAGATATAAAAAACATTTGAACTAATCGTATTTTTTATAAAATGAAATTATTACAAGGAAAAACCGCTATAATAACAGGAGCAAGTCGTGGTATAGGAAAAGGTATTGCAGAAGTTTTTGCACAACAAGGTGCAAACATTGCTTTTACTTATAGCTCTTCAGTTGAAGCTGCTAATGCATTAGAAAAAGAATTAAATGATTTAGGTGTAAAAGCTAAAGGGTATCAGAGCAATGCCGCTGATTTTGCTCAAGCTCAAGAATTAGCTGATGCCGTAGTACAAGAGTTTGGTAGTATAGATGTTTTAATAAACAATGCAGGAATTACTAAAGACAACCTTTTAATGCGTATTAGTGAAGAGGATTTTGATAAAGTTATAGAAGTAAACTTAAAATCTGTTTTTAATATGACCAAAGCTGTTCAACGTACTATGCTTAAACAGCGTCAAGGCTCAATCATTAATATGAGTTCTGTTGTAGGTGTCAAAGGAAATGCTGGACAGACTAATTATGCAGCTTCAAAAGCAGGTATTATAGGTTTTTCAAAATCTGTAGCATTAGAATTAGGCTCAAGAAATATAAGAAGCAACGTGATTGCACCTGGTTTTATTGAAACCGAAATGACAGCAAAGCTAGATGAAAATACTGTAAAAGGTTGGAGAGATGCTATTCCTTTAAAGCGTGGTGGTACTCCTGAAGATATCGCAAATGTATGCGTGTTTTTAGCAAGTGATATGAGTGCTTACGTTACAGGACAAACTATTAATGTTGACGGAGGAATGCTAACGTAATTTATGGCAACAACCGTTTTAATATATATCATATTATCTGGAATCATAGCGCTATCATTAGCGCTATTTCAGTATTATAAAAAACGGAAATCAAAGCCTTATCCTGTTTTAATTTTATTAAGGTTTATTACTGTTTTTTCAATTCTATTATTAATTATTAATCCTAAAGTTGAAAAAACTAATATATTTAATCAAAAACCTAACTTGGTTTTAGCGGTTGATAATTCTTCTTCAATGCGCTATTTAAA
This sequence comes from Corallibacter sp., assembly GCF_048381695.1. Classification (NCBI taxonomy): domain Bacteria; kingdom Pseudomonadati; phylum Bacteroidota; class Flavobacteriia; order Flavobacteriales; family Flavobacteriaceae; genus Corallibacter; species Corallibacter sp. The sequence goes on along the minus strand of NZ_JBLXHI010000003.1, from coordinate 192,585 downwards.
CCAGAGTGAAAAATTATCGCAGTTTGTAAGTGAATTAAAAGCAAATAAGGAGCTTACTGATAAGTTTCAAGTAGATGTTTTTTCATTTGGAAAAGAACTAAATGCTATAGATTCTTTTAGTTTTAATGAAAAACAAACCAATATAGATAAGGTTTTTACAGGTTTATCTCAAGTATATAAACATACAGTAGCTCCAGTTGTATTACTAACAGATGGTAACCAAACCTATGGTGCTGATTATACGTTTTCAGCAAATAAATTAAAACAACCTATTTATCCTGTAATTTTAGGAGATACTACAAAGTATGCTGATCTAAAAATTCAGCAGCTTAATGTGAATAAATACGCCTATTTAAAAAATAAGTTTCCAGTTGAGACTATTTTGGTGTACAATGGAGAAAAAGCAATCACAGCAGATTTTAAAATAACTAGCGGAACTGCTACAATCGTAAAGGAGACTATTCATTTATCAAAAGATAACAACTCTAAAGTTGTATCACATAATTTACCAGCAAATCAAGTAGGCGTATTTTCTTACCAAGCCTCAATCTCGGTATTAGAAAATGAAAAAAACACCACTAACAATGTCAAAAATTTTGCAATAGAAGTTATAGATGAAAAAACAAAAGTAGCTTTAATTAGTGATTTTTCTCATCCAGATATTGGTGTTTTAAAACGAAGCATAGAACGTAACGAGCAACGTGAAGTTATAATTTTAAAACCTGATTATTTTGAAAATCAAATAAATGATTTTCAATTACTTATATTGTATCAACCTAATAATAAGTTTAAGTCTGTTTTTGAGTTGATTAATAGTGAAAATTTAAGCTCATTTATAGTCACTGGACCAAAAACTGATTGGAATTTTTTAAATAGTGTCAGCAATAACTATAAGCATGATATTACAACACAAACTGAAAACTATCAAGGTGTATCTAATGTAAATTATAGTGCGTTTGTTTTACCAGATTTAGATTTTGAGTCGTTTCCACCGTTACTTTCTACTTTTGGTGACGTAACATTCTCAACGCCTTATCAAACAATATTGTATAAAAAATTAGGAAACATCACAACAGAGAAGCCTTTGATGGTTACTTTAGATGTTAACAATAGGCGAGAAGCTGTGCTTTTGGGAGAAAATATTTGGAAATGGCGCTCTCAAAGTTACTTGAATACAAAATCATTTCAAGAGTTTGATAATTTAATAGGAAAACTAGTACTTTATTTAGCGTCAAAAAAACGTAGAGATAGATTGAATCTTGATTATGAGTCGTTTTACGAAGGCAGTAATCAAGTTATCATTAAAGCACAGTATTTCAATAAAAATTACGAATTTGATACCAGAGAAACATTAAATATTTCTGTAAAAAACAAACTTACAGAAGCTGTTACAACGTTTCCACTTATCTTAAAAAATAATAATTATCAAGCAGATTTAAGTAATTTACCATCTGGAGACTATAACTTTACGGTAAAAGCCACAAACGAGAATATATCAAAATCAGGAAGTTTTAAGATTATAAACTATGATATAGAAAAGCAATTTGTAAACGCAAATGTAACAAACCTACAAGCTTTAGCTACTAATAGTCAAGGAAAAGCTTTTTTTACAGATAATACAGATGCTTTAATAACAGATTTATTATCAGACTCAAGATATACAACCATTCAAAAGAGTAATAAAAGTACAGTACCACTGATAGATTGGATTTACTTGTTAGGTCTAATATTATTAAGCTTAACCCAAGAATGGTTCATAAGAAAATATAACGGATTAACTTAAATAAAAACTATGGAAAGATTACCAAAAATAGGATTGCCTATAATTATAGGTTTAGTCATACTAGTAATAGCAATTTCAAAATCAGCAGTAACCATTGGTTCTGGTGAAGCAGGTGTGCTTTATAAAACATTTGGAGGTGGTGTTGTTACTGATGAACCACCATTAGGAGAAGGCTTTCATATTGTTGCTCCTTGGAATAAAGTGCATGTATATGAAGTAAGACGTCAAGAGATTTTTGAAAAAATGAAGGTTTTATCTTCAAACGGATTAGATATTCAATTAGATGCTTCAGCTTGGTATAAACCAGATGTAAAGGATTTAGGTAAATTACACCAAGAAATTGGTGATGATTATTTACAACGTATTATTTTACCTACCATTCGTTCTGCAGCAAGAAGTGTTGTAGGACGCTATACACCAGAGCAATTATATTCTTCTAAAAGAGATGCGATACAGAAAGAAATTTTTGAGGAGACAAAAAAAATCGTTGATGATCAATATATTGTTTTAGATGAAATTTTAGTGCGTGATGTGACATTGCCTCCAACTATTAAGCAAGCTATTGAGCGTAAATTAAAACAAGAACAAGAGTCTTTAGAGTATGAGTTTAGATTAGTAACAGCTCAAAAAGAAGCTGAACGCCAACGAATAGAAGCTCAAGGTAAAGCTGATGCAAACAAGATTTTAAGTGCATCACTTACCGACAAAATACTTCAAGACAAAGGAATTGAAGCTACTGTAAAGCTTTCAGAATCAAGTAATAGCAAAGTAATTGTAATTGGTTCTGGAGACAGCGGAATGCCAATTATTTTGGGCAATCAATAATGATTAAATAAAAATTAACAAAGCAATATTTGGATTTTAAAAAATAATTTTAAAATCTTTGTACTCACAAAACAAAAACATGACATTTATTCAATTACATCATAATCATTTTCATACTTGCACTCAAGCGAGCTGAAAATGTATTGAATAAATCTAAATATATTTTAAACCCGTTTGAGTAAATCAAGCGGGTTTCTTTTTTTTAATTAAAAACACTCCATAAGGTTTACTCAAGCACAAACAAAAGCTTCCCGCTTTCTCGGGATACAGTATGAGTAAATTAAAAATAGCGGTTCAAAAATCAGGAAGACTTCACGAGGATTCAATGAAAATCCTAAAAGATGTAGGTATTTCAATAGATAATGGTAAAGATCAACTCAAAGCTTCAGCCAGGAATTTCCCTTTAGAAGTTTTTTATTTACGTAATGGAGATATTCCGCAATACTTGCGTGATGGTGTTGTAGATGCAGCAATAATTGGTGAAAATGTGCTTATTGAAAAAGGACAAGATATAGCTATTATTGAAAAGCTAGGTTTCTCAACTTGTAAAGTATCAGTTGCTGTTCCTAAATCTTTTAAATACGAAAGCATTAGCAACTTACAAGGAAAGCGCATTGCTACATCTTACCCTAATACAGTTAATCAATTTTTAAAGTCAAATAAGGTAGAAGCCAATCTTCATATCATAAACGGCTCTGTTGAAATAGCTCCTAATATCGGACTTGCCGATGCTATTGTAGATATTGTTTCTAGTGGTAGCACGCTTTTTAAGAACAACTTAAAAGAAGTTGAAGTCATTTTAAAATCTGAAGCTGTTTTGGCTGCTTCACCATTAATTTCTGAAGAAAATCAAGCTATTCTAGACAGATTACAATTTCGATTTCAATCGGTTTTAAAAGGGAGACAATCAAAGTATGTGTTACTAAATGCGCCTGATGAAAAACTTAATGATATAATAAAAATATTACCAGGTATGAAAAGCCCAACGGTTTTACCTTTAGCAGAAAAGGGCTGGAGCTCGATACACTCGGTAATTAATAAAAATGAATTTTGGGAGATTATAGATGAGCTTAAGGCTAACGGAGCTCAAGGAATTCTTGTTTGTCCAATTGATAATATGGTAATTTAATATGAAAACACTTATAAACCCTAAAAGAGAAAATTGGTCAGACATATTACAAAGACCAGCTCAAACAGTTGAAAACATTGAAAATACTGTAAATCAAATTTTTATTGATGTTAAGCGAAATGGTGACAAAGCTATATCAAAATATACAGCGCTATTTGATGGTGTTAAGCTAACTAATAGTGTGGTTACTACAGATGAAATTAATGCAGCTGGCAGTCAAATTTCAAACGAACTAAAGTTAGCTATTTCAACTGCAAAACAGAATATTGAAAGCTTTCACGCTGCTCAAAAAACAAGAAAAATTCAAATAGAAACAACACCAGGTGTTAGTTGTTGGCAAGAAAAACGCCCAATTCAAAAAGTTGGTTTGTACATTCCAGGCGGAACAGCTCCTTTGTTTTCAACCGTATTAATGCTTGCTGTTCCTGCTCAAATTGCAGGTTGTAAAGACATTGTTTTATGTTCGCCGCCAAATAAAGAAGGTCAGATTGCTAACGAAATATTATATGCCGCACAACTTTGTGGAGTCACAAAAATTATAAAGGTTGGTGGTATTCAAGCCATAGCAGGTTTAACCTTTGGGACAGAAACCATTCCTAAAGTATATAAAATTTTCGGTCCTGGAAATCAGTTTGTAACCGTTGCAAAGCAGCTAGCAACCAAATTTGATGTCGCTATTGATATGCCTGCCGGACCAAGCGAACTTTTAGTTTTTGCGGATGACTCTGCCAATGCAAGTTATGTAGCTTCTGATTTATTAAGCCAAGCAGAGCATGGTACAGATAGCCAAGTTGTTTTAGTTTCTACATCAAAAATGCTTATTACAAATGTTGAAACCGAAATAGAAAAACAAATACGTGAATTACCAAGACTAGACATAGCCAAGCAAGCCATTGCTAACTCTAAATTAATTTATGTTGAGTCAGATGCTGTTGCTCTTGATTTAATTAATGATTATGCTCCTGAACATTTTATTATTTGTTCTAAAAACGAAACATATATTATTGATGGTATTCAAAATGCAGGTTCTGTTTTTATAGGGAATTACACACCAGAAAGCGCGGGCGATTATGCTTCAGGAACCAATCACACATTACCTACAAACGGCTTTAGTAAAGCCTATTCTGGTGTCAATTTAGATAGTTTTACAAAGAGTATTACTTTTCAAAAAATAACCTCTGAAGGCTTAAAAAACATAGGAAATACTATTGAACTTATGGCTGAAGCAGAAGGGCTTCAGGCACACAAAAATGCTGTATCAATTAGATTAAAAGATTTGAAATAATATGAATGCACTTTTTGATATAAACAAGTTGGTAAGATCTAATATTAAAACCATTAAGCCATATGCTTCAGCTAGAGATGAATACAAAGATTTACGTTCTGATATGATGTTTCTAGATGCCAATGAAAACCCATTTGAAAATGGTGTAAATAGATATCCAGATCCGCAACAAACAACTTTAAAACAGCGTTTGGCAGACATAAAGAAAATACCACAGTCGCAAATTCTGTTAGGTAATGGAAGCGATGAAGTGTTAGATTTAACTTTTAGAGCATTTTGTGAACCCAATTGTGATAAAATTATCACATTGCCACCAACGTACGGAATGTATAGTGTTTTAGCAGATATTAATGCTGTTGAAAATATAGAAGTGCCTCTAAACACACTTGATTTTCAACCAAAAGTTGATGACGTTTTACGAGCGTCAAATGAGCAAACCAAACTATTGTTTTTATGTTCTCCTAACAATCCGACTGCTAATAGTTTTGAATCTTCTAAAATTGAAAAACTAATAAGTAATTTCAAAGGCATTGTTGTAATTGATGAAGCATATATTGATTTTTCAAAAAATGAAAGTTGGTTGAATAGAATAAATGAATTCCCAAATTTAATAGTAACACAAACACTCTCAAAAGCTTACGGTTTAGCTGGGATTAGGCTAGGCGTTTGCTATGCTTCAGTTGAGATTATTTCGGTTTTAAATAAAATTAAGCCACCTTATAATGTTAATGAACTAACACAAGAGTGCGCTTTAAAACACCTCAATAATTTAAAAACTGTTAATGAACAAGTTCAAACGTTATTAGAATCAAGAGTGCGAATAATAGAAGCATTAAAATCGATTAGTTTTATTGATAAAATCTATCCATCTGATGCTAATTTCATCTTAATCAAGGTAGATAATGCAACAACGCGTTATAATCAATTAATAAAAACAGGAATTGTTGTTCGTAACAGAACAAATCAATTAGGATGTGAAAACTGCTTACGAATTACAGTTGGCACAAAAGAAGAAAACAACAAGCTTATACAAGCACTAAAATACATAGCATGAGCAAAAAAGTATTATTTATAGACCGCGATGGCACACTTATAAAAGAACCTGCTGATGAGCAAATAGATGCATTTAGCAAACTTATTTTTTACCCTAAAGTGTTTCAGTTTTTAAGCAAAATCGCCAAAGAGTTAGATTATGAAATCGTCATGATTACAAATCAAGATGGTTTAGGAACTGCTGTTTTTCCTGAAGAAACTTTTTGGCCTGTTCATAATTTCATCATTGAAACATTTAAAAACGAAGGCATAACGTTTGATGAACAGCTTATTGATAAAACGTTTGCTAAAGATAATGCGCCTACAAGAAAGCCAAATACAGGTTTGCTGACCAAGTATTTCTCTAAAGATTATGATTTAGAAAACTCTTTTGTTATAGGTGATCGCTTAACTGATGTAGAATTAGCGAAAAATTTAGGAGCAAAAGGCATTTACATAAATGATAATACGTTTTTAGGAACAGATGAAGTTACTATAAATCAAAACGATTTAAATAGTTTCATTGCGTTAGAAACTAACGATTGGGAAAAAATATACACATTCTTAAAAGCCGAAGATAGAACAGCGAGCATAGAAAGAAACACTAATGAAACTCAAATAAAAATTGCTCTTAATCTAGATGGTACTGGGAATAGCAAAATAAAGACAGGTATTGCATTTTTTGACCATATGCTTGATCAAATAGCACGTCATGGTCAACTTGATTTAGATATTCATGTAAAAGGCGATTTAGAAGTTGATGAACACCACACTATAGAAGACACAGCCATAGCTTTAGGCGAAGTTTTTAATAAGGCATTAGCAAATAAATTAGGGATAGAACGCTACGGGTTTTGCTTACCAATGGATGACTGCTATGCTCAAGCGGCTATTGACTTTGGAGGAAGAAATTGGCTTGTTTGGGAAGCTGATTTTAAGCGCGAAATGATAGGGAAGATGCCTACAGAAATGTTCTATCACTTTTTTAAATCATTTACTGATGGCGCCAAATGCAACTTAAACATTAAAGCAGAAGGAACCAATGAGCATCACAAAATTGAAGCGATATTCAAGGCTTTTGCAAAAGCAATTAAAATGGCTATAAAACGCGATGTTGAGAAAATGATTTTACCATCAACAAAAGGAATGCTTTAAAAACAATTTTTATGAAAGTAGTAATAATAGATTATGGCGCAGGAAACATAAAGAGTGTTCAGTTTGCTTTCAAACGAATTGGTTTAGATGCTGTGTTATCAAAAGATTCAGAAGCTATACAGCAAGCAGATAAGGTTGTTTTTCCTGGAGTTGGTGAAGCTAGCAGTGCTATGAAAAAATTAAAAGAATCTCAACTTGATTTGATAATTCCCAAGTTAAAACAACCTGTATTAGGTATTTGTTTGGGAATGCAACTTATGTGTCATGAAACAGAAGAGGGTAACACCAAAGGTTTAGGGATTTTTGATGTTTCTGTAAAAAAGTTTTCAAATCAATTTAAAGTTCCTCAAATGGGTTGGAATACAATTTACAATATGAAAACAAATTTATTTCATAATATAAAGAACCAAGAATATATGTACCTTGTTCATAGTTATTATGCTCCAAAAAGCGAGATGACTATAGCAACCACTAATTATGGTTTTGAGTACGCAACGGCATTACAAAAAGATAATTTTTATGGAGTACAATTTCACCCAGAAAAATCATCACATGCAGGCGAACAAATTTTAAAAAACTTTTTAGACTTGTAATTATGAGAATTATACCCGCAATAGATATTATAGGTGGAAAATGTGTGCGCTTAACAAAAGGTGATTACAACACAAAAAAAATATATAATGAAAACCCTGTAGAAGTTGCCAAACAGTTTGAAGGTGCTGGCATTGAATATTTACATTTGGTAGATTTAGATGGAGCAAAAGCAAAGCATATAGTAAATTATAGAGTGCTAGAGCAAATAGCGTCTAAAACTAGTTTAAAAATTGATTTTGGAGGAGGCTTAAAGTCTAATGAAGATTTGCATATAGCTTTTAATTCTGGTGCAAGACAAATTACAGGAGGAAGCATTGCTGTTAATGATGTTGAAACTTTTCAGGGTTGGCTAGATAAATACGGTGGCTCTAAAATTATTTTAGGAGCTGACTGCGAGGATAGAAAAATAGCCATCAGTGGTTGGCAAGTAAGTAGTAATATAGAGGTTGTATCGTTTATAAAGAATAACCAAAAAAAAGGGGTTCGCTATGTTGTTTGTACAGATATAGCTAAAGACGGTATGCTAGAAGGACCAGCTTTTGATTTGTATAAAGAAATTATTCAAAGTTGTTCTAGTAGCGATGTGCAATCAATAAAACTCATAGCTTCTGGAGGCGTAACATCTATAGATGATATAAATAAACTTGAGGATTTAGGTTGTGAAGCAGTTATTATTGGTAAAGCACTTTATGAAGGCCGAATAAACTTAAAAGATTTAGAAAAATAATAAGTAGAAGTATATGTTAACCAAACGTATTATTCCATGTTTAGATATAAAAAACGGACGCACAGTAAAAGGTGTAAATTTTGTTAATTTACGCGATGCTGGAGATCCAGTGGTTTTGGCAAAACAATATGCTCTTAATGGTGCTGATGAATTGGTCTTTTTAGACATATCTGCTACGCAAGAAGCCAGAAAAACTACAAGAGATATGGTTTTAAAAATAGCAGAACAAGTCAATATACCATTTACAGTTGGTGGTGGCATTTCTTCAGTAGAAGATGTTGATATATTGCTTAAAAATGGTGCAGATAAAATATCAGTAAATTCTTCAGCAATAAAACGTCCGGAGTTAATAAACGAATTGGCAAATAAATTCGGAAGCCAATGTGTTGTCGTGGCTATTGATGCAAAGCAAATTGATGGTACATGGAAAGTGCATTTAGCAGGAGGAACTATTCCTACAAATCTCGATTTATTTGTTTGGGCAAAAGAAGTAGAACAACGAGGAGCAGGAGAGATTTTATTTACCTCAATGGATCATGATGGCACAAAAAACGGATTTGCTAATGAAGCGCTTTCAGCGTTGTCACAAGAATTATGCATTCCAATAATTGCTTCTGGTGGCGCAGGCTCTAAACAGCACTTTATAGATGCGTTTAAAAAAGGTAAGGCAGACGCTGCTTTAGCCGCTAGTGTATTTCATTTTGGAGATATTCCAATTATAGATTTAAAGCAAGAATTAAAAAACAATAATATAGAAGTTAGATTGTAATGACTATTAATTTTGATAAAAACAAAGACGGACTTGTTCCAGCCATTATACAAGATGTTGAAACAAAAACAGTATTAATGTTAGGCTACATGAATGATGAAGCCTATAAAAAAACACTAAAAACTGGATTGGTAACATTTTATAGCAGAACAAAACAACGATTATGGACAAAAGGAGAAGAAAGTGGTAATGTGTTACAATTAGAAAACATTAAAATAGATTGTGATAATGACACCTTGTTGGTTCAAGTAAAACCATCTGGACCAACATGTCATACAGGAAGCGATACCTGTTGGAATGAAGAAAACACATCATCATTTGGTTTTATTTCAAAGTTAGAAGCAACTATAAAAGACCGAAAGGAAAATTTTAAACCTAATGAATCTTATGTAGCTTCATTATTTGAAAAAGGTATTAATAAAATTGCTCAAAAAGTAGGAGAGGAAGCCGTAGAAGTTGTTATTGAAGCAAAAGACAATAATGATGCATTGTTTTTAAACGAAAGCGCAGACTTGCTATTTCACTATTTGATTTTGCTACAAGCAAAAGGCTTTTCTTTATCAGATGTGGTAAAAGAGTTAAAAAAAAGGCATTAGATTTCTAATGCCTTTTTTATTTTTTAATAACACTACTTAAGAAATCCAATTTTTATAAATAGATTTATTTGTATACCAAATTAAAAACACAGCTATAATCAATATCATAATTGGCATAATAGCGCCACCAGGACCATAAACCTCTATAGCTTTGCTAATAAAAAGATTGTAAACCATTTGCACAATAATACCTACAAAAGATAGAAAAAAGAGATTTTTAGCCCATTTTTTTCTTAAAATTAAAAATAAACAACCTAGAGTTCCAGCAAATACGCCAACAGCAAATGCAGCTGTTGCCCAAGCAGGAACGTTAGTGTATAAAGCTTGTTCTGCTTCAGGCAAAACAGCTAAATCCTCTTCTGTCATATAAGCTTGTCCTATGTAAGCTAATACACCCATAATATTCCAAATAAAGGCTAGAATACTTATAATCCAAAAAGAAATTGGGGGCTTGTTTGTTGAGATTTCTTTCATAATAATTAAAATGTTTGTTAGTTAACTACATACAATTTATGAAAAATTTGCCACATCTATTATTTTAAATTAATTTTCAACTCTTAAAAAAACACCCCTTTTTTTGAATACTAAAAAATACTTTTACGTTATAACCATACAATATTTAGGCTATCGTTTTCATGGTTGGCAAAAACAACCAAATTTAAAAACGGTTCATTTAATGCTTGATAAAACTCTAAATTACATTCTTGAAGGAAGGCGCTTTAAAACATTAGGCTCTGGTAGGACAGATGCCATGGTTTCTGCTCAAGAAGCAGCTTTTGAACTATTTTTATTTGATGAACCTATTGATGATTTCACAGCGTTTTTAAAATTGTTTAATTACAATTTACCTCAAGACATTCGCGCGTTATCAATTAAAGAAGTTGATAGTTCTTTCAATATTATTCAACATTCAAAAGTAAAAGAATACTTGTATTTGTTTACCCATGCACAAAAGCAGCATCCATTTTGTGCGCCTATTATGACAACCATACTAGATGAGTTAAATATAGACTTAATGATGCAAGGTGCTAAACTATTTGAAGGCACACATAACTTCAAACCATACTGCTTTAGAGCTACTGATAACGGTATTTATACAAGAGAAGTACTTACTTGTGAAATTGTAGAAAACACAATATTTAAGGCAAATTTTTTTCCAGAAAAGTCTTATATACTACGTGTAAAAGGACAAGGATTTATGAGAAATCAAATTCGCTTAATGATGGGTGTATTAATAAAACTTGGTAAAGGTGAAGTCTCATTAAACTATATTGAAAATAGCCTTAAAGCAGACAGTAAAGAGGTTATGGATTATATAGCACCAGCATCAGGATTGATGCTAAATAGTATTACTTTTAAACAACCTTAATTGTTAAATGCCTTAACAATTAGCCTGTTCACTTAACATAATTTATGTTAATCAATTCTTAATTCCGTTAAAGCTTGTTAAATCGCTTGACAAATGTCATCTAGACCATAAGTTATACTCGTAAATAAGTTAAACCAATAAAAATTTAATTATGAGTTATTTGAATATGAAAGATGAGAAATTATTACCGGTTGTAGTAGCACTAAATAAGCTATTAGCAGATTACCATATTTACTACCAAAAATTACGAAGCAATCATTGGAATGTATTAGGTAAAAACTTTTTTGATTTGCACATTAAATTTGAAGAGTTGTACACCGACGCACAAGTTAAAATAGATGAAATTGCAGAACGTATTTTAACCTTAAGATATCATCCTATGAGTACATTAAGTGATTATCTTCAAACATCTTCAATTACTGAAAAGGATAACCTTAAAACAGATGTTGATATGGTTAATGAAACTTTAAATGACCACAAAATCTTATTAGAACAAATGAATAAGGTTATAGAAGTTTCAGATAGCATATCAGATGAAGGAACTATAGATCTTATAGGTGCTTACATTCGAGAATTAGAAAAAGCAAGCTGGATGTTGAATGCTTGGACGAAAAGTACAAACGGATCATTAAAACGATCTACCCAAGAAATTTAATTCACACATTCAGAACAAACATAAAACCTCTAATAATTAGAGTGGGTTATAATATCACATTAACCTTTTTACCAATTTAAAAAACTTGAAACTATGTTACGTTGGACAATCACATTTATCATTATTGCATTAATAGCTGGGATTTTAGGATTCGGTGGTATAGCCGGAGCTTCAGCTGGAATAGCAAAAATATGTTTTTACATATTTATAGTACTTTTTGTAATCTCTCTATTAAGAGGATTAATGAAAAAAAGTTAAAAAATCACAAACCACAATTATTAAATATTAACCATTAAAAATTACATTATGAAACGTATTATATTAACATTCGCATTATTATTTACAATAACCACAGTATTTACAAGCTGTAGAGACGAAAAAACAACAAAAGAAAAAGTAGAAGATACATTTGAAGAAGCAGGTGATGAAATTGAAGATGCTGCTGAAGACACCAAAGACGCTGTAAAAGACGCATCTGAAGATGTTAAAGATGCAGCAAAAGAGGCTAAAGAAAATGTAGAAGACAAGCTTGATGGTGACGAATAGTTTTAAGCTATTATTACTATTAAAAACTTGTTTAATCACAAAAAATAACAACAATGAAAACCCTATTATATATAACAGCTTTTATGTTCATGGTATCAGTCCATGCTCAAGAAAAGCCCAAGAATGTTTCTGAAGAAACAAACATAAAAACCGTAAAAATTAATGACGGTAAAAAAATTACCGAGAAAAAAGTAAAGCTTACTACTAGAGAAGAACAACAAGTAGAGCTTGCTGAAGAAGATAAAAATAAAGTAAACCAAACCATGGTTGACTCTCCTTCAAAAGTAACAAAAACACTAGAGGTTGATAACGATGGCGATGCATATTATGACTCAAAGTTTGAAACAGCACACTATGAGTTTAATGACAAGGTTTATAACTTTAAAAAGAATTCAGAAGGCTTTTTAGTGTCTACTAAATCTAAATCAGATATGTCACCGTTAGGTAATATTATAAAGTCTAGTAAGGAAAATCATTATTTCTTTAAAACTAATGATTATTCAGGTATTGGTTACTTTACAGACAGTGGTAATTTTACGATAGAGTATTATGACACAAATACTAATAAATTAGTCAAACAAGATTTTATTTTAATAAAAAAATAATAATCAAAAAGCAATAGTAAAAAGTCCCGTTTATCGCGGGACTTTTTTGTATTTTTAAAATCGCAAAAACAACAGCATTAATGAGTTTATTGATACCTAAAGAGGCTTTCACTTTTTTTAAAGCATTACAAGAAAATAATAACAGAGATTGGTTTAACGAGCATAAATCAGAATATAAAACCATAGAGAAAAGCGTTAAAGTTTTTTATAATGAACTCCTAGAACAAATGAAAGTTCATGATGATATTGATAAACTAAAAATGTTTAGAATATACAGAGATGTACGTTTTTCTAAAAACAAGCTGCCTTATAAAACACATTTTGGAGGTTCGTTTCACAGACGAAAACCAGAGTTGCGAGGTGGTTATTATTTACATATTGCGCCAGAAAACAAATCATTTATTGCAACAGGTTTTTGGGAACCTAATAAAGATGACCTTTTAAGAATTAGAAAAGAATTAGAAATGGATTCTTCAGAAATGCGTACCATTCTAAACAATAAAACCTTAAAAAACACTTGGGGAGATTTAGTAGGTGACGAACTAAAAACAGCACCTAGAAATTTTGACAAAAATCACCCAGATATAGATCTAATAAAAAAGAAGCAATACATCTTTACAAAAACATTTACAGATAAGGAGGTACTTGCATCAACGTTTATAAATGAGGTAGATGATGCCTTTAAAGCAATTCGTCCATACTTTGATTATATGAGCGATGTGCTTACTACAAACCTAAACGGCGAGTCTATTATATAGCCTTTAAAACCTCGGGTTTTTGTAGTACTTGTATGTTGTCAAACAAGCGCTCTTTTACAATATTCATCATACGCTTATTTAGTGCTGATGAGTTCGTTATATAAAAGGCATATTCTTCAACAGTAAATTGACCAATAACCATTCCTTTTAATGAATTTCTAAACTTCATATCCTTATGAATGGCATTGTCTATATAATCCATCTGTTTTTCAATAGATAAATCATAAAAAACATTTTTATGCTTATTTACGTAGTTTCTAAATACAGCAACAAATAGGTCGTTTTGTAGTTTAATTACTGGTCGTAAAGTCGCATTTTGAAAACGTTCGTCGTTACTCATAGAGTCAAAAAAAAGAGCAGAAGTAATTTCTGGTCGACATTTTAATAGGTCTAAAGATCTGTTCATGTCAAAAAGTTTTCTTTAAATTTAAAAATTATGTATCCTCATAATGAGTGCCTTAAAATTTGATGTTAACATGGTTATCAACAAATAGAAATTATGTATTAAAGCATTGAACCAAACTATGTATTTCTACATAAAAAATGATACTTATAAACTATCTTTGAGAAAAATAGCTACACAATGAAATTTGGAAGTGTAAACAACCCACAAGATATAGACTTTACGTTGCCTCAAGATCATATTGATACAGCTAGAGTTTTAAATAATGTAAAAGATGATAACGTACCAGAAATTTATGTAGGTTGCGCCAAATGGAATAGGGCAGATTTAAAAGGATTTTATCCTCGTGGCACTAAAGATGAGTTAGCATATTATTCCAGACAGTTTAATGCCATTGAGCTTAATGCTACATTCTACAGAATTTTTCCAGCAGAACAATTTGCTACTTGGTATGAGAAAACACCTAATGACTTTAAGTTTTTCCCAAAATTAAATCAAGAAATAAGTCACTGGAAACGACTAAATGAGGTGCAAGCAGTTGTAGAAAATTACTTGTATAATGCTTCAAATTTGCATGAAAAGTTAGGAACCATATTTTTACAAATGCATAACAATTTTGCGCCTAAAGATTTTGACAGAGTTGTTCATTTTGTTGAAAACTGGCCAAAAGAAGTGCCTCTTGCAATAGAGTTTAGGCATACCAATTGGTATAATGACGATGTAGTTTCAAATCAGTTATACGATTTATTAGAAAAAAACAACATATCCAATGTCATCGTTGATACAGCAGGAAGACGTGATTTAATGCACATGCGACTTACTAATGCAACCGCATTTGTTAGATATGTAGGAGCAAATCACGAAAGCGACTACACAAGACTTGAGGATTGGGTAAAAAGACTTAATTCATGGCAAGAGCAAGGTATTAAAGAGATAGATTTCTTTATTCATCAAAACATAGAAAAAGAATCCCCTTTATTATCAGCTTATTTTATAAAACAATTGAATAGCACATTAGGATGTAACCTTAAAATTCCTAATGATAATCAACAACAAACTTTATTATAACATATGAGATTTCACACAAGAAAATGGGTAAAACCAGAAGATTTAAACCCTAATGAAACATTATTTGGAGGACAATTACTTGCCTGGATAGATGAAGAGGCGGCATTATATACTATTATACAACTAGAAAACTCTAAAGTTGTTACCAAATATATTTCTGAAATTAATTTTATGAGCTCTGCAAAGCAAGGTGATATTATTGAACTTGGTATTGAGGTAGTAAAATTTGGTAAAACATCTTTAACATTAAAGTGTGAAGCGCGTAACAAAATGACTAGAGAAACTATTCTTACCGTAGACAATATTATTATGGTAAATCTAGGTAATGATGGAAAACCAGCTGCTCATGGTAAAACAGAAGTAGAGTTTGTTAAAGATAGATTGTAGAATTAACAATCGTTAACATCTACAGCTGTAAGCTATTTCGTATATTATAGTAAATGCCTTATAAAACCAAATAAGGCTATTATTAATAATTATTAAACTATCAACTATGAGAAATAAGCTTATGCTGTTTATTGTTGCCGTTGCGTTAGTTGCATGCGGATCAACAAAAACTCAAACTACAAATTTGTCCAAGCGTATCATGAAAGGGTACTGGGCACTTAACACGATTACTTACAGCCAATCAGGCGAATTCAATGTAACACTCTTTAACGATGCCACTGCAGATTGCTTTAAAGGAAGTACCTGGCGTTTTATTCCTAATAATAATACAGGAATTTACACTTTATCAGGGTTAGATTGTGATGCTACAGAAAAACACTTTGTATCTACATTTGACAAAATAGACAAAGATTCTGGCTTGTATGATTTTCTTTTAAAGCCAACAAATGAGAAGCATAAGTCTGAAACTAATAACGGTTTTAGAGTTAGCTTAACACACCTTGATGATACTACAATGCAATGGCAACAAACGGTTTCTTTAGAAGGAAAACCATTTACAATTTATATGAACTTTACTAAAATTAACGAATAATGACAACTTACATTAAGAAAATAACAGGAATAACATTAGCTATGTTACTTACTATAAGTATTAGTAGCTGTGAAGCAACAAAAAATGCAAATAACAAACAAAAAGGCGCTGTAATTGGTGCTGCTGGTGGAGCCATTCTAGGTGCTATCATTGGAAACAATGTTGGTAAAGGTGGCAACGGAGAATTAGGAGCTGCTATTGGTGGTGTTATTGGTGGTGGAGCCGGAGTCCTTATTGGTAATAGAATGGATAAACAAGCGCAACGTATAGAAAACGAACTACCAGGAGCTCAAGTAGAACGTATAGACAATGGTATTGTCGTTACTTTTGATGAGAATAGTGGCGTTTTCTTTGATACAAATAAGTATAATATCAACGCGCAATCTCAAGCTACATTAGATAAATTATCTAATGTATTAGCTGATTACCCTGATACTAATGTGCTTGTTGTAGGTCATACAGATAGTACTGGAGATGATGCTTATAATATGACGTTATCAAAAAACAGAGCTTATGCTGTAACTAATTATTTTACAGGAAGAGGATTAAGCGCTTCTAGATTTACAACACACTGGTTTGGTGAAGAAAAACCAATTGCTGATAACACTACAGCTGATGGTAGATCTAAAAATAGACGTGTAAACCTAGCTATTTTACCAAATGACAAAATGATTAAAGATGCTCAAAATGAAGCAGGAAATTAATCAATAAAAATATCCCTCACAAAAAAAGCAGTTCATTATTTTGAACTGCTTTTTTTATGCTTTAAACTTAAAATCGTATTCAAATATTTCTAAATCAAAATACGGAATAGCAGCAAGCATATGATCAAAAATATCAGAGATTATATACTCATAATTTTCCCATCGTTTATCACTACTAAAGGCATAAATCTCAAGCGGAATACCTTCAGGAGATGGCGCTAATTGCCTAGTCATAATTGTCATATCTTTATTGATAGCAGAATGGTTCTCTATATATGCTTGTATATATTTTCTAAAAACACCTAAATTCGTTAGGTTTCTACCATTTATCAATACAGATTTATCAATGTTATGCGAGCTGTTAAACGATTCTATATCACTTTGTCGCTTATTTACATAATCGGTGATCAATTGAATATCTTTCAGTTTTTCAATATCATCAGATGTAAGATACTTTACTGAAGTTGCTCTTATGATAAGTGCGCGTTTTATACGTCTTCCTCCAGAATCACTCATACCGCGCCAGTTTTTAAATGCATCAGATATAAGAGCATAAGTAGGAATGTTAGTAATAGTTTTATCAAAATTCTGAACCTGAACTGTAGATAGATTTATTTCTATAACATCACCATCGGCACCATATTTTTCCATAGTAATCCAATCACCAATACGAATGGTATCATTTACTGCCACTTGAATACTCGCAACAAAACCAAGTATCGTATCTTTAAAAATAAGTAATAGTATGGCAGAAGCAGCACCAAGTGTTGTAAAAAACTTAATAATAGATATATCGGTGATGACAACAAAACTTACTGCTACACCAATAATCCATACAAAAAGCATTACAACTTGTATGTAGCTATCAATAGGCTTGTCCTTTAGTCTTGGTATGGTTTTAAAATAAGATTCAAACGTTTTTAAAACACTTCTTAAAATCCAGATAAATAGTACAACACCGTAAATTTTAATAAGCTTTTCTATAGGTGCTTCAAAACTCGGAAAATCATAAAACACTATAGGAAATAACTTTAAAGTAATAACTAGTGGTACTAGGTGTGCTATATTTCTAGGAGCTTTATGAGTTATTAATAAATCATCAAAATTGGTTTTAGACTTTCCTGCAAAATTGCTAAATGCCTGAAGTAAAATTTTTCGGGTTATAAAATCTGAAAGAAATATAAAAAACACCAATATGCTCAATAAAACCAGCATATTGAGATATGTAGCTGAACTTTCAGAAAAGTCTAATGAAATAAAATAATCGTAAAAGTAATGTCTTAAATTTTCAAACATTTATACGGTAGTTTTTAAATATTTTTTTTCAATGTAAAACGTTCCAAACGGAATTATTGAAGCTAGTAAAACAATACCAGTAGTTGAGTTTTTCCATTGTAATTTTCTAGCTATAAATAGCGCCAGAATAACATAGGCTATAAATAAAATACCGTGAGGCATTCCTAGCATTTTTACATATTGTGGATCGCCACTTAAATACTTTATAGGAGTTGCTATCGCTAGCAAAATATACGAAACTCCTTCTAAAAATGCGATAATTCTAAATACGTTTATAAGTTTTGTCATAGTTGTTGTTTTACTTTGCAAAGGTACTGCTCATTTCATAAAAACATCCTAGATTTAACAACTTTTTTAGACGATATCATTGTAGGAAATAGCCCGTTTTTGGGTTGTTTTTAAGTAAGTTAACGAAAAAAAACACGTACTATCGAATATAATCTTTCTGTGGTTAGATATACTATACATTTATCTACGAATTTGTTATTAATCTATATTATACAATGAAATTTGTTCTGTCCCAGCAGGTTATTAAAGTTCAAAATGTACTAGCATTATTCGTGTTTTGTATGCTATACACGCATGCTTTCTCTCAATCTACAGCAATTGCTGACTCTAACTTTGAGCAAGCACTTGTTTATATGAATATTGATACCAATGGTATGACAGGTGATATTTTGAATTGTGATGCCGAAAACGTTTTGTCTTTAAACTTATACAATAAAGATATTAGTGATTTAACGGGTATTGAAGCTTTTGTAGATTTAAAAACCCTTAATGCAGATTATAACAACCTTACTAACATTAATTTAAGCCAAAATCGTGATTTAGAATATATTGATGTTGATAATAATGCATTAACAACTATTGATGTATCAAGTAATTTAGATTTACATGAGCTACATGTTAGTTCAAACTACTTATCAAGTATTGATGTTAGTCATAACAGTGAGCTTAAAAGTCTTACATGTAGTATAAACAACATAAGCACCATAGATGTATCACATAATTCTGAACTTGAAGTTTTATGGTGCTACTCAAACAATTTAAACACATTAACGGTTTCTAACAACGCTTCATTATCATCATTGATTTGTGGTCAGAATAATTTAAGCGTACTTAACATAACCAATAACTCAAACTTAAAAACCATCTCTTGTGCTTCAACAGGGATATCAGAATTAAATATTGTAAACAATCCAGAGCTAGAATATTTAGATTGTAGTAATAATAGCATTAGTAATTTAAATTTAAACACTAACACACAACTTAAAAGAGTATTAGCTAGTAATAACAACTTGACTGCTATTGATGTATCTAATTTAGAAGATCTTTTTCTTTTTTATATCGCTAATAATAATTTAGAGCATATAGATCTCTCTAATAATACAGATTTAAGATACTTTAATGCCGAAAACAACAACCTTCAAGAGGTAGACATTCGTAATAATAATGGAAATCGCATAAGAGAGTTCAACACAACTCAAAACCCAAGCTTAACGTGTTTAATGGTAAACGATGCTTCTCAAAGCTACTTAAACACTTGGGAAATAGATGCACATACTAGCTTTGTTAATAATGAAAATGAATGTCAGCTATTAAGTACTGATAGTGTTTCACAATTAGATACTTTAAGTGTATATCCTAATCCTGCATCAGAATTTCTTTACGTAACCTTAAATACTAATAATGAGTCTAGTCTTGAGTTATTTACAATAAGTGGTCAGCGTATTAAAAAGCAAACACTACACGCAGGGAAAAACCAAATAGATATTTCACAAATCAATGCTGGAATTTACCTTACAAAAATTGTATCTAATGGTTTTTCACATAGCTCTAAACTTATAATTAAGTAAGTAAAAGCGTTTACTGCTTAACTATTTTCTTAACAATTACACCAGCGTTATTAGCACTATATAGTTTAGCGAAATAAACACCGGTTGATAATGTAGGTAGCTGCATTGTTGCGGTTTTATGTGTTGTATTAGTGATGTATTCTTGATAAACTTGCTTGCCATCAATACCATATAACTCAAATGTAAAAGCCGTATCAAAATCGTGTTTCACATGCAATTCATTATTAAAAGGTACAGGATATAAAGTAACAGAGTCTTCATAAGCGACATTTTCGGTACTTAATAAACCATCATAAAACGTTTCAGCATAATTAAAAGCTTGAATTCCTACATCTTTTCCTATAATTCTACCACGGATATCATCAATAGGAGGGTGGATACCACCCCAAATTCTAGATAAACTGCATTGATCTGATGCATCTCTGTAGGTAGCCCATTCTAATGAGAATGTTTCTGATGGACCTTCCTCAAAAACTAAAAACTCATTTTGTGGTGCTTCAAAAGTTCCCATACCTCCAGGAAAAAACGGATCTCCTGTTAATAAGGTTAATACTTCAGCTGCTGCTCTAGAAAATGTAGAGTGTCCAGAAACATAACCTGCAAAGGGTGGTGTTACAAATGTTGGGCGTTGATAAGGCCACCAATGCGAACCTAATATCCAATCAACACCAGCCACATCTGTATCTGGGTCACTTATATAGTCTGGTCCTTTCCAAGCATAAATCTTAATTTTACCAACGTTTTCATTATTGGTGCCAGCAAGCGGATCTCCAGCTTCTATCAGTGCTATTCTATTTGGTATTAATGGTAATCCATGAGGATCATAACTTGGTAATGACATATCACTACTTTGTCCTTTTCCAGCCATGTATCTTATAGCAGAAATCGGTCTTATGTAATCATAATATCCTTTTACACCCCAAGTAGCTACAGCCGAATCATGCATGGCGCCTCCTAAAGCTAAATAGCATTTCACATCCCATTCTAAATCACTTAAAATAGGACCTTCGCCTTTAAAACGCTTTTCTAACATTGGGTGATCACTTACATAATTCATAATTGTAAACCAATGTCCTGGTGGTGTTTCAGAATCTGGTCCATCAGCCCAAAACTCTGCTAAAACACGCGCATAATCTGCACGTTTTATTATTTGTGGTTCATAAGGTAATCCTGTTGTTGGATTTGTATCATATCCTGTACCTGGATCGCCACCTTCCATAAAATCATAAAACGTAGTATAATCTTCATAGGAGGTCGGAAAATCTTCAAAAGCAACATTACCAATGCTATTAGGAGAGGCATCTATAGTAGTTGGATCATTAGGGTCTAAATGTGATGACCATGATGCTACCAGTGCAAATGTCCATTTATAAGGATCATCAAAACCATTTTCATTAGAGTTTTGAATATGTGGCGGAGCAGTTGGGTCATGATAAATATAGCAATCAAAACCACTATTAGCATTCAGTACTTGCAAATCAGCATCTGTAAAACTAAACGGCGTTACTTCACCCCATTCAGGACTTAAAAAGCCTGGCGTATTCAAAGGGTATACGTTACCACTTTGGTCTATATAAACATCAAAAGCTAGTGGTTGCCATCTATTTGGGTTAATATCATTGGTATCGGTATAAATATCTAATATTAAAGGGGCATTCACTGGCGAATAGTGTTGATTACTATAGCCATTGGCTTCATTTGAGCCGTCTTGTAAACCAAACGCAATCATCTCATTAGCTAAATAGTTACCAAGTGCTGCGTAAGAACCTGAACTATAATCTAATGATGTAAATGACGCATCATAGCCATACGAACTAAACAAATCATTAAAAGCTTGTAATGTTTGTCCTGCTCCAGGTGAGTTTGCAAATCTGTGATTTAATAATCTAAACATTGCATAACTCATCATTTCGTGTCTTGCTGATGCTACATCAGACGGACTTTCTATACCAGTAAAGTTACAATGGTATGAACCAAAATCTTTTCCTAAAAATACCGTTTCTGCTTGACCGTCAAACAAAGCCCAAGAGTCATACATTATTACGGATGTATGAAACAAGTTTCTAGCATGTACTGTTGGTCTAGCAAAATCTACGCGTATAGCGCTCAATAAAGCCTCATTCCAATCTCTGGCTACAGAGTGTTGAGAAAATGTTGGGAGTAATGAAAAGATTGTAAGAATAATAGTTAGTGTAGTTTTTTTCATAATGATGATAGTTAGGTTGTTAAATGTAATAAAAACATTGAATAGTAACTATTAAATTTTAACGAAACATTAAAACATCATTCGTTATTTATACAAACCATAATATAAGGTAGGTTAGCATGAATTGTTAGATTACCTTTTTTACTTTCAAAATATTCTATTTTACATAATATTAATTATAGTACAATTATTATAATATTAGAATATGCGTATATCTGTGTTATTTTAGATTAATATCAGATATAATGTCTTTAGAGATATATTAGCATCTATATTATGTAAAAGCAAACTGTGAAAGCTATAATTTCCATAAGGATAACAATCAACGTTTTATGAAGATGTGTTTTGTAATAACAAGTCATCAATAGTTTAAATTGCTATTCATGTTATGTGATAAATTATATATTCTCAAATTTTCCATATTCTGGATAATCCATTAGGTTTTTTTAAATACGCGATTCTCACGGATTACAAAAAGCACATATTAAATACATATCCATAGAATCAAAATATGTACTTTATAAAAAAAGCTGCACATTGTACGCGCAGCTTTTTATTTAGAATATTTGTTTATCGTTTTAAAGCATTAGTTTTTTATGATTTTCTCATAATACTGTTTGCCATTATTTAAAGTTACATTTCTTAAAGCGTTTTTTTGTTGTGCCATAATGCTCACAATTTTGTGTTGATTTTGTATAAAAATTGCTGTATTTGACCCGAACTCACCCGACTTGACCCGACTTTGACCCGAAGTTAACCCGAAGTAAACCCGAAGGAAACCCGAACTAGACCCGAACTAGCTATGGCGAAATTTGCTGATATTCAGGAGGTGGTATTGGCGATGGAGTGATTTTTATGAATTTAATAATTGGTATTCAGGTAGTTAGGATAATTGTTTTGATTTTTTGTGTGTTTTTTGAAAATTTAATAAAAAATGGCTTAAAAACGGCTTTGTTTTTGTAAAATATTCATTTTCAGTTGTTTGTGTGTTAAAAAATATTTTATATGTTTGGATTGACGAACAAACGTTTTGAGCGATTCGCGAGGCTTGATATGGCTGTTTGTTAATATCGATATTTAGAATTTCTCCTTTAGTACTTTTTAATAGCCAATTAATTAGCGTGGTTATAGATCCCAAATCTATACCCTATTATTAACCAAACTTGGTGGTATGATTTATTGCCTATATCATTGAGTTACAAATTATATTATTATGGCAAGAAATAATTCATTTATAAAACTGGATGGAACCCTTGATGGGTTGACGTTTTATAGAAAAAACGGAGAAAGCTTGGTGAAAACCCAAAGTAGAATAAGTAAGAATAGAATCATGAAGGATCCTTCGTTTAAGCGAACGCGAGAAAACATGATAGAGTTTGCAGGCGCGAGTAAAGCTGGAAAGGCTTTTAGGGATGGTTTTGCAAGTATGGTAAAGCTTATGGGCGATACTTATATAAGTGCGCGATTGAGCGGTGTTATGAAACTGATAAACAGTATTGGTGAAGGTAAGCGTGGTGAGCGTGATATTGATATTGTTGCGGAGCATGCGATGTTGCGTGGTTTTGAGTTTAACAAAAATTTGCCATTGAAAAGCATTTTTTATGCGCCTTACCCTATGCCTGAGATTGACGAATCTCGCCGTATTGTGACTTGGACTGTTACAGATTTTGATACGGATGCTTTTGTAAGTGCGCCAGAGAATGCCACGCATTTTAAATTGGTACTTGCTGCGGGCTATGTGAGCAATTATCTTTTTAATAAAAACACTAGAGAGTTTGATCCTGAAAATGAGCTTGTAAATGGTACAGGTGGTCAGGATTATAGTGATGCGATACCGCTAGGTGGTATGGTGGGTTCTGATATAAGCTTGGAGGTTGATATGACCGCTATTGCTAGTGTACCTGCTACTTCTGCCCTATTTGCTGGTATTGGCATTTTGTTTTTCCAGGAGATAAATGGTGAGTTTTATGAGTTTGCGCAAGGCAATACGATGAAGGTAGCTGTTTCTGGATAGACATTTTTTTTCAACTGACGTTTAAGTTGATAAGACTTGGTAATGAAAACCCACTCTGTATTATTGGAGTGGGTTTTTTGGGTTTAAAGTTTTATAATAAACTTTATGCTTAACCGTCTTGCTTCAGAAACCCTTTTCTTTTTAGATATTTATTATAAATATTCCCTAATTTATCTAGTGATTTCTGTTTTGATAGCCATTCTAACGGTTGTGATTGTTCTTCTTCAGGAATCAAAGGGTAAACCTTAATTGCAACCGATCTTGAAAGACCTTTAGAAATGAGTAGTAATACAACAGCATTATACGTTCCAAGTTCTAACATAGTAGGTATTGAAAGGCTTAATTTATATTTTTCCTTTTCTTCTTCATTAAAAAAAGTTTCTAAAATATCAGCTAATAGTTTAAGGTACTTTACTAAAACAAAACTAATTATAGATGAGTAAACCTTAATTACTTCGTTGATTTTTTTATTAATATCTTCTTTATTGTTTTTATTAATTAATTTTCTAATGTTAGCATAAAAGTTTATTTCTTGGTTTATTAATTCTTTCATGCTTTTATTATCAAGCCATTGCACTGCATAATATACCATATGAGGTACCGTTCTTGAAATATTATGCTTAAAGTAAGCTTCTGCATTAAAATCAAAAATTTCATCCAATTTGAACAATATATTCTCTAATTGTCCAAAAAAATTGTTTTCATAATGAGATTTTTTTCGCCTTTCAATCTTTCCCCATCTACGATTAAAATTCTTGTTGTCATGAAAAACCCACTTATTTACTCCTTTCTTCTTTATTTTTACATATAATTCATTTTGTAATTCAGGATCAATACTTGGATTTAATCTTAAAAGATTTGGTGGTATCTTTAACTTATCTAACCTTTCTGATAAAGAATCTAAAATTGCATAAATATTTTCTTCTTTTAAGTTCTTCTTTTTTAAATAGTTTTCCAGAACCTCTTCTCCCTGCAAATATTTGTGCTTTAAAAAACAAGTAGCATAATCTAGGTTTCTAGCACTATCATCCAAAGGCTGCTTTATTGCATTAATAATTTCATCAATAGGATGATTTAAAAGTTTATTTATCGCAGGAACAATTTCCATTTCTGGATTATCAGTGAACTGTTCTTCTGCCCAATTATCTTCCTCATTTTCTAAACATAAAACGGTTCCAATCAATGAATCTTTTATTCTTCCTGCTCTACCAACAATATTACCTAATTCGAAGGGATTTAACTTAATATTATCTTTTTTTGCGTGAGCAATAAAAACTTTTTCAGCAGGCAAGTTTATTCCTTCCATCAAAGTTGATGTGCAAACAATATTATCTAGTTTACCATTTGCAAATAAATATTCTAGCTCGCCTCTAATTATTTCTGGTAACTTTCCATGATGAAATGCTGTTTTGGTATTTAAACCATCAATTAAAAAGTATTCAGGATGAACTTCTTCTTTTATTAAATCTATCAAATCATTTATATCTTCATCATTATTTACTTTATCAACACCTAACTCCTTGACTATAGCTTTCGATAAATCAGTTGAAAATCCTTCGGCCCAATCAGGTCGAGGAAAATAAATGATATTCTTACTTTTCTGACCAAAAAGCATTACAATTTTAATCAGTGTCTTTTTCTTGTTTGAAATAAGTTTCTTAAAATTAAAATCTACATCAATGGCTATTTCATTAATCTGCATTCCTTGAAAAAATAGCTTTACAATTATCTTCTTATTTTTATTTCTATCTGGACGAAGACATGCTTTTAATTGGAATACTGGCGAAAATATGGTTTGTAAATTTTCACTTTCTTCACTAAAGATTAGTTTAAATAGAATATGGGGTTTATCAAGGAAAGGTCCAGCAATTATTTTTCGAGATTGAGGCCATTGATTTTCAATTTCATTTAACAGAAATTCAAATAAAAATCCTCTACTATCTTCATTTTCTATATTTTGAACTTCATCAATAAAAATTAGGTCAGGAAATATTGGGTTATTATACGATTCTTGAATTAGTTTTAGAGTTCTCTCGGGTGTAAGTATATATAATTCTTTAGGTCGAAATTGAGGTATTTCATTGTCCTCATTCTCTATATATGCAGTATTAATTGAGACATCATCTCCCAACACGTTTTTAAAATCTTCAGAGACTTGTGCTATTAGAGCTCTAGTAGGGACGATATATACAGCGAAAAAACTTTCTGCTTTTGTAAAAGTCTCTAAAATATAATTTTGAATAATAAATGATTTTCCAGCAGAAGTTGGTGCAGAAATAGCAAGATTCTCATTACTATTTATTAAAGAATTCCATAGTTTTTTTTGATAATCAGATCCTATTATAGATTTACCTCCTATTACATTAATTTCATTGATTGATAGTTTAGCTCCAATTTCATAATCTAAAGCTGTACCAAATCTTTCATTGAATTGTAAGAAATTAGATTCATTAACAGTTTGGAAATTAATCAATTTCGTGAAAAATTTGGAGGAGATTAAGTTACCTGACCGCGAAAGTATAATGAAGGCTACTTTGTTGTAATCTATATTATCATACTCTAAAAATAATAAAATACCAAAAACTGAAGCAATATATTTATCATTTTCAACACTACTTGTCGCTATTATTGTTGCTAACCATATTGCATGTTCAATTTCTTCTTCATCTATTTTCTCTTTGTTTCTTTGTAAATTAACCTCCGAATAAAAACGGTTAGTAATTAAAGAACTTAATACTTTAACAAAGATTGGATGTTCTTTAGCTGAATTTATAGTTTTATTGGACATACAACCTTTTATGCTTTAGTTTCATGAAAAATATCATAACATAATTTTCTAAAGTCATTTACATTTTTAACAGGCATCATAAAAAACTCTATAGTAACATCTGTTATATTTGGTAAGTTTTTGGTAATATATTTGACTCTTTTCTTTTTTAGTGAAGCCAAGAAAGTATTTATTTCTTTTTCAATATTTGGTAGTTTTTCAGATAACATTTCACTAATCTTACTTTCTTTATACATTAAAAAAGCAGGGTAACACAACTCATATTCATTAAATTCAGGTTGTTTTGTTCTAAAACTTTTATAAATTAAATCTAAAGCTCCTTTGTCTAAATCATCTAAATCTCTACTCAAATGTTTTTTAGCTACAGCTAATTCTCTTTCTATTGCTATTGGAGTATTTATATATCTTGATAATGACTCAAGAGCATCCTTAACACATTTGTTAAAATCATTCCTCATCTTTGATTCTCCAATAAGTAAAGTTGCTTTATTATTTATATTACCAATAAAAATCCCGTCAGAGCCTTTTACTTGATCATTATCATTATATGTTTGGCTAACTTTGTGAACGACTAACGGAGCTTCTAGAATTGCCTCTACAAAAAGATATAAAATTAGTTCACCATAACTACCATCCGTTATTGGGTTAATATCTCCGAAATAGCTCAAGGCCTTTTCTTGTGGATTATCACCATCTTCTTTAATTTCTTTAATCTCTATATCTTCAAACACATAACTTTCTACTTGCTCATATAAGTATCTAATAAAGCCTTCATAATCTGGTTCATCTTTATTAAATTTTAGGCTATAAAATTTAACGTTTAGTTCATTAACCTTTTTCTCTTCTAAAAGATTAAACCATATCTTAAATTTAGTTGAATCTACTTTAAGAAGTTTCAACCAATCAATTTCATTAAGTTTTTTTGTCATACTATTTTTTAATTAGGATACAATTAATTTTGATAGCTATTAAAAAATAAGTTTATAATAGGGAGAGTTTAAATATAGTGTTTAATAAAAAAGAAAATTTCAAATAAATATCTAGTTCTCAACAAAGTTATTTACATTTCTATTTTATAGTGTATATAACAAATCTCAATCCTCTTCATTATTATCCGGTTTATTGTTTGAGGTGTTGAAGATGTTGTACCCAAGCCCAACGCCAAACCAGGGTTTGCCTTGGTAAATCCAGTTTTCGCCTACTTTACCGGCAAGGCGATCCCAACCTGTAATGAGTGCTATTTGAAATTTGTCATACTCCCCTATTATGCCCATAAAGGGTGTTAGTGATGATGCGTTTGTTTTTGTGGTAATGACGCCATTGCGTACGGTGTTTTCGTCTATGCTTACGGAGCTTAAGTTGAGACCTGCCGAGGGAATGAGAAAGCCTTTTCCTGATTTGTCTAGACGTATGCGTAGCCCTATGGATAGGCCTATGTTGATATCGCCTGTAAAATCTGACGGACGTAGTTTGTTGCCATTGCTATCTTTTTTACTGCCTGCAGGCCTGATTTTGATAGGCACGGTGATGGCTCCTGTTACGAAGCCAAATTTTGGGTTGTCTTGAACGTACTTTTTTGTGAAGTCTTCAAAGTCTTGTTTTGTGATGTGGTAAAAGTTTATGGTTTCTTGTGAGACTTGTTGTGTGTTGCCTTTTCTATCAAGCATTGCTACTGTGTTTACGGTTGCATAAACGGTTTGGTTGTTTGGGTTATTGTCGTTTTCCCATTTGAGGAACTTAATGACATAGCCTGTATTGTCTGGTTGGTCTACAACAAAGCGCCACCCTTTTTGTGCAATTATGGTTGTACTGCTTGGAGCTGGTGGATTTGTATTGAAATTGTATTGCTTAAGACTCATAGTGCGTGTTAGGTAATACACTGCATCATTGTTGTTTTGTGCAAAAGCCCCTATGTAAAGCGATGCGATTGCGTATAGTATAAACTTTTTCATTGTGATTGGTTTTTAGTAGGTTTATTTGATAGGTAAAAATTAGGTGGTTTTATTTTGTGATGCCATACCTAATGTTGGGTAGTTTTTGGATTGCAGGGTTATGTAGGAGTTACCAATGTTAAACTTTGGTTAATATTGGTATGTAGAGGTTCATGCTAATAGTATTACTATTATTTTTGCGTGGAATATATTTGATTATGGAAAATTTACTTTTAAATATAAAAATAGATGTCCCTGCTGGTTGTTATTTAAAGCATCCAGAATCGTCAGCATTGGGTAAAAAAATATTAACCCACAGTATTATTCTTATAAATGAGATAGGGTTTGAAAACTTTAATTTCAAAAAGTTAGGCGCGCTAATACACTCAAACGAGAGCTCTATATACCGCTACTTTGAAAGCAAACACAAGCTTCTTATTTACCTAACATCTTGGTATTGGGGCTGGCTAGAATACCAAATGGTTATAGAGACTCACAGCCTAAATAATGACGAAGACAGGCTTAAAAAAGCCATAGATGTACTTACAAGAGAAACCAAAGAGGTAAATATATATACCCATATAAACAAGATACTATTGACTAATATTGTTATAAACGAAAACTCTAAATCTTTCTTAACCAAAGATGTAGACACTGCCAATAAAGAAGGTGTTTTTATGCCCTACAAGCGGGTTATAAAACGATTTTCTAGCATGATAGCCGCCTACTGCCCTACTTACGAATATCCGTTAAGTTTGGCTAGTACCGTAGTACAAGGCGCTTTGCACCAACAGTTTGTAAAGGCACATTTTAAAACCATTACAAACTTTGACAAAACCCACACACCTTCACAATTTTTTACTGATATTATTATAAAAACCCTACAACATGGCAAATAACTCCTTAACACCTTGGCAACGCTTTCTTGGTTTGCTAGAGCTAGAGAAAAAAGACATTTTTCAAATAGCGTATTATGCCATTTTTGAAGGTCTTGTAGCCTTATCATTACCCTTGGGTATACAGATTATTATCAATTTGTTGCAAGGCGCACAAGTATCAGCATCATGGGTGGTACTTATTATTTTAGTAACTACAGGTGTGGCGTTTTCTGGTATTTTAAAGTTGATGCAATTGCGTATTATTGAAACCATACAGCAACGTATCTTTACAAGAGCCTCGCTAGAGTTAAGCTTTAGGTTTCCTAAAATAAAAATGAATGAATTAAGAAACTATTACTTACCAGAACTTGCTAATAGGTTTTTTGATACCATTACCATACAAAAGGAATTATCTAAAATATTGATAGATGTACCATCGGCCCTATTACAAATCGTTTTTGCGTTGGTATTGCTATCATTTTACCATCCGTTTTTTATTGTGTTTGGTATGCTGCTTATTCTGTTGGTGTATATTGTTTTTAAATATACCGCACGAAAAGGCCTAGAAACCAGCCTAGAAGAATCTAAATATAAGTACAAGGTTGCCCATTGGCTACAGGAAATATCTAGAGCTGTAACAAGTTTTAAGCTTTCAGGAAGTACCAGTCTGGCCTTGCAAAAAAGTGATGATCTGGTAGAAGATTATTTAAAATCGCGCGAAAGTCACTTTAGAATTCTGGTATTACAATTTATACAAATGATAGGTTTTAAGGTACTTGTAACGGCAGGTTTACTGCTTATAGGAGGTGTTTTGGTACTAGATCAGCGTATGAATATTGGGCAGTTTGTTGCCGCAGAGATCATTATTATATTAGTAATAAACTCGGTAGAAAAGCTTATTTTAGGATTAGGCTCGTTTTATGATGTACTAACCAGTATAGAGAAATTAGGACAAGTAACCGATAAGCCTATAGAGTCGCAAACAGGAGAAGTTGTGCATAATGGTAGCCCATTGCGCATTATGCTAAAGAACGTTAACTACGAAGTAAAAGAGCGCAACACACCGATACTAAAAGATATAAACCTAACCATAGAACCACAAGATAAGATACTTGTAAAAGGAGAAAGTGGCGCCGGAAAGTCTAGTTTACTACACCTAATAACAGGCGTTATACTGCCTACATCAGGCTATATTTATGTAAACGATTTATCTATTGAGAGTTTGCATGTTAACAAATTTAGAGCGCAGTTGGGTTTGTCATTATCAACCGAAACGCCTTTTGAAGGTACCATACGAGAGAATGTCACCTTTGGAAATAAAGACATAAGTGATGATGCTATATATGAGGTATTTAAGCACATAGGACTTTCAGAGTTTTTGCAACAACAACCTAAAGGCTTAAATACCATATTAAAACCAGAAGGAAAGCAAATGGCTTATACCATTGCCAAGAAAATAATATTGGCTCGTGCTATAGTTAAGAAACCAAAGGTGTTGATACTTGAAGATCCGTTAGATCAGTTTAAGAAAAACGAATCAGAACAAATCATTGATTTCTTAATAGATAAAAAGCATACTTGGAGTCTGGTTGTTGTGAGTAATAATGATTACTGGGACTTGAAATGCAACAAACACATCATATTAAACAAAGGAG
The DNA here is from genome assembly GCF_048381695.1 of Corallibacter sp. Lineage (NCBI taxonomy): Bacteria > Pseudomonadati > Bacteroidota > Flavobacteriia > Flavobacteriales > Flavobacteriaceae > Corallibacter > Corallibacter sp. Next base: position 160,979 of record NZ_JBLXHI010000003.1, on the reverse strand, counting down.
AAATAGTACACTAAAACATCGTTTATGCTAAACATATCAAAAAATAGTGTTTCACAATATGTTGATTTAAGTACGTTTAAATCAGGTAAAGATATTTTTAATAAAGAATACCATAAGCGGTTTAAAAGTTTTTTATTGGTGTTTTCGGTTATTATGATCATCATATTATTTTTACCATGGACACAAAATATAACAAGCTCTGGTAGCGTAACGACGCTAAAACCTAACCAGCGACCACAAACCTTACAGTCTCAAATACCAGGACGTATTGAGCAGTGGTTTGTACAAGAAGGCGATTTTGTAAAAGAAGGTGATACCATTTTACGTATTTCTGAAGTAAAAAGTGAGTACTTTGATGCAGAACTAGCCCAACGAACCAATGTACAGCTAGATGCAAAATCATCATCAGTAAGTGCCTATAAGAATAAAATACAAGCCTTAAACAACCAAATAAGCGCGTTGCATAATGAGCGTACCCTAAAGCTAGAACAAGCAAAAAACAAGCTGAAACAGGCGCACCTAAAAGTAAAAACCGATAGTATAGACCTTGAAGCCCTAAAAATAAAGGCTGACATAGCCAATACCCAATACAACAGAACGGTAGACTTACAAACCGAAGGCTTGAAAGCTGTAAAAGATGTAGAAGACTCTAGAAACAAATTGCAAGAAGCTAATGCCAAGCTTGTATCGGCAGAAAATAAGTTTTTGGTAGCCAAAAACGAGGTTATAAATAGTGAATTGGCCATATCTACCCTACAAGCTACGTATGCCGATAAGATTTCGAAAGCACAAAGTGATCTATACGCAACACAGTCTAACGCCTTTGATACCGAAGTACAAGTATCTAAACTAGAAACCGATTTGGCTAACTATACCAAGCGTAACAGCTTACTATATGTTACAGCGCCACAAGATGGTTTTATAAATAAAGCAATAAAGTCTGGTATAGGAGAAACCTTTAAAGAAGGTGAGCAATTGGTAAGCATTATGCCCTCAAACTATGAGTTGGCCGTAGAGATGTTTGTAAGACCTATAGACTTACCATTGATACATAAAGGAGAAGACGTGCGAGTACAGTTTGACGGATGGCCAGCTATTGTATTTAGCGGATGGCCAAATGTTTCATACGGAACCTATGCAGCAAAAGTAGTTGCCATAGAAAACTTTATAAGCCCTAACGGTATGTATCGTGTATTGCTAACACCCAATGAAGAAGACGCAAAATGGCCAGACGCTATACGCGTAGGATCAGGTGCAAAAACCATTGCTTTACTAGATAATGTCCCTATATGGTTTGAGATATGGAGGCAAATAAACAGCTTCCCTCCTAACTTTTATCAACCAAAAGTAGAACCAACAAAAAAGTAACAACCGCACACAGGCATCATTTTATGAAACAAGCATTTAGCTATATATTACTATTTTTCTTTATAAGTGGTTTTTCACAAGATATAACCAATACCATATCTCTAGAAGAGTATTTGGGTTATGTAAAAAAATATCACCCTATAGTCAAGCAAACGCACTTAATAACAAGCGAAGGCGAAGCAAAACTATTGAAGTCTCGTGGTGCTTTTGACCCAAAAGTAGATGTTGATTACAGTAGAAAAAAGTTTGATGATAGTAAATACTACAACAAGCTAAATACAGCCTTTAAGATACCAACATGGTATGGCGTTGAGCTAAAAGCCACCTATGAAAACAATGATGGCAAATACTTAAATCCAGAACTAAACACTCCTGACGATGGTTTGTATAGCGCAGGCGTATCAGTATCATTAGCCAAAGGGTTGTTTATGAACGAGCGCATGGCTACTTTAAAACAAGCAAAACTGTTTACACAACAAGCCCAAGCCAAGCAACAGTTGGTTGTAAATGACGTTATTTATAATGCGTTATCCTCTTACTTTAATTGGTTAAAAAACTATCAATCTCTAAAAACCTATGAAGCGTTTACCGAAAATGCTGAAACCAGACTAGAGATTGTAAAGAAAAGTTACTTTGCAGGCGACAAACCCGCTATAGATACGCTTGAGGCAGGTATTAATTTGAAAAACAGATTGGTAGATTTAGAAAAAGCTAAAATAGGTTATATAAAATCTAAACTAGAGTTATCAAATTATTTATGGATAGAAAACAATATTCCGTTAGAGCTTGAAGATGCTGTTATACCAGATTTGAATACCATATATGTTGTAGATCAGGTTTTAAATAGTTCGATTTTAAATGTAGATGCCATAGATATAACGAATCACCCTAAAATAAGAGAATTACAAGTAAAAAGAGATATACTGACTATTGATAAGAAATTGAAAACAAACAATTTACTACCAACAATAGATTTGCAATATAATTTTTTAACAACAGGTTTTGATCCTTTGAGTTCTTTAAACACAGCCAACTATAAAAGTGGCTTGCAGGTTAACTTTCCGTTGTTTTTAAGAAAAGAACGTGGGGATTTGAAATTGGCAAAAATAAAGCTACAAGATGTCACTTTAGATTTAGTAGCCACAGAGGTTTCGTTGAAAAATAAAATACAATCAAACATACAAGAAATAACCTCTTACACCAATCAGCATACCATATTATTAGACCTTGTAGAAGACTCAAAAAAGCTTGTACAGGGCGAAGACAGAAAGTTTGAAATAGGTGAAGGTTCTCTGTTTTTGGTAAACTACCGAGAAGTTAAGCTGATAGAAAGTCAGCTAAAACGTATAGATGCTGAATATCAATTACTGAATAGCAAGACAAGTTTGTTAAGAACCATAAGCAGTCTATACTAACAGGGTTTAAGTAGCCCAACCACCATATTATATATTAAAACAAAGTACCAAAGCTTGATTGTGATAATCAAGCTTTTTTTATGTACCCTTAACTTTCATAACACACAAGAAACTTTATCTTAACGGTAAAGCCTTTAAATTAACCCAGTCATAATATTATGTTTCTAGTAGATTAATACTGCAAGGTTACTTTCACGTTTTAATCTTAACTAAACATTATGTACAAAAAATTTACACTTTTAAGTGCCCTATTTTTAACCTACCTAATAAGCTACTCTCAAGTATCGCTTCAGATTACAGAAATCTGGCCAGGCAATGGTGAAGGCGATAATTTGACTGCCGATTGGTTTGAAATAACCAACACAGGTACCGTAGCTTGGACACCAACTATGGGAGATTTATATTTTGATGATGAATCTCAAGATCCGTTAGATGCTGCATTAATAAGCGGTATCACAAGTATACAACCCGGAGAAGCCGTTATAGCTATTGATGACAATGATACTGCCGAGTTTGTTGCTGTTTGGGGAAGTTATTACAACTTAACTAATGTACAAATAGGCACATATAGTGGCGCTGGATTAGGCGGTGGCGGTGATGCTGTAACACTATTTATGAGTATAGGTGCACCAACAGATGCTAGTAGTATCGTAGATGTAGAAGCCTATCCAGATACCGATGCTAACCCAGGACAATCTTATGATGTAACCAATGCTGCATTTAGCGTTATTGGTTCTATGCCATTTCAGCCTGTTGCAACTGCTGTAAACGACATGAATGAATCGGCTGTAGGATCTCCAGGAAATCAAGGTCCTTTAGCGCCTTCAACATTAACTATTACTGTTGATGTTACTAATTTGACATCTTACCTAAACTTGCCAGAAGATAATGCAGGTTATGTAAGTGGTGTTGTGAATGACCCAACAGATCCAGCAAGTACTATAGGAATTCCTTTTCAAGTATCAGATGTAGAAACACCGTTAGCAGATTTAGTAGTAACTGCAACTAGTAGCGATGAAGCTATAGTACCTAATACAAACCTTGTTTTGACAGGAACTGATGGTGATAGAACACTAACAATAACACCTATTGCTACAGGTTTTACAACAATTTCTGTTGTTGTAGAAGATGCTGATATGAATACAGCAAGCTATACTATTAATTATGCAGCATCAGATGCTTCAGTAACACCAAGTACTAGTTGGTTTCATACAGGAGCTTCAGATGGTTCAACCGGAATCGCTATAGAAGACAACTATATCTGGATTGGAGATGATGAAGATCAAACATTACGTTTATATAACGGAGAACATTCAGGATTACCAATTAAAGAATTAGATTTTAATGGCGCTTTAGGTAGTACTGAAGAAGCCGATTTAGAAGGTTCATTTAGAGTAGGAAATGCAATTTATTGGATAGGTTCAACATCAGAAACCGATAGATCTGTGATATTTTCAACACTAATATCAGGTTCAGGAGCCGCTTCTACCCTTACCTACAATTATAAATACACAAGCTTATACGCTGACTTAATTGCTTGGGATACAAACAACGTACACGGTTTAGGTGCCAACTATTTTGGGTTAAGCACCGCTATAGAAATAGAAGCATTAGCACTAGCACCAAATAGTTCAACAACAGCATATTTAGGATTGCGTAGTACTACATCTCAAAATAAAGCTATAGTCATACCAGTAACAAACTTTACAAGCTTACCAGGTATGGCGTCAGGATCAGCAAATTTTGATACACCTATACTTATCGATTTAAAAGGACGTAGCTTACGTAGTATGGAATGTAATGATAATGGATGTATATTAATAGGCGGTCCATTTGGTACACAAACGGATTTTAAGCTTTATACATGGACTGGAGATGCCGCAGATACACCAGAGCTTCGTGCAGCTGATTTAACAGCACTAAATACATATGGTTCTTTTGAAGGTTTAGTAGCTTTACCAAACTCGACTTTTATGGGATCAGATGGCGATACATATACCGTAAAGCTTCTTGTAGATTTAGGAGCAACTGTAATTTATAATGACGGTACAGAAAATAAAGACCACCGTGCAACGTGGAAAAAATTTAGAAGTGATCTAGTTACTTTAGGAGCTGTTACAGAACCGCTTATAAAAACTCCAGTAATTAATGAATTTGTTGTTGACCATTCAGGAGCAGATACCGCAGAATTTATAGAAATATATGGCGATCCTTATACAGACTATTCAGCTTACACCCTAGTAGAAATAGAAGGAGACAACAGTTCTCCAGGCTTGATTGATGACGGCGTATTTACTTTAGGAACAACCGATGAAAACGGATTTTGGACTACACCATTTCAATCTAACGTTATAGAAAATGGTACTATGACATTATTATTAGTAGAAGGTTACTCAGGCATTGTAGGTGATGATATAGATACGAATGATGATGGTGTTATTGATATGCCATATTGGACCAATATAGTAGATGGTATAGCAAGTTCAGATGGTGATGAAAACGATCTTGTTTATGCATTAGATTTAACTCCAGATTTTGATGGTAGTAGCTTTCAAGTAGGTGGTGCATCACGTATCCCAAACGGATTAGATACAGATAGCACTTCTGACTGGGTAAGAAATGACTATGATGGTGAAGGACTTTCTGGTTTTGGGTTTACAGGAACACCAGAAGAAGGCGAAGCTATCAACACTCCAAATGCTTATAATACATTAGTAGGTCCGACACTGAACATTACAGAAATATGGCCAGGAAATGGCGATGGAGATAACTTAACAGCAGACTGGTTTGAGATTACAAATAATGGTCCGATAGCTTGGACACCTGCATCAGGTGGTTTATACTTTGACGATGATTCTCAAGACCCTGCATCGGCTGTACTAATAAGTGGTATTAGTTCTATAGCACCAGGAGAATCTGTTGTAGCTATTGATGCAGCAGACACCGCTAATTTTATTGCTGTTTGGGGTGGCGTTTATAATCTTACAGATGTAGAAATAGGAACTTATGCTGGTGCTGGTTTATCTGGCGGAGGCGATATGGTAACGCTTTGGATAGGAGATCCATTAACTGTTGGAACTATTGTAGATGCTGAAGCATATCCTGATACAGCTTCATATCCAGGACAATCATATGATGTTGAAAAAGGTGGTTTTAGTGTTGTAGATGAAGCGCCATATATGCCAGCAGCAACAGCAGGTAATGATATGGGAGAATCTGCTGTAGGATCACCAGGAAATCAAGGTCCGTTATTAAGCGTAGTAGAATTCAACACTGGTATAAACACCTTAAAAGCTTACCCAATTCCTTTTGATGATGTATTATACATACAGGTTGATTTACAAACTACAAAAACCACAACGATTCAAATAGTTGATATATTAGGCTCTGTAGTTTATAATAATCAAATAGTTTTATCAGGCGAGAAAACAGTGATAAAAAACCTGTCTAACTTATCATCAGGAGTTTATGTATTACAAATACCTGAATTGAAAATAACTAAAAAGCTTGTTAAAAAGTAATCTATTACTTCCCCTTTTTTATAAAAAGCCAGTAACTTAATAATTACTGGCTTTTTAATTTTTTAACCTATATAAATTTCTAAATAGTTATTAAATAATAAATAATTTATTTAACTTAATAAGCTGAATATAAAGACACAACACCAGTGATTTTATGACAAAGCAACTACTCAATATTTATGGAAAACTATTATTTGTAGATGTTGTTTTTTACTTACTCTTTGTTATTTCTGTTTTGATGAGTGCTCTTTTAGAAAAAGCGCATTTATCATATATTATACCTCCTATAATAATTGTTATAGGTATAAAGCACCTAGTAATTTGTAAAAAACATTCTTCAAAAGTTAATAAAACATTTTTGATGGCTTTACTAATCATATTGGTATCTGATATGATGTCTTTTAATTGTTATACAGAATGCTATTTGGGTATTTTGATTTGTATTACTTTGTATTTTATACTTAACATAATTATTGTAAAACCTTATTTGTCTAAATGGCAAACTAAAAAGTTGTTTACAGTTTCGGTGTTCTTAAGTTTTTTATTCTTTGGATATTTAGTTTACGCCGTACTTGATTTGCTTATAGATTTTATACCAGAAGGGCAATTGATTTTCACATTAACAACCACATTAAGTCTTTTAATTTACACCCTTATTTTTGCACTTATTTACATAAATGATCAGTATGATAGTGCTGTGGTGCTATTGATATCTGGCGTTCTTAACTTTTTTCAAGCTGTCCTCTCTCCTATTAATGAGTTTTTTCATTTTACAACTACATTCACCATTTTAATTATCATTTGTCATATACTATCATTATATCTTTTTATGACGTTTATTAGTCATACAGATCCTATAAAAGATAGAAGTAAATCCACCAAATATGTCTAATACAAAAGCGCCACATTATTTTTGTGACGCTTTATATAGAAAATCACCTATGTATTACATGCTTTAATGAGCATGCTCTGCTTCAGATTTATTTTTTTCAGCTAATAAATAGTATGCGTTGTTTGTAGCAAATAATGTATTAGGCGCTATAGGTTCTAAAAAATTGATAGCAATCCAACCGTTGTTGGTTGTTCCTGTTATAACAGGTATTTGGTTAAAATGCCACGATTCACCTTCTTGCGTTGCTTCAAATACATAAAATGAATCCCCTTCTTTTACTAAAGCGCTTTCAGGTAAAGCCCATTGTTTTTTTGCTGATGTTTCTATTTGTCCTTGAATATACATTCCTGGAATTAAGTTTCCTGATTTATTTTCAATTTCAGCATGCACATGAACAGCTTTAGGGCCATCTTCAAATGTTTTTCCTATAGAATAAATAGTGGCTTTAATATCTTTATCAGGTTGTGTTTGAATTTGAAAACGAACCGTTTGTCCTTTCTTTACCAAGGCCACATCTTTTTCAAAAACCATTAAATCTGCATGCACATGATGTGTATCTACAATTTCAAAAAGCTCTGTTTGGGGATCAACAAACTGTCCTGTTTTTACTTCTACTTTTTGAACATATCCGTCAATCGGGCTTTTTAACGCTACTTTTTGATAGATAGTTCCTTTTTGAATGCCTTTCGCACTTAAATTAAGTAGCTGTAATTGAGATTCTAAACCTGCTGCTAATGTTTTAGCACTTGTGTACTTTGCTTCTGCTTCTTGAAAACTCATTCCAGAGGCAACGCCTTCATTGTAAAGTTTTTTCTGTCTTAAATAGTCTTTTTCTAAAAATACCATATCATTATAAGCGCTTAAATATTGCGTTTGTATATTTATAATATCCGGATGAGATAAATAAGCAAGCACTTGGTTTTTACTAACCTTATCGCCCTCAATAACATTTATAGAAGCCACATTAGCACCTATGGTTGCTGTAACCGTTGCTTCATTTTGTGGTGGTACTTCAAGTTGTCCGTTTGCTTCAACATAACCACTCATTGTTTTTTCTGAAAGAGTATCTATAGTCATTTGTAAGGCATCAAATTGCTGTTTGGTAAGTTCAACACCTTCTGCATGGTCATCGTCATGAGTTTCACTTGTTGTTTCTTTATTCTCTTGAACGTTTGTGGTTTGCTTACAAGAAACTATGCTAGATACGATAAGCAATGTGATGAATAAAATTTTATAATGTTTCATATGATTATTTTTTAAAATATTGAAGTTTGAATGTATAGATCATGTATTGCGTAAAAGCTTGTTGAGCTTCAACTTCACTTTGCAGTGTGTCTTCCATTATTTGGGTAAATCCAGTATAATTTAAAGCACCTTCTTTGTAGGCAAGCAAAGCTCCTTTTCGTTGTTCTTTGGTATACGGCAAGACACTTGTTTTATAGAATTCCCAAGAGTTTTTCCAAGTTGTGTATGCACGTTTTGTTTGCTGATACAATGCTTGTAACTCACGCTGTTTATATTGGGTTTTTATTTCGGCTATTTCCTTATTAACCCTTGCCGATTTTATTTTGGCTTTTTGAGTTCCTGATAACAAAGGAATAGATATTCCTGCTTGGTAACTGTAAAAACCACTATTACCATTTACTTGTTGTAAACCACCTTGTAAGTTAAACTTTGGTAAATAGTTAGCTTTGGCAACCTTATAATTTTCAAGCGCTTCCGCCTGTTGTGACTCGGCTAATACATATTCCGGATGCGCAAGCATATTGGTGTTTTCTAAATCTATCATAGGAATATCTATAGTAGATGCCGATGTAAATAAGTTGTCAGAACCAGAGCTTATCCAAAGATTAAACTTTTGAAGGTTTATAAGATAATCTGATTCATATTGTTGCTTCTTATTAGCTATTTGTAATGCTTGATTATTTGCCGCTAAATATTCTAGTCTTGAGATAGCCTCGACATCATAATTGAGTTTTACAGCAGTTTTAAAATGCGAATAAATACTATCAAGCTCTGTATATAAATTATACATTCTTTTAGAACTGAATACATTTACCCAAGCTTCTTTTACTTCTTTTTCTACTTGTAATTGCGAAAGTGAATACTTGTTTTCGGCGAGTTGTATACGCTTGCTTTGTAATTTTCTTTTGGGTGCTATTCCAAAAATATCAATATTAGATTGACCAAATCCTATAGTTGTATAAACGGCATTATTCTCATTTATCTCTTCGCCACTAGTAAAAATACTTGTTGCGCCTAAATCTACAACCGTGCTTTTTAATGCCTGTTGCTTTTTAACCTCTAATTGTTTTTGTTTTAATAATGGATAATTTTGGTTTGCTAACGCTACCGCTTCATCAATAGATAATTCCTGTAAAGGTTCTTGATTTGTTTGAGCAAAAACAGTGGTTACAGGCATGGCACAAAAAGCTATCAAAACAAGTAATGCGTTAGCTTTTTTAGGTAATTTAAAAGAAAACGCTTTTGTTTCTGACCAATGATATAAAATAGGTAATACAAATAAAGTGAGTAATGTGGCTGTTAATAGTCCACCAATAACCACTGTAGCTAATGGACGTTGAACTTCAGCACCCGCACTAGTGGAAATTGCCATAGGTAAAAACCCTAAAATATCTGTAAATGCAGTAAGCATGATAGGCCTTATACGTCTTTTCGTTCCTTGTATGATTCTATCATTTAAACTTGTAACACCTTCAGCTTTGAGTTCATTTAAGCCGCTAATCATTACAAGACCATTTAGTACAGCAACACCAAATAGCACTATAAAACCAACACCAGCAGAAATACTAAACGGCATATCTCTAAACCATAAAGCTATAATACCACCAATAGTAGCCATAGGAATAGCCACATAAATGATAATAGTTTGAGACACTGATTTTAAAGCAAAATAAATGAGTATAAAGATTAACACTAATGCTAGAGGCACAACTACTTTTAAGCGTTCGCTAGCTCTTTCAAGGTTTTCAAAAGCACCACCATATTTTAAAAAGTAACCCGCAGGAAGTTTTAAATTTTCATTTAAAATCTCTTGAATGTCAGTAACAACAGATTTAACGTCTCTATCTCGAATATTAATCCCTACATAAGTACGTCTGTTGGTATTATCGCGACTTATTTGCATTGGCCCAGGTTGGTAGCTTATATCAGCAACTTCACGAAGCGGAATTTGTACACCAGACGGAATATTAATAAGTAACGATTTTACATCATTTATATCATTTCTATGTGTAGCCTCTAACCTTACTACAATATCAAATCGTTTTTCACCTTCAAATATTACACCTGCTTTACCTCCTGCAAATGCTGCCTGAACAGTATGGTTTAAATCATTTATTTTTAGTCCATATTGCGCTAATTTATTTCGGTTGTAGTTTATAACAATTTGTGGTTGACCAACAGTAGCTTCTACTTTCATATCAGCAACACCATCAACATTTGCTATAAGTTTGCCTATTTCTTCAGCTTTTGCAGCAAGCATGTTTAAATCATCACCAAATAGCTTTATTGCTACATCTTCACGAACACCTGTAAGTAATTCATTAAGGCGCATTTCTATAGGCTGTGTGAATTCAAAATTTACACCAGGAACAATACGTAAATCAGATTTTATTTTTTCAATTAATGCTTCTTTTGTACTTGCTGAAGTCCATTCTGAAATAGGTTTTAAAATAACAAAAATGTCGGCAATATCCATTGGCATAGGATCGGTTGGTACATCAGCAACTCCTATTCTACTAATGATCGTTTCAACTTCTGGGAAATTAGCTTTTACAATTCGTTCAATTTTTGTTGTGGTTTCTATAGTTTCTGTTAGCGAACTTCCTGGCTTTAAAATGGCATGAAACGCAATATCACCTTCATCTAACTGTGGAATAAACTCACCACCCATTTTAGAGAAAACAAAAACTGATGTTGCAAAAAGCGCTAGAGCAACGATGACAACATATTTACCTTTTTTTAAGGTTTTAATTAATATGCCTTCATAAGCGTTTTCAACACGATTTACTATACGATCACCAAAAGATAGTTTTTGTGTTTTTGGCGCCCTTAAAAACACCGTACATATCATAGGAACATAAGTAACACAAAGTATCATAGCGCCAATCATGGCGAAAATGAACGTTAAAGCCATAGGCTGAAACATTTTGCCTTCAACACCTTCTAAAGCTAATATTGGTATAAAAACTATCAGAATAATAAGCTGACCAAAAAAAAGCAGCATTCATCATTTTTTTTGAAGCTGAAGCTGTTAGTTTATCTCTCGTTTTATTAGTGAGCTTCTTTTCTTTAAGTATTTGTGTTGAGATTAGAAAAACCGTGCTTTCTACAATAATTACAGCACCATCTACTATAATACCAAAGTCTATAGCACCAAGGCTCATTAAGTTAGCCCAAACGCCAAAAACATTCATAAGAATAAACGCAAAAAGTAAGGATAGCGGTATGGTAGATGCAACTATAAGTCCGCCTCGCCAATTTCCTAAAAGTAATACCAGCACAAAAATAACAATGAGACCTCCTTCTAATAAATTAGATGTTACCGTTCCTGTTGTTTTATCAATCAAGAAGCTTCTGTCTAAAAATGGTTTGATGGTAACACCTTTGGGTAATGACTTTTGTATTTCTGAAATACGAGTTTTGACTTCGTTAATAACACGATCTGAATTAGCTCCTTTCAGCATTAAAACCATACCACCAACAGCTTCTCCTTTTCCGTCTTTTGTTAAGGCTCCATATCTTACGGCTTGTCCTATTTTTACTTGAGCAATATCTTTTATTCTAATAGGAATATTGTTGATGTTTTTTATAACAATGTTATTAATATCGTCAGTGGTTTTTGCCAAGCCATCACCTCTTATAAAATTAGCTTGATGATTTTTTTCTATATAAGCACCACCCGTATTTTCATTGTTATTTTCAATTGCTTTAAAAACTTCAGCAATGGTGACATTCATAGCTTGTAACCTGTTAGGCTTTATTGCTATTTCAAATTGCTTAATACTTCCGCCAAAGGCATTAACTTCAACAACACCAGGTACCATAGCCATTTGCCTACGTACAATCCAATCTTGTATTGTGCGTAGTTTTGTGGCATTGTATGTATCTCTGTAAGCATCATCAACTTCTAAAGTATATTGATAAATCTCGCCAAGTCCTGTAGAAATTGGCCCCATGGTTGGTTTTCCAAAACCTTCCGGGATTTGCTCTTGTATTTCTGATAACTTTTCAGAAACTAATTGTCTTGGTAAGTAAGCGCCAATATCATCTTTAAAAACTATTGTTACAACGGATAAGCCAAAACGAGAAATAGAACGAATTTCTAATACATCTGGTAGGTTGCTCATAGCTAATTCTACTGGGTATGTAACAAATTTTTCTATTTCTTCAGTTCCTAAATTTGGAGCTTGTGTAATAACCTGAACTTGGTTATTTGTTATATCTGGAACAGCATCAATAGGAACTTCTTTCATGCTCCATATTCCTGCTATTAAAATGGCTAGTGTAAACAAGCCAATAATAAATTTATTATTGATTGAAAAATCAATGATTTTATTAATCATAAGTAAATGGGTTTAAAAAATAAACATATAAGAAATACCCTTTTAAAATCTTAAAAGGGACATGTTGCGATATACATTGCGTATATAGCGAAAACGTAAATTAAACCCGTGGTGGCTGTAAAATAGAAACTTTGAAGTCTTTTTCAACACCTTTGTGATGTATTAATAGGTGTCTTGGAATATTGTTTGTTATTAAAACGTAACTCGTTTTAGCAGTATTTGTTACGTGTATATGGCAGCAGTGACATTGACAAAAAGGAGAACACATATCCGAAACATCATTGTGTTCATGGTCTAAATCAGCATGTTGAGATATTTCTGTTTTTATATCATCAACAAGCACACTGTCTTCGCATGGTGCAAAGTTAAGTGCTAGTATATAAGTAGATAATATAAAGGCTAATATTCTCATTAGTACAAATATAACGCTTTTTAGGTTTCGTATCTACATATGTTAGGCTGTAGATGTTAAAATTATATTAATGTTACTATTACAAAATCCATAACCTTGTTAGAGACCGTACATATAACAAACCCAAAACTTAACAACAATTATGAAAAAAACAGTAATTGCCTTACTAACCGTAGTATCAATCACATCATGTGTTTCTAAAAAGAAATATGTTGCTTTACAGCAAGAAAATGGTGAAATAAAAAGTGAACTTACCAAAACACGTGTTGCCAAAGAAGATTTAGAGGCAAAATTTGATGAAATTCAATCACGAATAGATACCTACAATTCTAAAATAAACTCGCTTACAGAAGAGAATAATGCTAAAATAGTAACTGTTGGAGATGATATTGTAATCTCTAATGATGTTAGAGAATCAATGAATGCTACATTAAAACATGTAGATCCTAATGAGTTACAAATGGCTAAAAGCTTAAAAGATTCGATGAATTTAGCTGTTGCTCATAACTTACGTAAATCTATCAATACAACAGATTTAAATGAAGATGAAGATATCGCGATTAATATTGACGAAACAGTAGTAATGATTTCTATCTCTGACAAAATGTTATTTAACACAGCTAGTTACCGTGTAAGCAACAAGGCTAATGATATTTTACAAAAATTAGCTGATGTCATAAACTCTGAACCTAGTATAGAAGTTATGGTAGAAGGTCATACTGACTCTAGAAGTATTCACAATACAAAAGTATCAGATAACTGGGATTTAAGCGTACTTCGTGCTACATCTGTAGTTAGAAAACTACAAGATGATTATAACGTAGCTCCAGAAAAATTAATTGCATCTGGTAGAAGTTTTTATCAACCTATCGCTGAAAATGATACTAAAGAAAATAGAGCTAAAAACAGAAGAACAAGAATTGTAATTCTCCCTAATATTAATAAGTTTTTTGCCTTAATGGCATCAAATGAGTAAGCTGTATCAAAATAATGATACTTTAAAAAGACTGCTTTTGGGCAGTCTTTTTTTTATGTGTTACTTTGTTATGTATGACGCAAAAAAGTTCTAAAATACAGCAACAATATCAAGGCTATTTACAAACACCATTACTTTGGGATGAAAACCCTTTATTTGAGTTGTATCAATTAATACTACCAGAAATACCTACAACAATATTTTGTAGAAACTTACCTGAAAATTTACGATTGGGAAAACGTGTTGAACATTTTGTCTTTAATGAATTATCACAATATAATTCTATAAAGTTACTTACTGAAAACATACAAATACAAGATGATAATAGAACTATAGGAGAATTAGATTTACTTGCTTTAAATCATGAAAATCCAATACATGTAGAGATTGTATATAAATTTTACATTTATGACGATACTGTAGGAAATTCTTATTTAGAACACTGGATTGGCCCGAATAGAAAAGATAGTTTGGTTGAGAAATTAACCAAATTACGCGATAAACAGTTACCGTTATTATACAGAAAAGAAACTCGAACAGCATTAAATCATTTACAATTACATGTAAATAATACAAAACAGTACGTGTATTTTAAAGCACAACTTTTTTTGCCTTTAGGAACACAAGAAGTAACAGAAACACTTATAAATAAAGATTGTATTGTTGGTTATTATATAAAAACCAAACAGTTAGAACAATTTCATCATTGTAAATTTTACATTCTAAATAAAGCAGATTGGTTAATAAAACCACATACAAATGTAAGTTGGATGTCTTATTCAGCGTGTTTTACCTTGTTGCAAGCAGCACAAAATAATCAACTATCAGAATGTTGCTGGATAAAACACCCTAATGGCGTTATTGATAAATGTTTTGTTGTTTGGTGGTAATTTTAACTTTAAACCTATTCAGCAGGTCTGCCATGAATTACTTCAAAAACTTCATCAAAATTATTACGCAAATACGCACGTAATTTTTTACGATAGTCTTCTTTTAGCCACTCAACAAAATTAAAAGTACTTTTACTGATGCATTTTGTATAGCGTTGAATACGATAATCTATATCATCGCCTAATTTTTTAGAAAGATCTAGTGCATCATAAACATCTTCACTGTTTTCTATACATATTTTTGCATGATGCTCTATAGAACGCTCTAAAACTACTTTTGAAGACTCACCACTTCTTACGGCATCAATGTAAGTTTTCTTTACATCAAAGTAGACATTTTCAGAATTTGAAAATTCCTCTCGTAAATCAGCAGGCATTTCATATTTAAAAGTCTCTTCTATTTCATCATCTGATAAAATACCATCTAAATAAAAATTAGGAGATCTAAAAATACGATGCCAATCTAAAACAGCTCCCCAAGGGCCAAAACGGTGAAAGTTATTTCCTAAATCAATTACAGTAAAAGAATCTTTGTCTTTAAGAATACGCGAACCACGTCCTATCATTTGGTAGTAAAGCGTTAGAGATTTTGTAGCTCTGTTTAGTATGATAG
This sequence comes from Corallibacter sp., assembly GCF_048381695.1. Taxonomy (NCBI): domain Bacteria; kingdom Pseudomonadati; phylum Bacteroidota; class Flavobacteriia; order Flavobacteriales; family Flavobacteriaceae; genus Corallibacter; species Corallibacter sp. Next base: position 145,304 of record NZ_JBLXHI010000003.1, on the reverse strand, counting down.
ACTCAACAGTTGGCTCATCAAATCCTGTGGTTAAAATACTTACAGATGTTAAAATAGCATCTGGTGTTTCTTTAAACCATTTTAAGATGGCTTTACGTTCTTTTTTAGTGTTTGTATTATCAAGATGCGCAACAGGATATCCTGCAGCTCTAAAAGTATCATACACATGCAAAGATGTATTAATACCATTATTGAAAATTAATGTTTTCTTTCCTTTAGAGCGCTCTTCATAAGCTTGAACTAACTTTGAAAGCATGTCGTTATTGGTATATAAATCTTCTGAAGATTTTACCGTATAATCACCATTTGCTCCAACAACTAATGACGTTAATCCTACATTGTATGAATAGATTTCAGCTTTTGCTAAAAACTTATTGTTGATTAACGATTCTATACTCTCACCTACTATAAGCTCATCATAATTGTCTTTCATAGGCAATTTGATATTCGAACTTAATGGTGTTGCAGTTACACCAAGTATAAAAGCGTTTTCAAAAAACTTAAAAAGCTTGGTGAATGAGTTGTAATGCGCCTCATCTATAATTACTAAACCAATATCAGAAATATCTAGTTTATCTTCATTAAGACGATTGTTTAGAGTCTCAACCATAGCAACAAAACAGCTGTATTGCGCTTGATCATCAAGGTTTGCTTTACTGTTAACAACCTTGTTTTCAACACCAAACTCGGTAAGCATACTAGAGGTTTGACGACATAATTCTATACGATGCGTCATTACCAATACCTTTTTTTTATGAAGCTTTAAGTATTGGCGTACAATTTCAGAGAAAATAACGGTTTTACCACCTCCTGTTGGTAATTGATATAATAAATGGTAATCTTCAGGAGCCTCCTCAAAACTTTTAAAAATTTTATTAATAGCGCCCTTTTGATAGCTATATAACTCCTTACCTACTTTCCTGTCTTCTAATTCTAATAATGAAATTGTACTACTCATAATTTTTTTGCGATGTGCAAAAATAAGATGTTTCTTGAGTTTTTAAAGACTATTTTTAAATAAATTGAATTGTTTTTTTTTAACAATGGTCGTTTAAAACTTAATTTTGAAACTTTAACAACATCTATTATTTTATAGTGCTATTTCAAACGATATCATTAAAGCATATGTCGTTAATAACTCCTTGTAAATACATCGCCTTGTTTTTAGTAAAAATGTTATTTTGCAAGCCAAAATCAAATTAAATAAGTGAAAGTCTGTATTGCCGAAAAACCAAGTGTAGCAAGAGAAATTGCTCAAGTATTAGGTGCCAAAACCAAACGTGATGGCTACTTTGAAGGTAATGGCTATGCAGTAACTTACACGTTTGGTCATTTATGCACACTAAAAGAACCAAACGATTATAAACCCTATTGGAAAAGTTGGGATTTAAACAACTTACCCATGTTACCAGACAAGTTTGAAACCAAAGTATCAAACGATTCTGGTATTAAAAAACAATTTAAAATTGTAAAATCCTTATTTGATAAAGCAGACGTTGTAATAAATTGCGGTGATGCCGGTCAAGAAGGAGAATTAATTCAACGTTGGGTTTTAGATCAAGCCAATTACAAAGGCGAAGTCAAACGGTTATGGATATCGTCTCTTACCACAGAAGCCATAAAAGAAGGTTTTGAAAAACTAGAAGCTAGTACAAAATACGATAACTTATACTATGCTGGGTTTTCTAGAGCAATTGGCGATTGGCTTTTAGGAATGAACGCTACACGTTTATACACCGTAAAATATGGTGGTTATAAGCAGGTTTTGTCTATTGGTCGTGTGCAAACACCAACGCTAGCCATGGTTGTTAACCGTTGGAAAGAGATAGAAAACTTTAAACCACAACCCTATTGGGAACTACAAACGCTTTATCGTGATACATTATTTAGCTACGAAGAAGGACGTTTTCTTAAAATGGAAGACGGCGAAAAATTAGCTAATATTGTTAAAGAACACGATTTTGAAATTGTAAGCATTACTAAAAAGAAAGGAAATGAATTTGCACCTAAACTGTTTGATTTAACAGGTCTGCAGGTGTATTGCAATACAAAATTTGGCTTTTCAGCAGATGAAACTTTAAAAATAGTTCAAAAGTTATATGAAATGAAAGTGGTAACCTATCCGCGTGTAGATACCACATTTCTTCCAAATGATATTTATCCTAAAGTACCAGGGATTTTGAAAAACTTGACTAATTACAGTCAATTAATTCAGCCGCTTTTAGGTCAAAAAATTAAAAAATCTAAAAAGGTTTTCGATGATTCTAAAGTAACCGATCACCATGCAATAATTCCAACAGGTGTTCAAACCAATTTGCAGTACAATCAGCAACAAGTTTACGATATTATTACCAAACGTTTTATAGCGGTGTTTTATCCAGAATGTAAAGTGTCTAACACGACTGTAATTGGGAAAGCTGAAACTGTAAATTTTAAAACTACAGGAAAAGAAATTCTTGAAAAAGGTTGGCGTGTTGTTTTTGAAACAAATGACAAACCAACCAAAGAAACCGGTATTTTACCCACGTTTGAAAAAGGAGAAAAAGGACCACATGAGCCTACTTTTTTAGAGAAAGAAACCAAGCCACCAAAACAATATACTGAAGCATCATTATTACGTGCAATGGAAACCGCAGGTAAACAAGTAGATGATGACGAGTTACGTGATTTAATGAAAGAAAATGGTATTGGACGACCTTCAACTAGAGCCAATATTATTGAAACCTTATTTAGGCGCAAATACATAAAACGTAACAAAAAGCAAGTGTTGCCAACAGTTACCGGTATTCAATTGATTGATTTAATTCAAAATGAATTATTAAAATCTGCAGAACTAACAGGACTTTGGGAAAAACAACTTAAAGACATTGAAAAAGGCGAATATAGTGCTGTAGCTTTCATTAATAACATGAAAAAAATGGTAGACCAATTGGTTTATGAGGTACGTACAGAAAAGGTTCAAGCTAAATTAAGTTATACCAACAACAAAGCAGGTAACACAGCAAAAGCCAAAACTAAAACTTCAAAAAAAGGTATTGTAGGTAAAACATGTCCAAAATGTAAAAAAGGACAATTATTAAAAGGTAAATCGGCTTACGGTTGCACATTATATGGAAAAGATTGTGATTTTGTTTTACCTTTCGAATATGCTTCAAAAAAAATATCAGAAAATCAATACAAACGCTTATTAGATAAAGGCTCTACTGTAAACCTAAAAGGGTTTAAAGTTAATGAGGCTTCTATTGAAGGCTTACTTCGTTTTGATGATAACTTTAAACTAAAGTTGGAACCTAAAAAAACAATTCCAGCAAAGCAAAAATCGGACACTTCTGATGAGAATAGCTGCCCTAAATGTAAAAAAGGTACCATAATAAAAGGAAAAACGGCTTATGGTTGTAGTGCCTATAAAGATGGTTGCGATTTCAGGTTTAGCTACGACGATATAAGAAAAAAAGCCAACGGACAAGAACTAACTAAAGCATTGGTTTTAAAAATACTTCAAGACTATGCCTCTTCATAAGCATTATAAAATATATAAGCCTTATGGGTATTTAAGTCAGTTTGTAAACAACCAAAACAAGCGAAAAAACAAGAAGTTACTAGGTGAATTATATGATTTTCCAGATGGCATTATGGCCATAGGAAGACTAGACGAGCCTTCTGAAGGACTACTTTTACTTACTACTGATGGCAAAATAAGTGATTACATTAGGAGCTCAAAAGTAGAAAAAGAGTATTATGTTATGGTTGATGGATTAATTACTAATGACGCTATAACCAAGTTAGGACTTGGTGTAGAAATTAGTGTTAACGGTAAACCTTACAAAACAAAACCTTGTCCTGTTGAAAAATTAGAAAACCACCCTAATGTACCAGAGCGTTTTGTTAGAGACGAACGTCATGGACCAACATCATGGATTAAAATTGTTTTGAGAGAAGGTAAATTTAGGCAGGTTAGAAAAATGACAGCTGCCGCAGGATTTCCCACCTTACGCCTTGTTCGTGTTAGAATTGGAGATTTTATATTAGGCTCAATGAAGTCCGGTGACGTTATTGAGATAAAATTTTAGAATGTTATTTATTCTTTAACAACGATTAAAGTAGCCTTTACTCCTGTTAATAGATTCCATCGTCCAGAAGCGATTACTTTTCCTTCTTCATCTAAAATCTGTAACTCTGCAGTATTCGGACTTGATTCGCCCTCGTTTAAAGCTAAAAAATCGATTTTATTAAAACCAGGAACTAAATCTAATTTAAAACCGCTAAAACCTGGTTTTAACAACTCACTTGGTCTTACAACATCATCATTAACAAATACGCGAACACGATCACCATCAAAAGCACCAAAGTCACGATAAACCACATTTACTTTTGAAGCCTTTGTTTTATAATCACCAAGATATTGATCTACTTCACTGCCATAAAGTTTGTAGCCACCTTCTTCTTCAACACCTTCTAAATGCTTGGTTACTTTCTTTTCATACAATTCTCCTGGGTTGCCAAAGTCTTCACCAAACATAGAAAAGCCTTCGCTTTCAGTATTGAGAGGTTTACGTTTAGGAACTGAAAGTCCATTGAAGTCGTCTTTTTTAGGTGTGTTTGTCTTTATTGAAAACGAATTATTAGTATTTACATCTTCACTTTGTATTGCTGGGATTGAAGTTGATTCTTGTCCATTATCAATTTGAGCAGTTACTGATATGGCACTTAAAATGGTAAATATTAATAATAATTGTTTCATAGAATGAATTATGTTCTTATGAGGTTTGACAAAAATCGTACCTAAAAATTTAATCACCAATTTTTTATTAAAATTTTAATGGACTCACCTACTTTAAAAGATTATTGTGTTTCTTTTGAAATGTTAAAATATGTTAAATATGTATTATGTTATGCATAGTACTGTAACAAATATAAAAATTGATCGTCTATTAGGTATAACATCAATCATTAAAAATCAAAATTATGAGAACTTTAAACAACAATCAATTATCAAGTACTTTACAAACAACTAAAAGTCATACTTGGAACAGCAAACGTCGTTATCGTTAATTATTAAAAAAAAAAAAATCAATCAATCAAAAAACACACATCATGAAAGCCGTTATTAAATTATCTAGAGATTCATTTGGAAAACTAAAACAAGTCAAGTTTAATAAACTATTGACGCCTAATAGCGATTCTCAAGAAGTGTTATGGACAGGAATAAAACGATACGCACATTAGAATTTATTTGAATTAGTCATTCATAAAAGCCAACATATGTTGGCTTTTTTTATTCATTAATAATTTTTAAAGTATCAACTGGAACCTGGTATTGAATAAACACTTTTTTGCGACCCCAATTTTTTGCTGCTTTTACATCTAGTCCCATATAAATATCTATGCGTTTTTTCCAGCGCCAATGCATTTTATCTTTCACTTGATAGATATCATCAAAGCCTTCAATACAAACACTTGTGTTATGATGAAGCCCAAGCGCTAATAAATCTCTAGAAACAGCAATGTATTTCATTCCAGGAATCAAACTATCACCAAAAGCTGTGATATGCGGATTTGTATTGGTTTGATTTGTTAAAGAATTATATGCCGTAGCTGTAACTTCAAGCGTTTTCCACTCATGAGTTTTTTTAATATCAACATCATCATGAGTGGTTACTTTTTTACAAGCATTAAGCATAATTAGGATAATAGCTAAAAAACAAATTTGTTGCTTCTTCATAGTAACTGAAAAATACAACAAATTTCTTTTAGTAGTTCAATAGTTCTTGTAAAGCTGATTCAAACTTACTTTTAGCTAAATATTGCTCTTCTAATTGGTTTATAAACGGAATAGGTGTCTCCATACTAGCAACACGCTTTACAGGCGCATCAAGATGTTCAAAACAATGCTCCATAATTAAAGCTGAAATATCTGATGCTATTCCACCAAACATAGAGTCTTCTTGTAATATTATAGCCCTACCTGTCTTTTTTACAGAGTTGTAAATAGCATCTGTATCAAGTGGTTGTAAGGATCTTAAATCAATAAGATCTGCTTGAATATTCGGGTTGTTTTCTAATGTTTCTAAAGCCCAATGCACTCCTGCTCCATAAGTGATAATAGTGACATCAGTACCTTCTTTTAGAAGCGCTGCCTCACCTAACGGAATACTATAATAGTTTGTTGGCACTTTTTGACGAATGCTTCTGTATAATGCTTTATGCTCAAAAAACAATACCGGATTAGGATCATTAATTGCTGTAATAAGTAAACCTTTTGCATCTTTAGGAAATGCAGGATAAACAACTTTTAATCCTGGTGTTTTTGTAAACCAAGCTTCATTAGTTTGAGAATGAAATGGTCCAGCAGCAACACCAGCACCACAAGGCATTCTTACAACAACATCTGCATTTTGACTCCAACGATAATGAGATTTTGCTAAATAATTCACTATAGGATTAAATCCAGAGCTAACAAAATCTGCAAATTGCATTTCTACAACACTTTTTAATCCAGCAATAGACAAGCCCATTCCGGCTTCAACAATCGCTGACTCACAAATAGGTGTATTACGCACACGATCTTTACCAAACTGCTCAACAAATCCTTCAGTGATTTTAAAAACGCCACCATATTCGGCAATATCTTGTCCCATGATAACTAAATCATCATGCTGTTCCATAGATTGTTTTAAACCTTCAGAAATAGCATCTATAAAACGAAGTTCTTGTGTGTTTTTTAATTCATCAAAATGCTGATAATCAAAATCTTTATAAACATCAATTAATTCGTTTGTTTCAATAGGGTGTATTTTCTCTTCACCATTTGCTGCATCAAGAGCAGCATCTATTTCAGCCTTTATTTCCGCATGAAAAGCTTCATCTTGCTCGTCTGTTAAAAGGCTTTCAGATTTTAAATAACTTCTGTAGTTTTCAATAGGATCTTTGGCTGCCCATTCATCCATTAATTCTTGAGGAACATATTTTGTACCACTAGCCTCTTCATGACCACGCATTCTAAACGTTTTAAACTCTAATAAAACAGGACGTGGATTCTTTCTGATACTTTCTGCTAGCGCATTAACCTTACTAAAAACCTCTATAATATTATTTCCATCTATGATATGAGATTCCATACCATAACCTAATCCTCGGTCTGCTATGTTTTTACAATAGTATTGCTCATTCGTAGGTGTTGATAAGCCATACCCATTATTCTCTACACAAAACATAACTGGTAACTGCCACACAGAAGCAACATTAAGTGCTTCGTGAAAATCACCTTCACTAGTTCCGCCTTCTCCAGTAAACACAGCAGTAACCTGGTTTTTATTTTTTAGCTTACTAGCTAAAGCAATACCATCAGCTACGCCTAATTGTGGACCAAGATGTGAAATCATGCCTACAATATTGTATTCTTGTGTACCAAAATGAAATGATCTATCTCTTCCTTTTGTAAAGCCACTTGCTTTTCCTTGCCATTGACAAAACAATCTAAAAAGCGGAATTTCTCTAGTAGTAAATACACCTAAATTACGATGCATAGGTAAAATATATTCACTTGATTGAAGTGCCATTGTAACACCAACAGATATAGCCTCTTGGCCAATTCCTGAAAACCATTTAGAAATTTTTCCTTGACGTAATAAAATGAGCATCTTCTCCTCTATTAGTCTTGGTTTTAGCATGTTTTTATATAGTTGACGCATTGTGGTTTCGTCTTGGTCTTTTATTTTATAGTCCATAGGGTTTGTTATAGCTACAGTTGTGCTCATAAATATAGTTTGTCAAATATATTAAAATGTCATTTAGAATTAAGAGAAGTTATACGTTAAAATTGTAATCAAAACTTTATAATGTTTTCGTACATTTGTAATACATACAATTTAAATTACATACAAAATGACAAGTATTCCAAGCGTTAATTTAAACGATTTCACATCAGGAGATCCAGTAAGAAAACAGAAGTTTGTAGATGAAATAGGTAAAGCCTATGAAGAAATTGGATTTGTTGCTTTAAAAGGACATTTTCTAGACGACACATTAGTTGATAATTTATATACAGAAGTAAAAAACTTTTTTTCTTTACCTGTTGAAACAAAACAGAAATATGAAATTCCAGGAATTGGAGGACAACGTGGTTATATTTCCTTTGGAAAAGAAAGTGCTAAAGGAAAAAAAGAAGGCGATTTAAAAGAGTTTTGGCATTTTGGTCAATATGTAGATGATAATCCAAAATTAGAAGCTGAATATCCTGCAAATGTTGAAGTTGAAGAACTTCCAAAATTTAATGAAATAGGTAAAGAAACATATAAAATGCTTGAAAAAACAGCTAAATATGTTTTAAGAGCACTCGCATTGCATTTAGGATTAGAGGAAACATATTTTGATAACTACATTCATAACGGAAACTCAATTTTAAGACCTATTCATTATCCACCTATTCAAGAAGAGCCTAAAGAAGCTGTTCGTGCTGCTGCTCATGGTGATATTAATTTAATCACACTATTAATGGGAGCTCAAGGTCGTGGTCTTCAAGTTCAAAATCATAAAGGCGAATGGATTGATGCTATTGCAGAGCCAGATGAATTAATGATAAATGTTGGTGATATGCTATCAAGACATACAAACAATAAATTAAAATCTACTATTCACCGCGTTATAAACCCACCTCGCGAACTTTGGGGAACATCTAGATATTCTATTCCATTTTTTATGCACCCAGTAAGTGACATGAAATTAGATGTATTAGAAAACTGTATAGATGCCGAAAACCCAAAAAAGTATGATGATATAACTGCTGGAGAGTTTTTACACGAGCGTCTTGTTGAGTTAGGATTAATTAAAAAGTAAGTACGCTTACAATTATGGATTTACAAGACCAGTTAAAAAACTTATTTCCAGATCATAAAACAGAAGAACCATCATTAGATACTGAATCAAATTCAGAAGAAGACCTATGGTTGCAAGATGATCCTATTATTTGTAAATACGAAAAGCGAAAAGGTAAGCCTATTACTATTTTAGAAGGTTACACAGGCGCTACCGAGGACTTTAAAAAATTAGCCAAAGGCCTAAAAAAAAGTTTAAGCGTTGGTGGTAGTTTTAAAGATGATAAAATCATTATCCAAGGAGATTATAGAGATAAAATTATGGCAATCCTTAAAGAAAAAGGATTTCAAGTAAAACGTGTAGGCGGATAATGAGTTTACAAACTTTACACATTACAAACGGAAATAGTCTAACAGATTATTTAAATGAAATTAATATTGTAGGAGAAATTTTAACATGGCAAGAAATGCTTTGTGAAGGACCTACTATTTCAAATATAGATTCTGAAGAATTTATTTTAAAACGTAAAGCTTTTTTAAGCACGTTTTATGATATAGAGATGAACGTTCAAGAATTCAATGAAGAAATTAACATTCTTAATAATATCAATAATTATAAAGAAGTTGTTCTTTGGTTTGAATATGATTTGTTTTGCCATATAAATATGATTGCTGTCATAAGCTTACTAAAGCAGAAAAAATGTCAAGTTCCTATTTATTTAGTTTGTAGTGGTAGAATTGAAGGCGAAAAAAACCTAAAAGGTTTAAGTGAACTTACCACAGGGCAACTACTCTATCATTATAAAAATAAAGTATTGCTTAATAATGATGATATTGAACTAGCAACAACTCTTTGGGATACCTATTGTGGTAAAGATCATAATTTATTAAAACCCTATATTACAAAAAAATCCTCTTTTCAGTATTTAAGTAACTGTCTTAAAGCCCATATTACTAGGTTTCCAAATTTAGATAATGGCTTAAGTGTTTTAGAAGAAAACATTTTATCAATAGTAAAAGACAACCCTATAAGATCTAAACATCACTTATTAGGCTATATCTTAAACTATCAAGGATATTACGGGTTTGGAGACACACAAATAAATAGACTTATTGATAAGCTATCTATTTTCTTTTCAGAAGCTGACGAACAATTAAGTTTGAATAGAAAAGGCCACGAAGCCCTTTATAAAAAACATAATTTTGCTGCTGAAATTGACAACAACCTACCTTTTGGAGGCGTAAATAGATTAGATTTTCAATACAGTAAAAAAGAAAACAAACTTATAAAAACACAGATAAATGCCAATTAAAGATTCAGAACTAATTTTAAATCCTGATGGAAGTATTTATCATCTTAATTTAAGACCAGAACATTTAGCAGACACAGTTATTACTGTTGGTGATCCAGATAGAGTTTCTAGTGTTACACAACACTTTGATAGTATAGAATTTCAAACTCAAAAGCGTGAATTTCATACACAAACAGGAATTTATAAAGGAAAACGAATTACAGTAATATCAACTGGTATAGGCACTGATAATATTGATATCGTTTTCAACGAACTAGATGCGTTGGCTAATATAAATTTTGAAACACGCGAAGTAAAAGACACTTTAAAAAGTCTAAATATTATTCGAATAGGAACTTCTGGCTCTATTCAGGAAAGTATTCCTGTTGATGCTTTTTTGATTAGTGAATATGCTGCTGGTTTTGATAGCTTACTGCATTTTTATGATAGCGAGCATGTACAACACAATGAAATAGCTAACGCTTTGATAGAGCAAACTAACTGGTTTGCTTCAAAATCTAAACCTTATATTGTAACGTGTAATGAACATCTTTTAAAACAATTTAGCTCAAGCAAAACTGTTACTGGTTTTACAGCTACAAATGTTGGCTTTTATGGACCTCAAGGTCGTATTTTAAGATTAGCTATACAAGATGACGCTATGAATGATAAACTTGCTAATTTTAATTATAACGGTATTTCTATAACTAATTTAGAAATGGAAACCGCTGGAATATATGGATTGTCACGCTTACTAGGTCACAAAGCACTGTCTATGAATGCCATAATAGCTAATAGAGCGACTGGAGAATTTAGTAACGATCCCAAAGCCACTGTAAACAATTTAATTACTTACACGCTTAACAAACTGATAGAAGAATAACCATGAAGACAATAAAAATAGGCGGAGTTCCTGAACACTTTAATTTAGCTTGGTATTTAACCCTAAAAAATGGTGAGTATAAAAAAGAAGGCATAAACCTTCGCTGGAACGACTACTTTGGTGGTACAGGAGATATGTGTAAAGCGTTACGTAATAAAGATATTGATTTAGCCGTAATACTCACCGAAGGAATTGTAAAAGATATTGTAGATGGAAACCCTAGTAGTATAATTCAAACATTTGTTCAAACACCTTTAATTTGGGGAATTCATGTAGCAAATACTTCTCAATATCAAACTATTGAAAGCTTACAAGGAAGTAACGCTGCAATAAGTCGTTACGGATCTGGTTCTCACCTTATGGCTTACATCAATGCACAAAATAACGGCTGGAATTTAGATACTGATTTAAACTTTAAAGTAGTAAAAAATATTGATGGCGCTGTTGAAGCATTAACCAATAATGAAGCTGATTATTTTATGTGGGAGAAATTCATGACAAAGCCCATCGTTGATGATGGTATTTTTAGACGTATAGGTAATTGCCCAACTCCTTGGCCATGTTTTGTAATAGCTGTTAGAGATGAGTTTTTAGAAGAAAACAAAGAGGCTGTTAAAACAATTTTGAATATTATTAATAGTACTACATCTAGATTTAAAGAAATACCAGATATAGACGTAGATATCGCAAAACGTTATAATTTAAAAATTGATGATGTTAAAGAATGGCTTTCGTTAACTGAATGGTCTCAAGAGGTGATCGATGAAAAAACTATAAATAATGTTCAAGAACAATTATTTGCGCTTAATATAATATCAGAAAAAATCGCTTATAACGATTTAGTTGTCAAGCTGTAAGTTATTGTATTAAATTCAACTTTTCTTACCTAAAAAGGATATTTATTATAAAAAATTCAGTTTTAAGACATAAAAACGTTATATTTGATAAAGTAATAATAATTTAAAATTTATTATTTATGCTATTAACTATCACTATCACTTTAGCAACTCTTGTTGCATTAAATTTTTTTCTTCTTGTATTTAGCTGTAATAAAACGAAAAAACCCACCAAAAAAGTTGATGATCAATATTTAAAAATTGTACACAAACCTACCAAACAAGCGGCTTCTTCCCAGCTTGCTCCAACAGGAAGTTAGTTTTACTAAAATGCTTATTTCCAAACCAAAATCCTCTATTAGCACTTAATGGTGATGGATGCCCTGAATTTAAAACATGATGTTTTTCAGTATTAATTAGCTTAATCTTCTTTTTTGCAAATCCACCCCAAAGTAAAAAAATCACATCCTTTTTTTCATTACTAATTATTTTTATTACTTCATCTGTAAATTGTTCCCAACCTTTACGCTGATGACTTCCCGCTTCATGTGCACGAACAGTTAAAGTTGCATTAAGCAGTAATACTCCTTGATTAGCCCATCTTGTTAAATTACCGCTTTTAGGGTAAGGAATCTTTAAATCTTGCTCAATCTCTTTAAAAATATTCACAAGTGATGGCGGATGAGCTATCCCATCATTAACAGAAAAACATAGTCCGTGAGCTTGACCAACACCATGATAAGGGTCTTGCCCAATAATTACTACTTTTGTATCCTGAAAGGAACAGTGTGCAAATGCATTAAATATTTCATCACCTGGAGGAAAACATTCATGGTGTTTATATTCAGATTTCACAAAAGAAACCAAATCTTCAAAATAAGGCTTATTAAATTCTTTTTGTAAATAAGGTTTCCAGCTTTCATCAATAGCAACGTTCATACGAATCATATTTATTATTGAAGCGAAAATAGTAGTATCTTTATTCTTATTAAAATTTAGCACTTGAAAAAAATTAAATTCCCAACAGCCCAAACAATTCTTCTTATCATAGCAGCTTTTGTTGCACTCTTAACGTGGGTTGTTCCTGCTGGCAAATACGACTCATTGGTTTATAATAATGAGAGTAATAATTTTACTCGTACAAAGCAAGATGGCACAGTAACCTTACCTGCAACTCAAAAAACATTAGATGATCTATCTATAACCATACCTCTTGAAAAATTTACAAATGGTGATATCTGGAAACCAATTTCTATTCCTAACACATATAAAAACGTAAATGCTCAACCTCAAAATATTATTGATTTTTTTAAATCACCTATAAAAGGTGTTATTGAAGCCGCTGATATTATTTTTCTTGTTTTGATTATAGGCGGACTCATAGGTATCATGAATATTACAGGAGCTTTTGATGCTGGCATAACGTGGTTAGCCAAAACCCTAGAGGGCTATGAATATATATTGATTATTCTAGTAACAACTTTAGTAGCGTTAGGCGGTACAACTTTTGGTCTTGCCGAAGAAACCATAGCCTTCTACCCTATTTTAATTCCTATGTTTTTAGCAGCTAAATATGATGCAATGGTACCACTAGCAGCCATTTATATAGGTTCTTCAATAGGTACTATGTGCTCTACAGTAAACCCTTTTAGTACAATTATTGCCTCTGACGCAGCTGGTATTACATGGACAACTGGATTAACTGGTCGTATAATTATGCTTGCTCTAGGTATTACTATTTGTATTATTTATATTTTAAGATATGCAAGTCGAGTAAAAAAGGATCCCACAAAGTCTATTATCTATGACCAAAAGGAACAAATTGAAGCTATGTTTGCTACATCTGTTTCTGCAAAAACATTAAAACTAACAACTAGATTACGAATTATACTTATAATCTTTTCTTTATGTTTTATTGTAATGATTTATGGTGTATCACAGCTAGAATGGTGGTTTCTTGAAATGACAACTGTTTTTCTTGTTGGAGCTATATTGATAGGTTTTATAGGAAAAATTAAAGAAACAGTATTTGTAGAAACCTTTGTAAAAGGTGCTAGTGATTTACTTGGTGTTGCATTAATCATTGGTATAGCGAGAGGTGTTTCTGTGCTTATGAATGATGGACTAATTAGCGACACGATGTTATACTATGCAAGCACAATTACTGACGGAATGAATAAAGGTGTTTTTGCTAATGCTTTGCTATTTATTTATGGTGGACTTTCTTTCTTTATACCAAGCTCTTCTGGTATGGCAGTGCTTACAATGCCTATTATGTCACCTCTAGCAGATACTGTTGGAATTGGCAGAGAAATCATTGTAAATTGCTATCAATACGGAATGGGTTTATTTGCTTTCATAAACCCTACTGGATTAATTTTAGCATCACTAGCTGTAGTAAAAGTAGGTTATGATAAATGGTTAAAGTTTGTTATTCCTTTAGTTATTATTTTAATTTTATTTACCGTTTTCATGACAACACTATCAGTGTTTTAGTTACAAACAAATCAATATAACAATAATCTTACCTTATTGTTACCAAATATTAAATATTTGTATATCAATATGTTGAAAATGTAAAAAATCATATTTATACTTTCATTTTTAAAATTAATGTATATATTTGCCTTATATTATTATAAAAAATCGTCCCAATGATTTTAACTATTACACTTATACTTATCAGCTTAATTGTCATTAATTTCCTTTTACTATTTTTTAGTTCTAACACAATAAACAAAAAAAATAGAACTAACGTACCTCCTATTATCATCAGGCAAAAAGAGGTTACAACTAACTTTAATTAATTATTCTTATTTAAGAATTCAATTATCATTTGATTAACAATTTCTGCTTGATCTATAGAAAGAAAATGTCCGGCTTGTGAGATAACTTCTCCTTCAGCATCTTTTATAGACTCTTTTGCTATATCTATACTTTTAGGGTTATTTATCATATCATCATCACCTACTAAAACTAATACAGGCATATCTAATGCAGATAACTCTTTTTTAGAATAAGGCATCATGCTTGCTACAAACTTGTTATTTTCATCCACTTGAGTGCCTAGATAATATTGCTTTAAATACTTTTCATCTATATTATCAACGTTTTTAGACATCGTATTTAAAACTTGATGCATACGTTTTTCATCTGAAGATAAAGCATAAACAATATTTTTAATTAAATCTTGACTAGGCGGTATCCACATAAAAGTTTGCGCAGGACTTAACAATGCCATTTTCTTAACTTTAATTTTTTTCTTTAAGGCAATATTTGTAGCAATCCAACCTCCACGAGAAGCACCTATTAAATAAACTTCTTTAAGTTTCAGTTTCTCAAAAATTTCATGATACCAATTAATTAAATCATCAATAGACTCTGGTTCATTGGTCATTTTAGATTTTCCAGGTTCAATGAGTAAATCAATTGCATAAATTCTATAATCTTCTGAAATCGCATTTACATTAGGATACCAACTAGTAGAGCTAGCATCCATACCATGTAATAATACAGCAGGTTCGCCTCCGCTAGGTCCACTAACTATTACATGAGCTGTTCCATAAGTTGTAGGAACATAAATTTCATCAACATCTGTATCCCATAAGCTTAATGCGTCATCATATGCCTTAAAATAAGCTGCATTCTTTGGTGATGGGTTTTTTATATATTCAGGTTCTGTATAGTATGCTTCTGGAATATTGCTACAATTACAAAGTAATAACAGCATAAATAGTATAATCACATATCTAAAAATTGTCATGTAGTAGGGTAAATTTATATAACTCAAAACTACTATTTTAAAATGTAATTATTTGTGAAGACTTTCATAAATATATGCGGATTAAAAGTTAATACGTAAATTTGACTTTTATTAAGAAAAGCTCAAGATACGTCCTGCTTTTTAGGACACTCTTTTATGATACACATTCACGAAAAAACACTTCAAGATTTAGAATTCTCTACAGTTTTAGAACAAGTAGGAGAACATTGTATTACTTCTTTAGGTCATGAACAAGCTTTGAAAATCACTCCCTTTAAAAAAAAGGAAGATGTCGTTAACTCATTAGCTTTTACCAATGAATATTTAGCGTCATTTTACAATGACAACCGTATTCCCAACCATGGATTTGATACCATTTCTAAAGAATTAAAACTTTTAAAAATTGAGAATACATATCTCGAAGTTCATAGTTTAAAAAAAATCGCTTCATTATCAATCACATCAAATGACATTATAATATTTCTTAAAAAATTTAAGGAGTATTACCCAAGTCTGTTTGATTATGCTTCTGAAATTGAAGTGACTAAAGAAATCATTGAAGCCATAAACGCTATTATAGATCGTTTTGGAGATATAAAAGACAACGCATCTACCTTACTTTATGAATTACGACAACAAATAAATAAACTTAAAAGTAGAATAAATCAAAGTTTTGCTAGCGCTTTAAACACCTATTCTAGTTTAGATTATCTAGATGACATTAGAGAATCTGTAGTAGATAACAAACGTGTGCTTGCTGTAAAAGCCATGTACAGACGAAAAGTAAAAGGCGCTATTATGGGCGGCAGTAAAACAGGTAGCATTGTTTACATAGAGCCAGAAACAACCCTACAACATACCAGAGAACTTAATAATTTAGAGTACGAAGAGAAAGAAGAAGTTATAAGAATCTTAAAAACACTTACAGATTTTATAAGACCATTTTTGCCTTTATTAGAGCAATATCAAGACTTCTTAACACAAATGGACGTCATTGCGGCTAAAGCTAAATACGCACAATCACTAAATGCTATTTTACCAGAAATTACTGAAGAGCGCTTTATGTTTTTACGCGATGCTTACCACCCTTTACTCTATTTAAATAATCAAAAAACCAAAACCAAAACATTTCCTCAAACCATAGAGCTAGAGCAAGATAATCGTATAATTGTTATCTCGGGCCCAAATGCAGGAGGTAAAAGTATTACACTTAAAACGGTTGGTTTACTTCAAGTTATGCTACAATCAGGCTTACTTGTTCCTGTTCATGAACGCAGTAAAATGTATTTATTTGACAGAATAATTTCTGATATAGGCGACAACCAATCTATTGAAAATCACTTAAGTACATATAGCTATCGTCTTAAACAGATGAATTATTTCTTAAAAAAGTGTAATAAAAACACACTATTTTTAATTGATGAGTTTGGTACTGGTAGTGATCCTGAATTAGGAGGTGCATTGGCAGAAACATTTTTAGAAGAGTTTTATCATCGTGAGGCTTTTGGAATTATAACAACCCACTACTCTAACCTTAAAATATTAGCCAACGAATTACCGCATATGATTAATGCTAATATGATGTTTGATGAAAAAACATTAGAGCCATTATTCAAACTTGCACTAGGACAAGCAGGAAGTTCATTTACTTTTGAAGTTGCACAAAAAAATGGTATTCCATACAGTTTAATAAATAGAGCAAAAAAGAAAATAGAACGAAGCAAAATACGTTTTGATAGAACTATTGCTAAACTTCAAAAAGAACGTTCAAAACTTGAAAAAACGGAACAGTCTCTTAAAGTTAACGAACGAAAAAAACAAACAGAAGCAGATAAGTTAGAAGAAATAAACACTAAAATTCAAAAAAAACTAGAAGACTACCAAGAGCTTTATGATAGCAATCAGCGTTTAATTTACATTGGCCAAAAGGTAAATGATCTTTCTGAAAAATACTTTAACAATAAACGCAAACGTGAACTAATGGATGAGTTATTTAAACTTGTTCAAATAGAAAACTCTAAACGAAAAAAGCTAACAACTAAACAGAAAAAAGTAGTCAAAGCCAAGGAAAACAAAGTAAAACAAGAAGCCGAGAAAAAAGTCGCTGTTATAAGAAAAGAGAAAAAAGCAGCCAAAGCTGAAGCTGCAAAACAACCACCAAAACCTAAACCTATATTAAAAGTTGGTGACCGCGTTAGACTAGAAGATGGTCGTGCCGTTGGTAGCATTGATAAAATTGAAAAAAACAAAGCTGTAGTAAACTATGGCATGTTTACTACAAATGTTGATTTAAATCAGCTAGAACTAGTTGAGGCCATAAAAAAGTAAAGTCAGTTTATTTTATATAAACTGACTTTAAAACAATTATTGTAGGGATTTAAAAAATTAATTCTTTAAAGATGCCATATCAATTACAAAGCGATATTTTACATCAGAACTTGTAACACGCTCATAAGCTTTATTAATATCCTGCATATTAATAAGTTCTATATCTGAAACAATGTTGTGTTCTCCACAGAAATCTAACATTTCTTGAGTTTCTTTAATACCTCCTATTAAAGAACCAGCAACACGTTTACGTCCCATAACCAATCCTCCACCATGAAATGGTTTCATAGGTTCTATAGCACCAACAAGTACCATAGTAGCATCTATTTTCAGCAAAGCTAAATACGGATCCATCTCATGACCAACAGGTATTGTGTTTAATATAAAGTCAAAAGAACCTTTATGCTTTTGCATATCTGAAGCATCTTTTGAAATCAGTATTTCATCTGCCCCAAGTGCTTTTGCATCTTTTCCTTTTTCTGGAGATGTTGTTATCATGACTACATGAGCTCCAAGAGCGTGAGCAAATTTTACTCCCATATGCCCTAATCCTCCAAGACCTATAACACCAACTTTATCACCTTTTTTTACATTCCAATGACGTAATGGTGACCACGTTGTAATACCCGCACATAATAATGGTGCTGCGGCAGCTGCGTCAATATTTTCAGGAACTCGTAATACGAATTGTTTGTCAACTACAACGGTTGTTGAATAACCACCGTAAGTTTGTTGATTTTCTATATGTTTATCCGGACTATTATAAGTAAAAGTAGCTCCGTTTTCACAAAACTGTTCTAAATCTGCTTGACAAGAAGCACATGTATGACAAGAATCTACCATACATCCTACACCTACTAAATCTCCTACTTTAAAATTGGTAACATTGTCCCCTATTTCAGTCACACGACCAATAATTTCATGACCAGGCACTACAGGATATGTTGATCCTTTCCAATCATTTCTTGCTGTATGTATGTCACTGTGACATACACCGCAGTATGTTATATCTATTTTTACATCTTCTAGACCAACATTACGACGTGTAATATCAAGTGGTTTTAAGTCATCTGTTGGAGATGTTGTTCCGTATGCTTTTACTGTTGTCATATTTTTAATTGTTTAAGCTAATTTTTAATTGAATATTGGTGTTTAAAAGTTTAGAGATTGGACAAACTTCTTTCGCTTTGCGAGCTATTTGTTGAAATTTTTCACAATCAATGTTTGGCACATCGCCTTCTAAATCTAATACAATTTGCGTAATGCTGCCATCTTCAAATGTTACATCTGCATTAACATTTAAAGAATTTGCAGTAAATCCATCTTCATTAAGAAGAAAACTCAATTGCATTGCAAAACAGCCTGCATGTGCTGCCCCAATAAGTTCTTCTGGGTTTGTTCCTTGTTTATCCTCAAATCTAGTATGAAATGAATAAGGTGTCTCTTTTAATACATTACTTGCTGTACTTAAATGTCCTGTTCCTTCTTTTCCACTTCCTTTCCATTGAGCTTGAGCTTTTCTTGTAAATTTCATAATTATGAGTTATTAGTTTATTAAGCGTGTTCTTTTGTTGCTTTTGGATAATCTGTATAGCCTTTTTCTCCTGTTGTATAAAACGTATCACTATCCCATTCTGATAAATCTAAATTGTTTTCAAAACGTTCAACCAAATCAGGGTTTGAGATAAATGGTTTACCATAAGCAACCAAATCTGCTTCACCATTTTCAATCACTTTATTTCCTGTTTCTTGAGTAAAGTTAGCATTTATAATAAGCGTTCCGTTGTACAATGGTCTAAAATGCTTTGCTATTTCTGTTACTGCAAAAGGAACTTCTGAAACGTCATTAAACGGTTCTGATAAGTGAACATAAGCTAGATTATAGTTATTTAGTTTTTTGATAATATACTCAAATGTTGGTATAGTTTCTTCATCTATAGTCATTCCAAAAATATTATGTAATGAAGGATTAAACCTTACACCTATTTTTGCTTCAGGAATAACTTGTTTTACGGCATCTAACACTTCAAAGAAAAATCGCGCTCTATTTTCTATGCTCCCACCGTATTTATCTGTACGAACGTTTGATGTTGCATTAAAAAATTGATGAAACAAATATCCGTTTGATGAGTGTATTTCAATACCATCAAATCCTGCCTCTAAAGCATTTTTTGAAGCTTGCACAAAATCTGCTATAGTTTTATCTATATTAGTTTGAGTCATAGCTTTTGGTGTTACCGTATCTTTAAAACCATTAGGTGTATACGCCTGTGAATTAGGATTTAATGCTGAAGGAGCTAACGGTAATTCTCCATTATGAAAATCAGGATGTGACATACGACCAACATGCCATAACTGTATAAATATTTTTCCATTTTTATCGTGTACACGCTGAGTTACTTTTTTCCATCCTTCAATTTGCTCTTGAGAATAAATACCAGGCGTATTTACATAACCTACAGCTTCTGTAGATACTTGTGAGCCTTCAGAAATTATTAAACCTGCTGTTGCGCGTTGTTCATAATACAAGCCATGCAAATCATCTGTTGGTATGTTGCCGTCATTGTTGGCTCTGCTTCGAGTCATTGGAGCCATAACTACTCTATTGTTTAAATTTAAATTTGGAGTATTATATGTTGTTAATAAAGGTTGTTTTTTCATTGTTATTATATTTTATAGTAATTCAAATATAACAACGCTTTTAACTAATAAAATTGACCTATGTCAATTAAGAAATAATTAACCTTTCAATTTTCTTCTAATTCTACTTAAACTTTCAGCCGAAACACCAAGGTAATTAGCTATATGATAATTAGGCACTCTATCTTCTATATTTGGGTAGGCATTACAAAATTCTAAATATCTGGTTTTTGTATCATTTTGTAAGGCTGACAAAATACGTTTGCGCTGCGCTATGAAGGCATTGGTTGTTAAGAGCCTAAAATACCTTTCGTATATGGGAGCTTCTTGAAATAGTTTATTTAAATCATCATAAGTAATAGAAAACAATTTTGAAGACTCTATGGTTTCTATAAATAAGTTTGATGGTTTATGATTAAAAAAGGCGTCAAAATCACCAACCCACCAATTTTCTATTGCAAACTGAACAGTATGCTTATGCCCTTTACTATCTAAATAATACGCTATTAAACATCCTTTTATTACAAAATACTCATGCATTACATGTGTGCCTGGCTGCAATAAATATGTGTGTTTAGATACGCACACCTCATTTAGTTTGTCTGTCAGCGCTTGTATATCAGCGTTTGAGGCTTCAACGTAATTTTTTACGTGAGATATAATAGATTCATACATATAAATACAAAGATGCTAAAATAATAGATGACTTCAAATGAGAATATGCGTTTCATTCAAGTTAATATCTCGCAACAATCTTGTATTTTTGTACCATGTTAGAAAAGTTTCCAAAAAACAAACAATTGGTATTGTTTGATGGTGTTTGCAACCTTTGCAACACTTCTATTCAATACATCATAAAGCGTGACAGTAAAAACTTATTTATGTTTACTGCGTTACAAAGTGATTTTGGAAAACACATTATTTCTCATTTTGACATTGACACTACTAAAATAGATTCTATTATTTTATATCATCCTGAAAAAGGAATAAGCTATAAATCTACTGCAGCTTTAAAGATTGCTGCAAAGCTTGGTTTTCCTTTAAACTTAATGGTTGTTTTTCTATTAGTCCCTGCATTTATTCGTAATTGGGTGTACGATTTTATTGCTAAAAACAGATACAAATGGTATGGAAAAAAAGAAGCTTGTATGATTCCTTCTCCTGAATTAAAAAATAAATTTATAGATTAAAATAAAAAAGGTCTTAAATATATTAAGACCTTTTTTAACTAATAACTAACCTAAAAATTAACAAAATCTAATTTAATAACTAAACCAAATTAGTAGCACATTTATTTTGTTAGTCAAATCTATAAAAGCTATTTTTTGTTGACTTATAAACTCGATAAGTTGCTGAATTATTTGTTTAAAAAAGTTTTAGAGCAAAAATCTTCTATAAAACGCATGACTTTTTGATTAGCAAGCTTTTATTGTTTTTCAATTCGCTCAACAATCAACCCTGTTTACTCAAAAAATAACATCTCACACTCAATATATATTGCTAAAGCGCTGATAACAAGCTAATTTTAATCAACAGTAAAGCCCTAATACAGGAATGTTACTTGGGCCATGCTTCTGTTAGCATGGAATAACCAATTCTTATTATTTGTATGTCTACCCTTATAATAAGTTCTAGTATCTTATACTATTAGACATAAAACTGTATTATGGCTTTTATTTTAGGCTATTTAAAATGAAGTCTAGATTTTTATTTGCTTCCTCATTGCTTAAATAAGCATCAGTAAAATATTTTGATGTATTGGCTAAACCTAACTTTTGAAGCTTGTAAATAGTATCCATATATTCTAAAGACACTTTTCCTGTTAGTAACACATCTAAATCTTTATCTGCTTTTGCGTGATTGTATACTTTAATTAAGCCTGATAGGTAAAGATGGTCTTTTGTAAAACCACCACCACGATGTACGCGCTGTGTTATAGAAAATGCTTTGTTTTTATTAAGCTTGTATTGATTATGTAGTAAATCAAACGTATCCGGAAAAGTGTAACCTTTAATTAGGCTATCAACAGCAATAACCCTGTAAGACAACTCTTTTAGTCTTGTTATTGTTAAGCAACCTGATTTATATTCTGAAAAAACAGCTAAACCTTCTTGAGTTTCTACATTGTTTGGTAATCCGTTTGAAAATATTTTTAATGGCTGATTTAGACTGTTGAATGTAGTCACAAGATGCACACCTATTTCATGATTTGCTAATACTTTAAGTTGATTTTTACTAAACTTATGATTCTTTCTCAATACCAATGTCTGCACATTATTTAAAACCATTGCAGCAGCTGATATATTTGTTGAGAGTTTTATTTTATAATTAAAATCGTAACGTTTAGAAAAATCATGAAAATACGCTTTAGCATCTTCTGCATTGTACATTGGAAGTAAATCTTCATCAAAATCACCATCATCAAAACGTAAAATAAATTTAGCATTTTCAATGTCTTTTTCAGTTGGTGTTCCAAAGCTTTTTAAGCTATTATAATAAAATTTTCTACCCTGATTTATGGTTTCAATACACTCAATAAGCCCGGAGTATTCATAAATTATATCTTCATATAATTGTCTAATATCATCATCCTCAATGCGCTCTAACCTTTGAGAATAAAATAACCGATGTAGTTTATACCCATTGAACTTTATTTTTGGGTATTTAAAATTAGGATCGTAGTTATATTTTGAAGCGAAAAATTGCTTTTTTTCCATTTCAATGTTCAACGGATTGATATAATTAAGCAATTCTATCTTTTTAACCAACCTATTTAGGTTAGCATCAATATCAAATAAATCTTGATGAGTCGCAATTAGTTTTTCTGAAATCATTTACTTGAATGTATTGTAAAATTCTATAGCATGTTTAGGCAAGTATACTTTAAGCTGTGTTTCAACTGCTGACACTACTTCTGGATAAATAATTTGATTATATTCATCACAATAAACTTTAGCTATTTCAGTTGCCAAAACTAATGTGTTTTTAAATGATTTGGTAATAAATTTTAGAAAATATCCGTTACCTTGAAATGTATCATTAATTTTTGAAGTTTGCTTGATATTATGTGGTATTTTAATATTTGAAAGATATTTTCTCCAAGCTTCAATACAATCTCCAAAACGTTCATTATCTATATTACTTGTACCTAAATTCCACGTAGGAACCTCTCTGTCCCAGCGCTGCCAGTTATAACTATGCATATCATAAACTACACAAACACCAAACTTTTCTTCTAGTTTACTTATTAACGCGTGAACAACTTTATAAAAATTCTCATGTTTTTTTAAGCTTTTAGATTTCATAGCGACTGGTAATGGCTGATGCCATAATTGTTTTCCCCAAGCAGTTTCAAATACAGCCTCTTCAGGATTTCTATTAAGGTCATACTCAAACCTAGAGTCACAACCTGCTAACACTATAGGATGAGATTGTACCATATTTTTTGTCTCTGGATCTTCTTCATACCAGCGTTCGTATTCTGAATGAATACAATTGTTCCAAAGTTCTTTTCTAAATTGATGACCATTGTGTATTGCGGCACAAGCATAAGGTACATACTCATCAATTTTTAATGTAAATGAATAATCATCAGCTACTGCGTGAAATGTTTTTTCATTTTCAATATGTTCTAAAATTTCTTTAAGAGAAAGTTTTTGCATTGGTTTATTCATTAATTAAGCTACCCCATTCAGTCCATGACCCATCATATACAGATATGTTTTCATATCCTGAAATTTCAGCTCCTAACGCTAAAATACATGCTGTAATTCCAGAGCCACAACTAAAAATAATCGCATTATCAGCACTAACTATATCTGTAAAAATGGCTTTCAACTCTGTAGATGTTTTTAAACATCCGTTTGCTAGTAAACTTGTATAAGGTAAATTTATAGAATCAGGAATATTACCACTACGAAGTCCTTGTCGTGGTTCTGGCTCTTGTCCTTTAAATCTACTTTCAGATCTAGCATCTATAATAACATGAGATTTACTTTTGACTGTTTCAACTATATCATCAAAAAACCTCATGTATTTTGGATTATAGCATGCTTTGAAATTACCCAAAACTATTTTTTCTGTAGCTTTTTTAGGTTCAACTTTAAAACCTGCATACTTCCAAGCGGGAAATCCACCGTCTAGAACTGCCACATTTTTATGACCAAAAGCCTTAAACATCCACCAAACTCGTGCACTAGAATAAATACCTTTTTCATCATAAATAACAAGACAACTATCTTTATTAATTCCTAATTTTTGAGCTTCTGTTGTAAATTGTTTTTCAGAAGGAAATGTATTAGGAAATTCTCCAAAAGCATCACTGAATTTATGCTTTAAGTCAAAAAACCTAGCATGTGGTATTTGGGTTGATGTGGTGTCAAAATCATTGTTACTAACTGCTTTTTGAATAGTCGCATTTAGAATAATGAGATTACTAGCCTCAAGATGCTCTTGAAGCCATACTACAGAAACTATAGAGCTTGGCACTTGAATTTCCATAAAAAAAGAAGTTTGTTTGGTTAAGCGTCAGCTACTGTTTTACGAAGTCTAGCACGTCTATCAAAAGCTTGAAGTTTATCTAAAACTTTACTTTCAATAAAGTCAATAACTTTTACTTCGATTTTGGTTTTTGGCTTATATACTTTATTGATATAGGTAATACCTCCAGGAGACATTACATTAACTTCAACAAGCTTACCTCCAATTACATCAATACCAACAAAATAGAGTCCGTCACTAACAAGTTTAGGTCCTATCTGTTTGCAAAGTGCTTTTTCGGCTTTTGTTAACGTATGTCGCTGAACACTTCCGCCGGCTGTAACATTAGATCGGTGATCGTCTGTGCCTGGAACTCGCTTCATAGCGCCTACAGGTTCGCCATTTAACATTAAAATCCTTACATCACCTTCATCTGCTCCTTCTATGTAATCTTGTAAAATAACGTAGTTTGATGTACCATCAGGGTTTGTTATATAAAAATCTAACAACGAGTTAATGTTGCGCATTGCTGATTTTTCTATTAGAATAACACCAGAACCACCAAAACCATTTAATGGTTTTATAATCATTTTATCAGATTTTGACTCTTTAATTTGCTTAACTAAATAGTTTTTATTTTTTGATACGTGCGTATTAGGAATAATATTACTGTGTGCGTCACCAAATGCAGCTGTATAAAGCTTATTATTAGCTTCTCGCATTCCTTCTAATGAATTGATGATAAAGACATCATTTTTTACAGAATCTAAAAAATTGAGCATTAAAGGATCTAATGGTGGATTTGCTCTAAAAAACAACGCGTCAAAGCCTGCTAGTGGTAACATCTCTTCACGTAATGTTACTTTTTTATAAAATGCTTTTAATGAACTGGGAACTTTATCCATTCTACTAATTACGTTACAAAACGCGTTAGTAACACTATTCCTAATGGTTAGGTTTGCTGGAGTACACATAGCAACTCCATGCCCACGTTTTACACACTCTTTTATAAGTGCTAAACTGGTGTCATTTTCAGGATCGATATTATCCCAAGGATACATTAAAAAGCAAATATTCATGAAAAGATTCTTTTTAGTGGTTAAACTTTATAATTTAAATATAAAATTTTATTTATCCTTATTGTAATTATCGTTCCAGTTTTTTGCTTTTGGCTCTCCTAATTTTCCAACAGATTTTGCCACAAGCATTGAAACAGCAGCATCTCCAGTAACGTTTACTGTAGTTCTACACATATCTAAAGGTCTATCTATTGCAAAAATTAAAGCTAAACCTGCTTCAGGAATTCCTGCTTGAGCTAATACAATAACTAACATTACCATACCTGCTCCAGGAACAGCAGCACTACCAATAGATGCTAATGTTGCTGTAGCAATGATACCTAATTGTACGCCAAAACTTAAATCCATACCAAAAGCTTGAGCAATAAAAACTGCGGCTACGGCTTGATATAAGCTTGTACCATCCATATTTATAGTAGCTCCAATAGGAAGAACAAAGCTTGTTACTTCTTCTTCTACACCTAAATGCTCTTCTACGCGCTCCATAGTCACAGGAAGCGTCGCTGCACTACTACTTGTAGAAAACGCTAATAATTGGGCAGGAGAAATACCATTTAAAAAGAACTTTGGTGTTTTTTTGGTTACAGCATAAACAATTAATGTATAAACAGCCAACATTAAAGCTAAGCCAAGTACAACACAGAAAGCGTACCAACCCAAAGCCTTGAATAAATCGGCACTTGGAGACTCTACTATTAATGCTGCCAATAATGCAAAAACACCATAAGGCGCTGCAAGCATTATGATATCTATAAGCTTTAAAATCACTTCGTTAAAGCCATCAAAAAAGGCTTTTACAGGTTTTGCTTTTTCTTGCGGAATTAAAATAAGACCAATACCAAAGAAAATAGCAAAGAATATTACTTGAAGCATATTGCCATTATCACTTGCGGCATTAAATATATTGCTTGGCACTAAATCTTCTAATGCTTGTAATGGCCCTGATTCCTTTTGTTTTTCAGCAGCTGCAATTTTAGAGTCGGCGTCACCTTTATAGCTTTCTACCAATTCGGTTCTTGTTTCTTCTGAAATTGATTTTCCTGGTTTTACAATATTTACAACCGCCAATCCTATTGATACAGCAATAATGGTGGTTAGTATGTAAATACCTATGGTTCTTCCTCCCATTTTAGAGAGTTTTGAAATATCTTTTAAATCTGATACGCCTTTTATTAAAGACGCTAATATTAATGGAACTGCAATTAACTTTAGTAAATTAATAAATATGGTTCCAAAGGGTTTAATCCAGTTGGTAACAAAGGTGCTTCCCCACTCAAAATTTGCCATAATGAGTGCAAAAACAACTCCTAATATCATACCTATTATAATTTGCCAATGTAATGCGAGTTTCTTCATAATTTGTTTTTATTTTTTTAGCCCTGATTGAGGCGATATCCTTTTGTTTGCAAAAGATAAAGCCGAAAGCAGGAAATAGCTTCTAATTATACATTTTATTTAGTAGGTAATAATCTGCTAATACTAATGCTGCCATAGCTTCTACAATGGGTATGGCTCTTGGTACAACACAAGGATCATGACGTCCTTTACCTTGCATTTCAACAATATTTCCGGCTCTATCTAATGCATCTTGTTTTTGAATTACTGTAGCAACAGGTTTAAAGGCTACTCTAAAATAAATATCCATTCCGTTGCTTATACCACCTTGTATACCTCCAGAAAGGTTGGTTTTTGTAGTTCCTTCTGGATTGAATAAATCGTTGTGTTCTGAACCTTTCATTTTTGCACCACAAAATCCGCTTCCGTATTCGAATCCTTTTACGGCATTAATTGATAGCATGGCTTTTCCTAAATCGGCATGAAGCTTATCAAAAACAGGTTCACCTAATCCCACAGGTACATTTTGCAATACACAGGTTATTGTGCCACCTATGGTATCACCTTCTTTCCTAATGGTTTTAATACGCTGAATCATTTTTTCAGCCACTTCAGGATCAGGACAACGAACAATATTACTTTCAGTTTTACTAAAATCTAATGCTTGATATGGCTTTTCAAGAAATATATCTCCCACAGAAGATGTATAGGCATTGATACTTACTGATGCTAATAATTGCTTGGCAATAGCACCTGCAACAACTCTACAAGCTGTTTCACGAGCAGAACTACGACCGCCGCCACGGTAATCTCTTATACCATATTTTTTATCATACGTATAATCTGCATGACTTGGACGATAAACATCTTTAATATGTGAGTAGTCTTTTGACTTTTGATTGGTATTTCTAATATTAAAACCAATAGGTGTTCCTGTTGTTTTCCCTTCAAAAATACCTGATAAAAACTCTACAGTATCGGGTTCTTTTCGTTGGGTTACAATCTCTGATTGCCCAGGTTTTCTTCTATCTAGTTCGTTTTGAATGGCATCAAAATCCAGTTCTAATCCAGGAGGACACCCATCAATAACACCACCAATTGCAGCACCATGAGATTCTCCAAATGTGGTTAGTTTAAATAA
The DNA here is from genome assembly GCF_048381695.1 of Corallibacter sp. NCBI lineage: Bacteria > Pseudomonadati > Bacteroidota > Flavobacteriia > Flavobacteriales > Flavobacteriaceae > Corallibacter > Corallibacter sp. The sequence goes on along the minus strand of NZ_JBLXHI010000003.1, from coordinate 116,715 downwards.
TTTTCCGAAGGAATTTCCTGCCATGTAATAAGCTTTATCCGTTTGTATTTTGTTATAGTTTTGCTAAAGTAATTGTATTATTAGAGAAACAAAAATGGAATTTGGTTGTAAATAAACAATTTACAAAAAACCTAGATAACAATTTCATAACAATATACTCATACTTAATTAATTATGCGTTAATGATTATGTAACTTATAAATAGGTTATTTGTAAAAGTAAACTTATTTTCCCTTTGGATTTAAAACGTAAAGTAGAAATAGCCGTAATATCTGATGTTCACCTAGGCACATACGGTTGTCATGCCAAACAATTACTCACGTATTTAAACAGTATTCAGCCCAAAAAACTTATCTTAAATGGAGATATTGTTGATATTTGGCAATTTAGTAAACGATATTTCCCTAAACCACACTTAAAGGTTATAAAGAAAATAATGGATATGGCTGCTGATGGTGTTGAAGTTATATACATCACAGGAAATCACGACGAAATGCTTCGTAAATTTAGCGATATGACTATTGGCAATATTTCTATTGTTGATAAAAAAGTATTAGATCTTGATGGTAAAAAAGCTTGGTTTTTTCATGGTGATGTTTTTGACGTTTCTATACAAAATGCCAAATGGCTAGCAAAATTAGGAGGCTACGGTTATGATTTGCTAATTTTACTTAATAGAGCTACCAACTGGTGCTTAGAAAAATTAGGCAAAGAAAAATACTCGTTATCTAAACGAATAAAAAACAGTGTAAAAGGCGCAATAAAATACATTAGTGATTTTGAAGAAGTAGCATCAGATTTAGCTATTGAAAATGGTTACGACTATGTTATTTGCGGACATATTCATCAGCCTAAAATACTTATTAAAGAAAATAAGTTTGGTAAAACCATGTACTTAAACTCTGGCGATTGGGTTGAAAACTTCACTGCATTAGAATATCAATTTAAACGCTGGAAAATTTACAACTACAATAAGGATAAGCTTTCGCCTTTTTTTGCTGATGAAGACATAAAAGAAATGGAAATTAAGGACTTAATAGCCGCAATTACTATTGTTGAACCAGAAAAAAAGAAGAAAAAGAAGTTAAATTAATGCTTCTTTTAGAATTGTTATAGGATGCTTTGCCTCTCTTTGAGTTCCATCCTTAATTTGATGTCTGCAACTAGTTCCGTTTGCTGCAATAATAACATCTGTACTTGCTTTTCTTATAGCAGGAAACAATGTTTGCTCACCTACTTGCATACTTACTTGATAATGCTCTTTTTCATAACCAAAACTACCTGCCATACCACAACAACCACTTGGTATAATAGTAACACTATAGTTTTTAGGAAGATTTAAAACTGAAAAACTTGATAATTGATTAGCAAGCGCTTTTTGATGACAATGCCCATGAAATTTAATAGTACGTTTATTGGTTGTAAATTGGTTTGATGTTATATTTCCTTGTTCTATTTCATTTTGTAAAAACTCTTCTATTAAAAACGTGTTATCAGCTATTTTTTGAGCAGCTTTTTTATCGTCGGCTAGTTTTAAATATTCATCTTTGAAAGTTAAAATAGCTGATGGTTCAATACCTATTAAAGGGCTGTTTTCTGAAACGATATTTTTAAAAATAGAAACATTACTATTTGCTAGTTTTTTAGCTTGTTTTAAAAACCCTTTAGATAAAAATGCTCGTCCCGACTCTTCATGTTTTACAATACGAATCTTATAATTTAAGGCTTGTAACAACAAGATAGCATCCTTACCAATTTGAGTGTCTAAATGGTTTGTAAACTCATCAATAAAAAGCACAAGTTCTTTTATTTTTTCATTTTCAAACTTTTGATTTACAATGTTTAAAAATATTTTATTTAAACTTTTAGTTGATATTAATGGCAACTGTCTTTCTTTAGCTATACCTAATGAACTTTTCAGTATTCTGGAAGAAATTGTATTAGAAAAAACAAAATTTGTTAACCTAGGAATCTTACTTCCATAATGATTGAGCACATTATTATAAGCAAATAATTTTGTTCTAAAACTGGTACCATGTTCCTTTTGATATTGATATTGAAATTCAGCTTTTAAAGCCGCGACATTTACACTACTTGGACATTCGCTAGCGCAGGCTTTACAACTTAAACACAAATCAAAAACATCTTTTAATTCTTTGTGATTAAATTTATTTTTCTTTTCTGATGTTGTTAAAAACTCTCGTAAAGCATTTGCTCTTGCTCTGGTAGTATCTTTTTCATTTTTGGTGGCTCTATAGCTAGGACACATAGCTCCTCCAAACTCTGGTAATTTCCGGCAATCACCAGAACCGTTACATTTTTCGGCTTCCCTTAAAATTCCTTGAGATGCTGAAAAATCTAAAATTGTTTCAATATCAGGCTCAACTCTATCTGCTTCATATCGCAAATTTTTATCCATTGGCAAAGTTTCAACTATTTTCCCAGGATTAAAGATACTTTTAGAATCAAAGACTAGTTTAATACGTTTTAGTAACTCATAATTAGTATTACCTAGCATTAATGGAATAAATTCAGAACGAACAATACCATCTCCATGTTCACCGCTCATAGATCCACCATATTTTTTTACTAAATGAGCTACATCTGTGGTTATTTTTCTAAACAATACAACATCTTGTTGCTTTTTAAGGTTCAGAATTGGTCTCAAGTGCAACTCGCCTGCTCCTGCATGCGCATAGTAAACAGCTTCTTGACCGTGACGTTTCATCAGGTTGGTAAACTCGTTTATGTATTGTGATAAATCAGCTAATGCTACTGCAGTATCTTCAATACAAGCAGCAGTCTTTTTATCTCCAATTATATTACCAAGCAATCCTAATCCTGCTTTTCGTAATTCTATAGCTTTGTTTATATCAGCACCATAAAGCAATGGATTAGCATAACTTAACTTTGTTAGCTCTATAGCTTTCAATAACTGTTTAGCCTTTTTATCTACTTCATCAAAAGAATCCCCTTTTACTTCACACATTAATATTGCTTCTGGTTCTCCTTCAACAAACTGCCTGTTTTCTTGTTGTGTTTTATTGTGTTTAGTAAGATTTAAGATGGTTTTATCCATCATTTCGCAAGTATGCAAATTGTATTGCATAGCGGTTTCAACCATATTTAAGCAATCTTCAATAGACTTAAAATGACTAGCAATCATAATACTTTCACTAGGCGGCAGCACATCTAATTGCAATGTTATTTCTGTAGTAAAAGCCAATGTTCCTTCACTTCCAGCTAGAAGTTTACACATATTAAAAGGCTCTGATGCATTAGAAAATACTGCGCTTTTTATTAATTCATCAACTGCATATCCTGTGTTTCGTCTGTGAATTTCTGATTTTGGAAAGTTTGATATTATATTTTGTTGCGTATCCGCATCAGACAATTCATTATAAAGAGTTTTATAAATAGCGCCTTCTAAAGAGTTCTCATTGACTTTTTCTAAAAACTCATCTTTAGATAAGCTTTTGAAGATAGCCTCACTTCCATCACTCAAAATTGTTTTTAGATGCAATACTTTATCTCGAGTTACACCATATTGAATAGATGTTGTTCCTGATGAATTATTACCTACCATACCTCCAATCATACAACGGTTTGATGTTGACGTGTTTGGTCCAAAAAATAAACCAAAAGGTTTTAAAAACGTGTTAAGCTCGTCTCTTACCACTCCAGGTTGAACAGTTACCGTTTTTAATGTTTCATCAAGACTTAAAATTTTTGTAAAATACCTAGAGACATCTACAACGATACCACTACCAACACATTGCCCTGCAAGTGATGTTCCTGCTGTTCTTGGTATTAGAGACGTATTATGAGTACTTGCAAACAATACTAATTTCTTTATATCATCTACTGTTTTTGGAAAAGCAACAGCAAGTGGTAAAATTCGATATACCGAAGCATCTGTTGCGTATAATATTTTCATTAAGTCATCAACATGCAGTTCTCCAGTAAGTTGTGTTTTTAATGTCGCTAAATGTTTGTAGATACTCATAATTCTATATAAAGACTTGCTCATAAAACTAATAAGAAATTCAATATAAATACTTGTTTAGCGTTATTTTTATAAGGTAACCTTTAAAGAAATTTTAACGTCTATTTATCACGATATACCGTATATTAAAACAAAAAACAAAAACATTATTTTATGAAAAACATTTTTTTAGTAGCAGCTGCGCTTTTAGGTTTTGTTACATTCTCAAGTGCTCAAAACATTTCTGATAATGCCATAGGATTACGATTAGGTGATAGTGATGGATTTGGCGCTGAAATATCCTACCAACGTGCTATTTTTGATAGCAATCGCCTTGAAGTAGATTTTGGCTGGCGAGATGGTAAAAACTTTGATGGTATAAAATTAATTGGGTTATACCAGTGGGTTTGGAATATTGAAGGTGGATTCAATTGGTATGCAGGAGCTGGTGCTGGATTTGCTGCATTAAAACATGACAGAACCAGATATTATGGTCCTTTTTTAACGGTTGTGGAAGAAAATAAAGATGCTTTTCTTATTGCAGCTGGTAATGTAGGAATTGAATATAATTTTGATTTTCCTCTTCAATTATCTTTAGACTTAAGACCTGAACTTGGTTTTGGTGATGACGATTTAGATAATAATGATCTTGATTTTGATATCGGATTAGGAGTACGATACAAATTTTAATTAATAAAAAAACCACCTTAAAATAAGGTGGTTTTTTTTTATTAAAGCTTATAACTATACTTCATTAAGCATACATTTAGATAATGTTTGCTTATAAATAGCTTCGTATTTAGGTACAATTTCATGTATATCAAATTTTCTTGCTTGCGCTTTAGCCTGACTTTTAAAAGCATTAAGGGTATCAACATTTGATAATATAGAAATAGCATTTTTACTCATATCATCAACATCTCCAACAGGACTTAAGTAACCAGAAACACCATGAACATTAACCTCTGGAATTCCTCCAGAATTACTAGATATTACCGGAACTCCAGAGGACATAGCCTCTAAAGCTGCTAAACCAAAACTTTCGGTTTCTGATGGTAATACAAATAAATCAGAAAAACATAGAATACGATCGATTTCATTACTGTTTCCAAAGAAAACTACTTTATTCTCTATACCAAGTTCTTTACACAAAGCTTCAGCACCTTCTTTTTCTGGGCCTTCTCCAACCATCATTAATTTTGCTGGTAATTCTTTTTGAATGTTATAGAAAATCTTAATAACATCTTTTATACGTTTTACAGGTCTAAAATTACTTATGTGAGTAATAATACGCTCATCATCTCCAGCCATCATAGCTCTCTGGCAATCTGTAAAACTATTTTTTTGCTTACTTAAATCAATAAAATTTGTTACTACGTGAACATCATTTTTAATATCAAATAAGCGCAATGTATCCTGTTTTAAACTTTCAGATACTGATGTTACTGCATCAGATTTATTTATACTAAATGTTACTGCTGGTTTATAAAAAGGGTGACTTCCTACTAGAGTAATATCTGTTCCGTGAAGCGTGGTTACAATAGGCACATAAATACCTTCTTCTTGCAACATTTTTTTTGCCATATAAGCAGCATAAGCATGCGGAATTGCATAATGTACGTGTAAAATTTCAATATTATGAAGTTTTACCATATCTACTAACTTGCTAGATAACGCTAACTCATATGGTTGATAATGAAATAATGGATATTCAGGAACTGTAACTTCGTGAAAGTGTACATTACTTCCTAATAACTCTAAACGAACTGGTTGTTTGTAAGTTATAAAATGAACATCGTGACCTCGCTTTGATAGTTCTATACCTAATTCTGTAGCTACTACGCCACTTCCTCCAAATGTTGGATAACAAACAATTCCTATTTTCATTATTCTTCTATAGCTTCGTAAATTAAACGTTGTATTTCGGTTCTGATGTTTTCTCTCAATAAAACATTTTTACCAGCATGCGGATATGTTCTATTCGCCATAAATATATATACTATTTCTGTTTCTGGATCTGCCCAAGCATAAGTTCCTGTAAACCCAGAGTGTCCAAAACTCATCATAGATACGCAGCCACATGTTGGGCCAACATCACCTAATTGAGGCTTATCAAAGCCAACTCCTCTTCTATTGTCATCACCACAATAATAGCATGTATTAAAAAGATCTAAAGTTTCTGGTTTAAAATAACGCTTACCTCCATAAAATCCTTTTTGTAAATACATCTGCATGATTTTAGCTACATCATTAGCATTACTAAATATTCCTGCATGGCCACCAACACCACCTTGCATTGCTGCTCCCATATCATGAACATAACCATGTACTTCTTGGTATCTATAATAATCATCAATCTCTGTTGGTACAATATTTTTTCCGCTAAACAAATTATTAGGGTTATACGTGGTATAATTTGCTCCTAACGATTGATAAAAATGATCTTGAACCAATTCATCAAGTGGTTTGTCGTAATGTTTCTCTATAAATTTCTTTAAAATATAATATGGTAAATCACTGTAGCGATAACGTAGTCTATCTAATAAATCAGTTTCTTTAATGATGTCTTGAATAGAATCTTTGTAATCATTTCTCATATAAAGTTCTTTTGCTACTTTGATTGAAAAATGCTGACTTGGTTCTTTTTGATAGTATTTAGGGTCTGGTTGTTTAGTTACAGAATCTAAAGTTGCATAATAAAACGGGATCCAAGGTTTTAAACGAGCGTAATGTGATAACATTTGCTTTAACGTTATATCTGCTTTGTTTGAATCTTTATATTCAGGCAATAACTCTGATAATTTTGAGTTTAACGAAATAACGCCCTGTTCTTCTAGCTCCATTACAAGCGGTAGTGTTGCAAGTATTTTTGTTAATGAAGCTACATCATAAATATCATTGAATTTTACAGGTTCAGATTTACTTTGATATGTGTGTTTTCCAAAATTTTTATTGTAAATAACCTGTCCTTTTCTTGCTACAAGTAACTGAATACCAGGTGTCATTTGCTCGCTTACAGCATGATTAGCTACAGAATCAAGTTTTTTTAATTTTTCACTGCTCATTCCTACTCTTTCAGGAATACTATAACCAAGCCTAGATAAACTAGAAAAAGTAATACCATCACCTTCTTTAAAAAATTCACCACTACTTACAGGTAGAACGCCTTTGGCTTCAATAGCACCAAAAATAAGTTGTGCCGATTTTTGTTGCGCTATTTTACTATTTTGATAGCTCATTATTATGCTTTCAAAATTTTCTATTGTTTTTAAATCTGAAAGCGCATAAGGTTTTACAAACGCATCTAAAATAACGGTATTAGTTCTTGCTATTTCATAAAGCCAAACCAGCTCTTTATCTGAAAACTTATAAGCCTTCCAAGGACTTTCATTAGAACGATGGAATCCTACGATTACAGTGTTATAAGCCTTAAGCTTATTTAATAATTCATCAAGATTATTTGCAGAAACTTCGTGTACTTTAGCATATTTTTGAAGCTCTTTAAAAAAATGTGTTCCTGAATCGTCTCCTAGTTTTACGTAAGCAATTTTTTTAGTTTCTAAATGCTGTAACGGAATGATATCAGACTTGTTTTTTAAAACTGTAATGGCATTCTCAATCAACTCTTCATATAAAGCATCGTCAATAGGTCTATTTAAATCACTAATAATATTTTTAGAGTCTATTGGTTTATAATCATTAAGTCCTACTTTATATTTAGCTTGTAATATTTTCTTTACTGAATGTGAAAGTCGTTCTTCTGTAATAATTTTATTGTTATAAGCTGAAACAAACCTTGCAATTGCTTTCTCTGGATTTTCAGACATAAGCATCACGTCATTACCTGCTAAAAATGCCATTAAATCTATTTCACCGCCTTTAGGCATTGTATGTGTTGTATTACCATCTACGCCTTTAGCCACATAATCTGCGGCGCCTTTCATGGTTAATGCATCAGTAAAAATAAGTCCGTTAAAACCTAATCTGTCCTTTAGTATATCTGTAACTATGTGTTTTGATAATGATGAAGGAAATCCTGCTCTAGATTCTAAACTTGGTACATTTAAATGAGCAACCATAACACTAGACAAGCCTTCTTTTATGAGTTTTCTATATGGATACAACTCTACAGAGTCAATACGCTTTTCATCAAAAGATACTGTTGGCAAGGTTTTATGTGAATCACTTTCAGTATCTCCATGTCCTGGAAAGTGTTTAGCATTTGCTAACACTCCTGCACTTTGCATACCTTTCATAAATGCTAAAGCTTTTCTTGTAACATTATCTCTATCTTCTCCAAAAGAACGATTTCCTATAATAGGATTTTTAGGATTAGTATTTATATCTACAACTGGCGCAAAGTTAAAATGAACGCCCAAGCGCTTACAGTGCTCTCCTATTTGATATCCTGTTTTTTCTACAAGTTTTTCATCTTTAATAGCACCAAGAGTCATATTCCAAGGAAATGCATATGTAGAATCTAAACGCATGCTTAATCCCCATTCAGCATCCATGCCAACAAGTAATGGCACTTTTGACACCGCTTGTAATTCATTATTAAACCTAGCTTGTTTTAGCGGATTACCTTTAGAGAAAATAATACCTCCAATTCCGTAATTACTTACTAATTGGCTAATCATGTTCTCGTGTTTTAACCCTTTATTAGAAAAAGCCTGAACCATGAAAAGTTGGCCAATTTTTTCTTCTAGCGACATACTTGTATAAACACTATCAACCCATTTTTGTTGTTTGATAGCATCTTTTGCCAATAAAGGATTTGAAACGGTTTGAGAGAAACCTGTATATGAAGTGAAAATAAAAGTTACTAGAAAAAAAATATAGCGCATAAAAAACAAGGCTTTAACCATTAATTACTTTACATAATTAAAAACTATGCCAAAATACTATAATTAAAAGTAAGATTATGATACTTTAAGATAGTTTTATAAAGAAGATAATAACAAAATTAGCTTAAAAACCTGCTATGCCAACTGTCTTTTGCAGGCACTTCCCAGTGTTCATTAAACTCTGCTATATTGGCAACAAGATTATTGAACACAATTGTGTTTTTTGAAACAGCTTTATCTTTAGCCATTTTTCTGAAATCGGATAAAGTTTTGTAAGCTACAAATTCACCTTGCTTATAAGATACATTCATTTTATCCATCAAATCTACATTATAGTCTTTCTCTAATTGTTGAATAAAATGCACAGATGCATCAATAGAACAACCTGTTGCTGATTGAGTTTCTTGATTAAGACCTATTACAATAAAACGTTTGTATTTTATTGTATATCCTGCTTGTAAATCACTTCCGTGAGCTGTCCAGTTTGCTAAAAATATACGAAGTTTGTCTTCTAGTTCTTCTAGTTCATTGTCACTAAATGAGCGATTAGCTTGATATATCCAAACGCGTGACTCTTCTGGTAATGTATTAAATTCTACTAACATTATTTCTTTTGATTCTTTTTCTTTGATACACTTATAAGTCCTGTAAAAATTCCCATGCTTAAAAAATAGAACAAGAACTGTTTCCAATTAAAATAACTTTCATCATTATATTGAAATAAAGCCATAATAGTTGCAAAAATCAAACCTTGAGTTACTCCAGATATTACTGCTACTACTATTCTATTGTTTGATTTCACGATACTTATTCTGTACTATGAGTATTTTTAGAATTTTACAAAACGATAAAATAAGTGCTTAAGATTTATTTCGTCTTTTCTTTTCTTTTTTTACACGGCGATAAGCCATAAAACCGTTGAAGGCTCCAAATAAGATAAAATGCAATATGAATTTCCAAACAAGAAATGGTCTTCCCATAAAATAGTCAAAGGCAAGCATTAATAATGCAAAGATTAATCCTGAAACTAGTCCTAATTTTATGTAGGTTTTGTTTTTACTTATAAAACTCATATATATTACAAATCTTGTGTGTTAGCTATAAGTTCGGCAATGTCTAAAACCTCTATAGCATCTTCTTTTTCTTTTGCTTTTACGCCATCAGTCATCATTGTGTTGCAAAACGGGCATGCTGTTATAATGACTTTTGGATTCGTTTCTAAAGCATCTTCGGTTCTTAAAACATTTACGTCTTTATCACCTTTTTCTGGTTCTTTAAACATTTGAGCTCCACCAGCACCACAGCATAAAGATCTACGCTGATTTCGTTTCATTTCTTTAAAATTAACGCCTAAAGTGTCTATTAAATCTCTAGGAGCTTCAAAAACTTCATTTGCACGACCTAAATAACATGGGTCATGAAATGTTACATTTTTTCCTTTAAACTCTGATTCTTTAACTTTAATTTTTCCTTCAGAAATTAATTGCTTTAGGAACTGCGTATGATGATACACCTCATAATTGCCTCCTAATCCAGGATACTCATTTTTTAGTGTATTATAATCATGAGGATCTGTGGTGATTATTTTTTTTATTTCGTACATATTCATGACTTCAATATTTGTCATGGCTTGCATTTGAAATAAAAATTCGTTTCCTGCACGTTTAGCGGCATCGCCAGAATCTGACTCTTCTGTTCCTAAAACAGCAAAATCAACATTGGCTTTGTTTAACAATTTCACAAACGCTTTGGTGATTTTTTTTGCCCTATCATCAAAAGCTCCAGCAGAGCCAACCCAAAATAAATATTCTGGTTGTCTTCCTTCTGCCATCATTTCTTCCATAGTTGGCACTTTAAGTTGCTCGCTCATATGTTATATTATTAAAAATTACTTGCTTAAAACAAGTTTTTATTATTTATTTTATTAATCATGATGACCATCATCAAACACTTCAATTTTCACTTGTTTTTCTACAAGGTCTGTGAATTTTCCTTTGTATCTGGTTGCTTTTACTAAATGATTATCAATCCAGTGGTAATTTCCACCTCTTGGTTTTCCCATTAATAAGCTGTGATACTTAAAACCGTGTTTTTTTAACCATGTTTCAGTTACTTCACGATGATCTTCTGTACGAGAGGTGAAAAAACAAATCATGTGACCTTTGTCATACCATTTATTGCAAGTAGCTAATGCATCAGGGTAAGGCGCACAAGTTGCCATACGTTCTGGCTCTTCGTTAGGAACATCTTCTGTAATAGTGCCATCAATATCAATAAGATAATTTTTTACTCCCTTTGGCAGTATTGGACTTACTTTTTCTCCAGCTTCTACTTTTTCGTGTAATAATTTGTCTGCTTCTTCTCGTTTCATCTATATTTTTTGGCTTAATTAAAATATGTATCTGGTTGTTTTAATTATCTTCTTCGTTTATTGCTGCAAAATCCTTTTTTGAAACCCTAATATAAGTTGCTATACGCTTTATACCATTTTGCAACCTATTGTAAGCTTCATATTTTTCTAAATCAGATCTTCTTATTGCTTCTTTTGCTATGGCTTCATTTTGAGTTTTTGAACAATAATCACAAAACACCTTTTTAAGAGTGATTTCTGTTGCTATATTATTTTTATACAAAATTTCAGTATACACTTTTATTTGTAATGAATCTTTAGCGTATCCTTGAGAATTAGCAACATTCATCAAACAAAAGTTAAATAACAGAAATATATAAAACCGTTTCATGTCTACATTATTCGTCTTTCCAGTTTAGTCTATCCATTTGGTTGTAAGGCCAAGGTGCACCATTATTTTCAATATTTGTCATCATGTTATTTAGTTCTACTGGCGCTGCACTTTGCTCCATTACTAAATAGCGTCTCATATCAACAATAATTGATAGCGGATCTATACTTACAGGACAAGCTTCTACACAGGCATTACAACTAGTACAAGCCCATAATTCTTCTCTTGTTATATAATCGTCAAGAAGTTGTTTTCCGTCGTCTTTAAAAGTGCCATTATTAGCATCAATATTTTTTCCAACTTCTTCTAACCTATCTCTCGTATCCATCATAATTTTACGAGGCGATAATTTTTTACCTGTAAGGTTTGCAGGACATTCACTAGTACAACGACCACATTCTGTACATGTGTAAGCATTTAATAGTTGTACCCAATTTAAATCTTGCACATCACTTGCTCCAAATTTTGCAGGAACTTCATCTTCTGCGCCTTCAGCTGGTGCAGCAAATGGGTTTGCATTTGGATCCATCATCATTTTTACTTCGTTTGTAACAGCTTCTAAATTATCAAACTGTCCTTTTGGTTTTACACGTCCATAAAATGTATTAGGAAATGCTAGTAAAATATGTAAATGTTTGGAGAAATATAGATAGTTTAAGAATACCAAAATTCCTAATATGTGAAGCCACCAAGCACTTCTTTCTATAACATGTAAGCTTGCTTCAGATAAACCACTAAATAAAGGAGCGATAAATTGACTAATCACATTTCCTGACTGCATATCTTGAAAATGTACATCTGTAGCATTCATGACTAAAAACAACGTCATCAAAACCATTTCAAAGTATAAAATGATATTTCCGTCATTTTTTGGCCAACTTGTCATTTCTGCCTTCCAGAATCTTTTTAGTTTAATAACGTTACGTCTAATCCAAAAAACTACAACAGAAACAAATACTAAAGCTGCTAAAACCTCAAATGACCCGATTAAAAAACCATAAAGACTTCCCATACTGGATAATGCTCTATGTGTTCCAAACAAACCATCTATAATAATTTCTAAAACTTCAATATTTATGATAACAAAACCTACATAAACAATTACGTGAAGAATACCTGCTACAGGACGTTTTACCATTTTGCTTTGTCCTAAAGCTATCATTGTCATGTTTTTCCAACGTTGCTCTTTATTATCGCTTACATCAACATCTTTACCAAGTTTAATGTTACGGACTAGCTTTTTCACATTCATGGCAAAATAGCCTATTCCTGCAATAAGCGCTATAGCAAATAAAATATTAGGTATGTAATTCATTGATTGTTGGTTTATTGGCGTTCATTTTCTGGCTTTACGTAATCTTCTTTGTTTTTGCCTCCAAAGACAGACACGTTAATGTAGCGTTTAGGATTTAGTTTTACGTCTTGCAAAAGCTCTTTTAATTGCATAGAAGCAACTTCTAAATTATCATATAACTTTTCGTCTTTTAATAGTTTACCTAAAGAACCTTCTCCTTGATCTAATCCTGCTAAAATACCATTTAAATTATTAAGGGTTGTATCTAAATTAGCTACTGTTTTAGAGACTTCTACGTTTTTTAAATCACTTGACAGTACAGCTAAATCTTTACTAATTGTATTAAAGTTGGTAATAACAGCTGTTAAGCTCTCATCATTTTTAGAAATCAATTGATTAAGAGAAAGAGACAATGTTTTAAACGACGCAATGGTTCCGTTTAGTTCTTTAATAGCATGTTTTAAACCTGCTTTAGTATCGTCTTCTACAAGATCATTAATATTGATTAATAAAGAGTCAGCCGATTTTAATGTAGAGTCTAAACCTGTGCTTAAGCCTGAAAAATTACTTGTCAAACTCTTTATAAGACCTTCTTCTACTTCAGATTCTAATACGGCACCATCTTTTGCATATTGCTCATCTTGCGCAGGAATAATGGCCATACCATTACCTCCCATAAGTCCTAATTCATAAAGTCTTATTTTACTATTTTTAGAGAACTTAAGTTTATTATCAACTGTAAACGCTACTCGTGTTTTACCACTCTCAAAATCATATTTTATTTCTTTGATTTTCCCTACGTTATTCCCTTTTATGGTTACAGGAGATGATGTTGTTAAAGCATTATAATCAAATTCTGTATAAAATGTATTTGACGCATCAAGTACGTTTTGACCTTTTAAATAATTGATTCCGAAATAAAGGAAAATAATTCCTAAAATGACTAATATAGCGGTTTTAACTTCTTTAGATATATTCAAAGTAAATACGTTTGGTTTATAACAAAATTAGAAATAATTTTATAAAGAATGACTCTAATTTGTAGTTGTTTTTAAGGCTTCTGTTAATGATATTTTATTTCCATTTTTAAAAGCAACTATAAAACAAGAATTATAGCCTTTACTTTTAGCGCCATCTTGAAGTTGCTTTATTCTGGTGTAATCTGAAGTATTGCCGTAATAATACTTATATAAAGCTCCTTCTTGATCTCTGGAAATATCATCCAATCCGTTGAAATTATATGATTTTGTTGCCAGCTTTTTTGAGCTAGCAGCAATTTGAACTTTAAAAACAATGTCTTTATAAACTTGAGCTGGCTCCTCTTTTACTACTTTGCTTGATGCTATTGAAGAAATATCATCAACATTTTGGTAAATAGCATTTTTATAGTCTAAAACTGCCTTTTCTATAGAATTTGATATTTCAGTTTGTCCTTTTTTAGAGTTCAAGTATGCACCTTCGCTTTTATTTGTGACAAAGCCTGTTTCTATTAAAACACTTGGCATAATAGTTTGATGTAACACTATAAATCCAGCTTGCTTAACACCTCTATTTTTGCGCTTTAGCTTTTGAGTGAAATTATTTTGAACAAAACTTGCTAGTAATATACTCTGATCTAAATATTCTTCTTGCATCAAGGTTAAACCAATAAAAGAATCTGGAGAGTTAGGATCAAAACCTTGGTAATTTTGTTCATAATCATCTTCTAGATAAATTACTTCGTTTTCAGATTTTGCTACATTAAAATTTGTTTCGTTTCTATGAATTCCTAATACATAGGTTTCAGAACCATATGCTTGAGATGTATGTGCATTACAATGTACAGAAACAAACAAATCAGCTTTAGCTTCATTAGCTATTTTGCCTCTTTTAAATAAATCTACAAACACATCGGTTTTTCGTGTGTAAACAACTTTAATATTGGGATTTTTTTCTAATGCTTTACCTACTTGTAAAACAATATTTAAAGCAATATCTTTCTCTTTATAACCATATTTAGAATGCTTTCCTGGATCTTTACCGCCATGACCTGCATCTAAAACAACGATAAACTTATCAGAGTTTTTTTGAGCAAACAACTGATTTACAGAAGATACTGTTAATAAAAATATAAAGGATACGAAAAATATTATTGGGTTCGTTTTCATAGATATAATAACAACTTTTGATTCGATTTATTTTAATTTTCAAATTTTCTTGAATATTAAATTAATCACAAAAAATATATGTAATTTTGGCAATTCAAAAACCGAGCCATACTTTTACAAAAATACATTTAAAAGCGTTGCGAACAAACATCTTTCACATACTTTTCACCTTAAGTTTTACAGTGTTTATCAACACTTTTAGCTTCGCTCAAGATCTCCCTAAACCGAGTACTGAAGTAAAGCCTACAAAAACTGAAGACACTTTAGATATAAACTTAAAAGACTTTGAAAAGCCTGTTATTTCTGAAAAAGGACAAGATTCTACACTACAAGATTCTGTAAAACCTAAAAAAGAACTTTTAGAAGGTATTGTTTCGTATAAAGCAAAAGACTACACTTCTTTTAACAGGAAAGAGCAAAAACTATACTTATATAATAATGCTGAAGTTTACTATCAAGATATGGAACTTAAAGCCGGTATTATTGTTATAGACTACAATAAAAATGAGGTTTATGCAGGTCGTATTAAAGATTCTTTAGGTGAGTATTCACAACATCCTACCTTTAAACAAGGTGATAATCTTGTGGAACCAGATTCAATCAGATTTAATTTTGATACAGAAAGAGCCTTAATATTTAATTCAAAATCGCAACAAGGCGATATAAATATATATGCTCCAATAACAAAGAAAGAAAATGATTCAGTTATTTTCTTATACAAAGGACGCTTTACCACTTCTAAAAATATTGAAAACCCGGAATATTATTTTCAAGCAAATAAAATTAAGCTAGTACCAAAAAAGAAAATTGTTGTTGGAGCTACCAACATGGTTATTGCTGATGTACCAACACCTATTGGACTACCTTTTGGTTTTTTCCCATTAACAGACAAACAAACATCTGGGGTAATAATTCCTAGTTTTGGAGAAGAAAATAGTAGAGGTTATTTTTTACAAAATGGTGGTTATTATTTTGCTATTAATGACTATGTAAACCTTGCTGTATTAGGAGATTATTACACCAATGGTAGCTACGGATTGCGATTTGAAAGTAATTATGCCAATAGATATAGGTATAATGGTAATGTTGGTTTTAGATACGAAAACATAATTCGTAACGAGCGTGGTTTTCCAAACTATTCTAAAAGTACCATATATAATATAAGATGGTCACATAGTCAAGACGCAAAAGCAAACCCAAATTCAAGATTTTCAGCCTCTGTAAACCTAGGTAGTAGCAACTATTACCAAGCATCTATAAACCAAGTAAACGCACCAAGTTTTTTAAATAACTCGCTATCATCTTCGGTTTCTTATTCTAGAACATTTCAAGGTGAGCCTCAAGTAAACTTAAGTGTTGCTGCAACACATTCACAAAACACAAATACCGAAGACATAAACATGACCTTGCCAACAATACAGGCAAGTGTTTCAAGAATATTCCCTTTTGAACCAAAATCTGGTATAAAAAAAGGAATTATTCAAAACATAAACTTTCAATACAATATTAGAGCTGAAAACAGAATTCTTACAACAGATTCTTTATTCTTTAAAAAAGAAATGTGGGATGATGCTGAAAATGGTATAAAACACAGTATTCCGCTATCTACAAACTTTAAAATACTAAAATATTTAAGCCTAACAGCTGGTACTAGCTATGATGAAGTTTGGACTTTTGAAACTGTAAACAAATATTATGATCCTGAAATTGAAGACATTGTTACAGAACCTGTAAGAGGCTTTGACTCTTATCGTACTTATAATTTTAGTTCTAGTTTAGGAACAACACTTTACGGGATGTTCAACTTTGAAAAAGAAGGTCAAGACAAAAAAATAAAAGCCATCAGGCACGTAATGAGACCGTCTGTAAGCTATGCTATAAATCCTGCTTTTGACAATTTTTACGAAACATATGAGTATATAGATGCTGATGGACAAACCACTTATGATGAATATACGCGTTTTGAAGGCGGACTTTATGGCGCGCCATCAAAAAACTTTTCAAGCTCATTAGGTTTTTCAGTATCAAATAATATTGAAGCTAAAGTTAGAGATCGAGATTCTACAGCAACCGAAGCAAAGAAGATTAAAATTTTAGATAACTTAAACTTTTCTACAAGTTACGATTTAGCTAAAGACACACTTAAGTGGAGTCCTGTTAGAATTTCCGGAAGCACACAGCTTTTTAAAAACCAAATGACAATAAACTTTGGAGCCACTTTAAATCCTTACGCTTTAGATAACAACAACAGAATTATAAACACTTGGAACATAGATAATGGTGGAAGTCTTTTTAGACTAACAAACGCCAATATTAACTTTAGTTATGCTTTATCAAGTGACACTTTTGATAAAAGTAAAAACGATAAAAGCACCCAAGAAAACTTAAGAAGTGGTGGTCGTGCTGATGACTTATTTGGTCGCGCTCAAGATTATGCCGATCAGACTTATTATGACGATGAAGAAGATGAAGAAGATGAAAAGCCAAGTGAATTATACAACTATAAAATACCTTGGAGTATTCGTTTTGCATATGCTGTAAACTATATGAACACGGCAAGGCAAGATGAGATATCATCACATTCATTGATGTTTTCTGGTGATATTGAATTATCTCCAAGATGGTCTGTTGGAGCATCATCAGGATATGATTTTAAAAACAACGGATTTACCTATACACAATTACGTTTTGAACGTGATTTATTAAGCTGGCGAATGAATTTTAGCTGGGTACCTTTTAGCTCAAGAAGCTCTTGGTATTTCTTTATAGGTATAAAATCTAGTGTCTTAAAAGACATTAAATACGATAAACGTAGAAGACCAGATCAACAACTATAACATCTTCATAAAATGAAAACTATCATTAATACGACTCAAGCTCCTGCTCCAATTGGTCCTTATAACCAAGCCGTTTTAGTAAACAACACACTTTATACCTCTGGGCAAATTGCTTTGCATCCTGAAACCGGCGAGCTTGTTTTAGATGATATAAAAACAGAAACAAAACAAGTTATGGAAAACATGAAAGCTGTTTTGAAAGCTGCTGACATGACTTTTGAAAACGTTATAAAGACATCCATTTTTATAAGTGATATGAATAACTTTTCTCTTATAAATGAGGTGTATGGTTCTTACTTTAATGAAGAAACGGCTCCTGCAAGAGAAACCGTTGAAGTTGCTAATTTACCAAAATTTGTTAACGTTGAAATAAGTATGATTGCTGTGAAATAAGCACACTCTACTACTCTATTCTATTCCTAACAAGCTTTTCTGAAATAATTTAAATATACGTGTATATTCATCTGTCCAGCTGCTAGGCTCTACAAAACCATGGCGCTCTACTGGATAAATTGCCATTTCCCAGTTTTCTTTTCCTAATTCTATCAAACGTTGAGATAATCTTACCATATCTTGAAAGTGTACGTTATCATCAATCATACCGTGTAAAATAAGTAAATCACCTTTTAATCCGTCAGCAAAGTAAATTGGAGAACTTCTTTTATATGCAATACTATCAGTTACTGGTGTATTAAGAATTCTTGCTGTATAACCATGATTATATGCCGCCCAATCACCTACTGATCTAATTGCTGCTCCAGCCTTAAAAGTATCAGCTGCATTAAACATTCCCATTAGAGTAATAAACCCACCATAAGAACCGCCATAAATACCTACTTTATTTTTATCTATTCCTAAATTAGAAATTAAATACTCGGCGCCATCAACTTGATCAGACAAATCCTTTCCTCCCATATGACGGTATATACCTGTTCGCCAATCACGACCATAACCAGCGCTAGCTCGATAATCTATATCTAAAACAGTATAACCATTATCAACTAAAAGATTATGAAACATGTACTCACGATAATAAGAACTCCACCACTTGTGAGCATTTTGTAGATAACCTGCTCCATGAACAAATATAACTGCTGCGTTATTTTTTACTGAAGATTTTGGCTGATATAAACGTGCATGTACTTGAGCTCCATCATCAGCTTTAAAGGTAATAACTTCTGGAGCTCTCCACGCATAAGTATTAAATGCTTTTGTGGTTGATTGTGTAACTTGCTTTAGTGTTGTTTCTCCTTTAGCATACACCGGATTTTGTTTCACATAGAGTTCTGTTGGCTTATTTGAAAAAGAATATAATATTGCCATTTGTTTTTCATCTGGAGATAACACAACATCATTACGCCCTACATTTTCTGTCAACTGTTCATGTTTTCCTCCTTTAATAGGCATAGTATAAAATTGCCTATCACCAGGATGATTCTTATTTGCAGTAAAATACCATCTAGTTTTATCGTTTGATATTTTTGGGTTATATATTTCAAACTTTCCAGATGTAAGTGCTTTAGTTTTCAGGGTTGATACATTTGTAGTATATAGATGTGCATATCCAGATTTTTCAGACATAAACCAGATATTTTCATTATCAGGCATCCAACCAAGTGATAAATTACTAAACCAACCTATACCAGGACCTGCAATCCAAGCTTCATCATGCTGATGGTCAACATTTTTTATTGTTCCATTATCTAGATTTAATAACGCAATCCACCTATCCTTATAGTCATTTGAAGTAATATTAATTATAGCTTTACTTCCTGTAGTATTCCAATAAGGTTTTGAAATATATTCTATCCTATTTTCATTAACATAGGTTTTATCTGGATAATCTTTAGTGTATTCTGGAATGTAATCTAATCCTTCAAGATTATCTAATAACACAGGATATGTTTTTCTATTTTTTATATCATAAATATGCATTTCGTAAATACTTTGCTCGTCACCTACTTTAGAACGTGTATTTTCGTCTTCAGTATAACCAGACTCGGTTACATAATGAGGCATAATCGTTCTCTTATTTTTGGCATACTTTACAGTAAGATAGGTCACATAATTTCCGTCAGGACTCATTTGTTGGTTTCTAATAGAGCGTCCTTTTGTGTCAATTTCTAATGGTTTTTTAACTTCATATCGTTTTAATAAGCTATCACGCATATCTGCTTTTGCTTTTCGCTCTTGAAGCACTGTAAACATTGCTAGTTGATCTTCTTTTAACCATGCATCTTTTTCTGTATCTTTTGCTTCTCCTTTTATTTTTTTAAAATTTGTTACCTGCTTTATCTCTCCGGTCTTTAATGTCCAAGTAAACAAATTTCCATTTTTCACATATGCAATTTGAGTATCATTTAAAGTGAAATGCGGATTTGATTCTCTTTCTAGTGTTTGAGTGATTCTTGTCGTTGAATTGGTTTTAACATCTGTAATATATATGTCACCGTATTTTGAATAAACTTTTTTTGTTCTGGATGCATTAAAAACTGCATAGCTAGCTGGCAAATTATATTCTGTTTCAAAATCAACTTTTGATACTTTATCAGTCTTAAGATTGTATACATATAGTGAATCACTAAAAGCATTATCAGGGTTCCAATCAAAATACACATTATTATTATCATACCATTCAGGATTAGAAGGTAAATGACCTATAAAATCATTGCCCTTCATAATGGTTTCTATTTGTAAGGTAGATGTGTTTGTGTTTTGAGAAACAGCCACAGCAGTAAATAAAGATATCAGAGTTAAAAAAAAGTGGTTTTTCATCTTGAATGTATAATCAGATTTATGAGTTAACGAAGTTAATCTTAATTTCTATGGAATTCAAACGAGAATTATTTTTAAGAGCAATCACCTATGAACAATTGTTAATAAAAGAGTACGTTATATAAAACTTTGCTTTCAACTATTTTAATATATCTCGTATTTTTGATGGTAACCAAATTTCTTTTAGAATATGCGCATTGAACAAGACATTAAGTTAGGATTTAAAGATGTAATGATAAGACCTAAACGCTCTACATTAAAAAGCAGGTCTCAAGTAAGTCTTGAGCGCTCCTTTACTTTTTTGAATAGTACAGCGACATGGACTGGAGTACCTATAATGGCAGCTAATATGGATACTGTTGGAACTTTTGAAATGGCTTTAGCATTATCTAAACAGAAATTATTTACAGCCATTCATAAACATTATACAAATAATGAATGGCAGGCTTTTTTATCTCAAGCACCAAAAGGAATTGAAGATTTTATTGCAGTGAGTACAGGTACAGGCACTAAAGATTCTGAAAAACTTGCTGCTATATTTACCAATAATCCACAACTTAAGTTTATTTGTATTGATGTAGCCAATGGTTACTCTGAACATTTTGTGAGTTTTGTAAAGCAAACGCGAAAGCAATATCCTGACAAAGTTATCATTGCTGGAAATGTAGTAACAGGTGAAATGGTTGAAGAATTATTATTAGCTGGTGCCGATATTATTAAAGTAGGTATTGGCCCTGGAAGTGTTTGTACTACCAGAGTAAAAACAGGTGTTGGCTACCCACAACTATCTGCTATTATTGAATGTGCTGATGCCGCTCATGGGCTTGGTGGACAAATTATAAGTGATGGTGGCTGTACAACTCCTGGTGATGTTGCTAAAGCTTTTGGTGCTGGCGCAGACTTTGTTATGCTCGGTGGTATGTTATCTGGTCATTCTGAAAGTGGCGGCGAACTTGTTACAAAAAACGGAAAACAATACAAGCAATTTTATGGCATGAGCTCTTCTACTGCTATGGAAAAACATGTTGGTGGCGTAGCTGAATATAGAGCAAGTGAAGGTAAAACTGTTGAAGTTCCATATAAAGGAGCTGTTGCGAATACACTACAAGACATACTAGGCGGTATAAGAAGCACTTGTACTTATGTAGGAGCTGAACGCTTAAAAGAGCTTACAAAACGTACAACTTTTATACGAGTTGCTGAACAAGAAAATCAGGTTTACAGCTAATTTTTTTGGGCTACTTTAGGAAGTTCAATTAAACTGTCATAATCTATTTGAGAAATTTTTTCTCCTGTTTTCCAATCAATTAGACCCCATTTGTTATTCTTCTTGGCTGCAAGGTAGTTTTTGTTATCAACATTTACTTTTCGTAAATCATCATAAATACAAGGTATTGTTTCTTTTGCAGCCTCAAAATAGCTCCATGTAGACAAGTAAACACCTACTTTATTATTTTTATAGACTTTGGTATAACTAGCATTCCAACCAAAAAAATCTATTTTATCGTAGTTATACGGAATTAACTCTTTAAAGGCTCCATTTCCTAAATCTTGAAACATTCCCCACTTTTTAGAAACTGTATTTCTTGCTAAAAAAACACCATCACCATTTGTATTATCAATAACAATAGTATCGGCTTTTAAGCCCATAATTCTATTATAATTTTCATCATCAGTATTTATGCTACAAGTTTGCAAATCTTGTAGGTATGCATATGTACTTTCTGGTATAATGTTGCTTGTATTCCAACTACTTATTTGTAAATGAAGTGTACTTAAATTTTTTAAAGACTTTACTTGTTCTGGAAACTTATCTATTGGTGCATAGATTTTTAAAGTTTCTAATTTTGAAAGTTTTGAAAAATCAACTTTTTCAATGTCTTGAACAAAACCTTCACAATCAGTAATACTTAAATGTTTTAATTTATTATCATCATTGAGTGTATTTATAAATAGTACACCTTTTTCTTTAGACAAGGCACTCTTTAACGATAGTGATTCTAAATTTTTAAGCTTTGATAAATTCAAATATTGATTATTAAAATCGCTATCAAGTAATTCTAAATGCTTGATAGTTTTAAGTTTTGAAATGCGTTTTAACGAAGCTTTGTTTATAATACTGTTATGTATTTTTAATACCTGAATACTCCTAAAATCATTAAACAGTTTCGCATTGACTGAATAAGTGAAACCTTCTTGATTGGTTAATTTTAAATTTTTTAAGCTTATCAGATTTCTAAAAAACTCATAATCGGCTTTTAATAGGTTTTGGTACAGTTTAAGTTCTAAACTATTAATTGTGTTAAAGTCAAATAGTTTCTTCGGAATGTATCCGTATTTTCCTCGATATTCTAATTTTAAAGTATCAGCCTTAATTTTTTTA
Organism: Corallibacter sp.; assembly: GCF_048381695.1. NCBI lineage: Bacteria > Pseudomonadati > Bacteroidota > Flavobacteriia > Flavobacteriales > Flavobacteriaceae > Corallibacter > Corallibacter sp. The sequence continues at coordinate 93,706 of NZ_JBLXHI010000003.1, read as the reverse complement.
GTGCATTTAGGAAAAAATGAAGCTATATTTTCTGGAACATGATTATAAAAAACAGAACTATAACTTATGGATTCAAGTTGTAAGCCACATAAATTATTAAGATTGGTATTGTGGGTGTTTTCATCAAAAAACTCTAGTGATAACTTTAACCGTTTTAGATTTTTATACTGCTTAAAATTGATTTTAGAAATATCCTGAATAGTTCCAGATATATGAAGATTTTCTACTTGTTCGGGTGCTTCATTTAAATCATAATAATGATCATATTCACTGTCTTTTTGTGAAAAAGCAAATGAAAAAAACATTAAAAATAATATCATCACATAGTACCTCATAAAGCTTTTTATATTTAAGCTTAAAATTAATTATCTGAACTAGCATTATAAATACCTAATAATGGGTATATATCATTATAAAAATACGGCATTTGTAACTGTATAGAAATACTCAATATGAGTATATTACAATAAAAAAGCACTCAATATTGAGTGCTTTACTTTTTAACAAATCTAGTTTTTAATAACTTTAAATGTTTGTTTTGATTTTGTGGACGCATTAATAATCTCTATCATAAAAATACCTTTATTAAGGTGCTGCACATTAATACTATTACGACTCTTTGATAAGTTACCAGAGCCTAAAAACTGACCTGTAATATTATATAAGTTATATGTTGAACTTGTATTAAGACCTTTTATAAAGAGCTTCTCTTTTACAGGGTTTGGATATATTACTAATCCGTTATCTATATTAGTATCATTTACTGATAGAGTTGAGCAATCTTCACTAAAGACAGTGTGACTATCAATAAGAGTCCAATTTGCTGTTGAATAATCTTCATCATCAACTTGAACACAAGTTAAAGAAGGATTGTTAGTCGTATTTATTCCTTGAATTATCGTGTTATTACCATTTCTTAAGTTTAAGCTAGACATGTTATTAGAACTGCAACTAAAAATTCTTAATGATGTATTCATGCTTAAATCTAAACTTGTTATATTATTTGCAAAACAAGTTAAATGCTCTAACGATGTTAAAGTGCTTGTGTTTAAACTTGATAAACTATTATTAGAACAATTTAATTGTACCAATGACGTGTTGTTAGATAAATCAAGAGCTGTTAGGTTGTTATAGTGGCATTGTAAATTCTCCAATGCAACAAAATCTTCAATTCCGGTTAAATCAGAAATATTTCTTGCTGCTATTAAAAGATTTGTAACACCACTAATATTATGTGTTAACACATAGTCATCTAAAACATCGTCATATCCTAAATCTATTAAACGTTGCTCAAAATTATCATCAGGAACATACGTTTGTGGGAAAGTTGCAGCTGTCAATTTAGTATATTCGTGAGGAAGACTTCCATTTACTCCTGTAAAATTTGTTTTAATAATATAAGTGTCATTAGTTGAATCATACTCAAACATTACTCCTAAATTATTTGTACCGCCTTGCTCTGTCATTGCGTAAATTTTATTATTTGGAGCTAGTAATAAATTACTTATTTCATGACTTCCTTCGCTAATAGTAACTGCAGAGAGGTTATCTAAATCTAAATCATACTTGAATATATAAGTGCGATATGGACCAGAACTGCTGCTGACTGAAACATATATCTTACCATTTGTAGCTTGAATAAGCCCGCCTTTAAGATTAGCACTACCTGCAAATTGTTCTTTAGAAATAAATGTATCTGTAGTTAAATCATATTCCAAAAGGTGCCCGCCTCTATAATCCCCATAACTAGAATCATAATACCTAGAAGTTACTACATAAAATTTACCGTTATCGGCTTCTATTAAACTCCCTTGAGGCAGTCTAGCACTAGAAAAGAAGTCTCTTTTCTTTGTATAAACTTCTGTGGTTGTATCAAACTCAAAAAGAACACCAGTATTATTTAATCCACCTCTTAATGTAACCCCATACAATTTGCCATTTGATGCTTTTAATAATTTGCCTCTTGGGTTACTACCATTAGTTGTTCCATCAAAATCAAGTTTTTTAACTAATGTGTTGTTGTTAGTATCAAACTCAAAAAGAACACCGTAATTATTAGAACCACCATCATAAGTCATACCATACAACTTACCGTTGTCAGCCAAAGTTAAACCACCATATGGTGTTGATCCAGTTGTTGCATTATCAAAGTTAACTCTTACCGTATATGTATTTGTTTGTAGATTATATTCAAACAAAACACCGTTACCATTTGAACCACCAGCAGTACACATTCCATAAAATTTACCATTACTTGTGTAAACTAAATCTCCTGTTGGAAATGCCCCATCTGTATTTTGAAACGAATAAATAACCTCATGATTATTACCATTTTCATCTGTTTTAAAAATAGTCCCAAAGTCATTATCTCCACCTGACCTAGTCATTCCCCAAAGCTCAGTTACCTGACTATAAGTACTATTTACAACAAATAGTGTTAGAATAAAAAGTAATAGTTTTCTCATAATTAAATATTAATTGATTAAGGCTTATCTAAATTCTTAATAAATATTTTCCTACAAAATTAACACTAGTCCTTTTTTTGTAAAATACTCAAATTGAGTATTTTTGATAATAAAAACAGCTTTATGCTACTGGGAGTTATTTAATTGATATAAAAAAAGCACTCATTTTGAGTGCTTTTTTTATAAGTATATTGTTTTTTACTTTAAATTACTAAAGCTTTGATGTATGATATTTTACAAGTCCTTCAATAGGTCTTCTTACAATATTCCCAACTTTAAATCCAAATTCTTCAGCGACTTCATGTATTTCACTTTCAGAAAAGAAAGCTATAGATCCTGCAAAATGAACTGGATTGGTTTTAATTTCTTCTTTAAACTGCATAACCATATTGGTTATAAAAACTCTCAACCCTTTTTTTATTAGGTTTTTAGCGTATTCAGAATCTTTATTTAAAATCATAAATTCTGCAAACGTAGCTAAATATGCATTAGGGTTAGGTTGTTTATATAGGTTATATTTTATGTAATCTGCTTCTAAATTGTATTTTCCTGCAAAAGAAACCTTAAGGGCTTCTGGCATTTGATTAAAGTAATAATCGCGGATGAGTTGTTTTCCGTAATAATTACCAGAGGCATCATCCATAATGGTATAACCTAAAGAGTCTACACGTTGATGCAATTGCTCTCCATCAAAATAACTACAGTTAGACCCTGTTCCTAAAATACATACAACTGCGGCTTCGTTATCAGAATTAATGGTTGCTCTTACTGCCGCCAATGTATCTTCATTAACTTCAACAACTGCATTGACAAATACAGATTCTAAAACTTCCTTTAATAATAATCTTGGTTTTTCAGTACCACAACCAGCACCATAGAAAAAAACATGAGTTACCTCATCTCTATGAGGTTTCAATTCTTTTATTCCTTTAATGATTTTATTAAGCTTTTTGGTTTTTAAAATCGCAGGATTTAATCCTTTTGATCTTATTTTTTCTAAAAGTTGCTTTCCATTATTATCAACAGAAATCCAATCACATTTTGTTGAGCCACTATCTACAATTAATATCATATCTAATTTTATAAAAAAACCGTAGCCTATAATAAACTAATTATAAACTACGGTATTAATATTTAATTTAAAGTAAGTTTACAATTATAGACTATACACGTGCTGTGCTAAATCTACTAATTTGTTTGAGTATCCAAACTCATTATCATACCAAGAAACTACTTTAAAGAATTTTGAATTTAACTCGATAGCTGCTTCAGCATCAAAAATACTTGTTCTTGCATCACTAACAAAGTCTTGAGAAACTACTAATTCATCAGTATATCCTAGAACTCCGTTCATAGCATCTTCAGAAGCTGCTTTAAATGCTTTTTTAATTTCTTCTAATGAAGTTTCTTTTTCGGTTCTGAACGTTAAATCTACAACTGATACGTCAGCTGTTGGAACACGAAATGCCATTCCTGTTAATTTTCCGTTTAATTTAGGAATTACTTTACCTACAGCTTTTGCTGCTCCTGTTGATGCTGGAATAATGTTTAACAATGCGCTTCTTCCACCTCTGTAGTCTTTTCTAGAAGGACCATCTACAGTTAATTGAGTTGCTGTTGTTGCGTGAACAGTTGTCATTAAACCTTCTTCTATACCAAAATTATCATCGATAACTTTTGCTAAAGGAGCTAAACAGTTAGTTGTACAAGATGCATTTGACACAATATTATCTGATGCTTTAACGTCTTGGTGATTCACACCCATAACAAACATAGGTGCATCTTTACTTGGTGCAGAAATAACTACTTTTTTCGCTCCTGCATCTAAATGATATTGTGCTGTATCTAATGTTGTAAATATACCTGTACATTCTGCTACTACATCTACACCTGCTTCATCCCACTTTAGGTTTTTTGGGTCTCTTTCTGCAGTAACTCTTACTGTTTTACCATTTACTACTAAGTGGCCATCTTTAACCTCTATTGTTCCATCAAATTTTCCATGTACAGAGTCATACTCTAATAAATATGCTAAATGCTCTACATCTAACAAATCATTTATTGCTACCACATCTACATCTGGTCTATTTACTGTAGCTCTAAATACTATTCTTCCTATTCTTCCGAATCCGTTAATTCCTAATTTTAATGTTGACATATTCTATTTTTAAGTTATGTGGTCATGATATCTGACACACGAAGTAATTCTAAATTTATTTTTGATTGTCCTTTTATAGCTTGATCTAATGGTGTTAATGCCATTTTATCATTAAGTAAGCCTACCATAAAATTGCTTTTTCCTTCTAACAGGCTTTCTACTGCTTTTACTCCCATTCTACTTGCTAAAACGCGATCAAAGCATGATGGAGATCCGCCACGTTGCATATGCCCTAATACTGATACACGTGTTTCATATTCGGCCATATTTTCATCTACATAGTCTTTTAGCTCAAAAACATTTTTACCTATTTTATCGCCTTCTGCAACTACAACGATACTTGATGATTTTCCTGATTGTTTACTGCGTCTTAAAGACTCTAAAAGTCTGTCTAATCCTAAATCTTCTTCTGGGATTAAAATTTCTTCAGCACCAGCTCCAACACCTACGTTTAATGCTATGTGACCAACATCTCGTCCCATTACTTCTACAAAAAATAATCTGTTGTGAGAACTTGCTGTATCTCTAATTTTATCAATTACTTCAACAACAGTATTAAGCGCCGTATCATAACCTAGCGTATGAGAAGTACCATAAATATCATTATCAATAGTTCCTGGTATACCCATTACAGGAAAGTTGTATTCGCTATTAAAAATCATAGCTCCTGTAAATGTACCATCTCCGCCTATGGTTACTAAAGCGTCTATGTTGGCTTCTTTAAGTTTATCGTAAGCTTTTTTGCGTCCTTCTGGGGTTCTAAATTCGTTAGATCTTGCTGATTTTAAAATGGTACCTCCTTTATTTATAATGCCTTTTACACTACGAGCATCCATTTCTTTAAAGTCGCCTTCAATCATGCCTTGGTAACCTCTATATATACCAACACATTCTATTTGATGATAGGCACAAGTTCTTACCACAGATCGTATGGCAGCATTCATTCCTGGTGAGTCACCACCAGAGGTCATAACACCTATTTTTTTTATTGTTTTTGACATGTATTTCTAGTTTGAGTAGTAAAACTAATAAAGAAATTATATAAACATAGTGCTATTTCATATAATTTAACAATCAAACAAAAACTCAATCGTTTTCGTTAATAACTAATTAGTTTTAGCAATAATAATGAAGTGTTTTAAGTTAAAATCTGAATGAAATTTTAATCTTTATTTTCTTTTTTGAAACCGATATATGAAGGTAGTTTTTCTTCTTCTTCAGCTTCTTCTTTTTGCTTTTCTTCTTCTACTTTAGCTTTACCTTTAAATATAATTTGAAGTAATTCTTTAAATGTATCAAAATCTACATTGTAAGAAATACCTAACCCTTGAGTGTAGCCTATTTCTTCTCCAAAATTTCTAATACTATTTTCTCTATTAAATACTTTTGCGGTAAGTGTTCCTTCTTCATTTAATAAAAAGTCTATTTGTACATCACCAGCAATTACGGTTTCGCTAACTCCACCAACGGGAACTCCTACTTTACCGTTTATTAATACACGATCTGTAATATTTGTTTGTAAAGTTACACCCAGTCTATCATCAGTTTGATATTCTGGTGTGTTTGCTCCTGCTTCGTAATTAAGACCTATATTAACTTTATTATTACCATCAGATAAAATTCCGTTTACAATACCGTTAAGTCGCTCTGTTATGGTTCCTGTAAAGTTCACATTTGATTTGTTAGAGAATGAACCGGTAGCTAATAAAAATAAGGCTTGATTATCTCTATCTTCTTTAGATTCTAATCTATAAGCTAATTCTGATTTTACTGTAGAGCTTAAGTTAGGAAAACTAAAATCGAAATTGATATCTGGTTTCTCTAACTGACCTGTTAGATTGGTTTCTAAATGAACAGGTATGCTTCTGTTTATTGGATTATCTAATAATGGAGATGGATTTGCATTGGTTTTATAAATAGCTTTTAAATCTATGTTGGCCTTTAATGGATCTCCATTCCAAGCTATAGATCCTCCAGGTTCAACTGTGAATTCTTTTTGCACTAAACCTCCATATAAAAAGTTGTATACACCTTCTACTACTGAAAAATCTCCGTAAATTTTAAATTTACCGTTTGTGTTTATATCTAATAGAATTCCTCCAATACCACGACCACGTATAGTACTTCCTGATGTTTTATCAATAACAATCTCTATTTCGGCATCTTTGGTTATATCTAAATCAAAATCTAGTTCTAAACCTGATACATCTTTTATTCGTATTGCTTCTCCTTTTTGTTTGGCTAGTTTTTCTTCAGGTGTTAAGAAGTGAATAAATGAATTGTCACCAAAAGATTCGGAGTCATTTAGCGGAATTACAAATACTGTATTAGGTTTTGTTTGTGCTATTACATCTATAACCAATTGTTCTGTAGGCCCTTTTAAGCTAGCATAACCATCAATAAAAGCAGTACCATAATATGGAAGATCTTCATTTTCTTCTGTATCTAAAACAAGCATATTATTTGCTCTTATACCTAAATCTAAATTCCAATTAGAAAAGTTAATATGGCTAATTGAACCGTCTATCCAACCTTTTGTATTATACTTGGTATCTGTAATATCAATATTATTGAAAATAAAACTTTGATTTTCTAAAGTTACCGATGAGGCTTGAGCAAAATCAAAATCTACGTTTAAAAAAGGAACAGTTAGCCCGGAGTTATTTAAAGTTAGTTCACCATTTATATCTGGCTTACTTAAATCACCGCCTAGATTTGCGGTTCCTGTAACAAATCCTCTAATATTACTTAATATACCATCTAGGAAAGGATTTAGAGGTTTCAGATTAAAATCTTTAAAATTTAAAGCGACATCTATAGATGACGTTGCTCCAGATACATTTATATTTCCTAATGCTCTAAAAGATTCTGATACATCATCTTTAATTTTGGCATTAACTTTATAATTTGTTAAATCCTCATTACCTGTTATTTGGGCGTCAAATGAGCCTAACAGTAAATCATTAACCTCTAAATCATCTATAGTAATTGTTGAGTTTGGTAAGTAACTACCTTTTTCTTGTAAGATATCTAGCTTACCGTTTACATTTCCTTTTAGCTTTAGGCTATCTATTTCTGGTGTTATTTTAGCTAAATCTACATCTTTAAAATCAAGCTTTATGTCTTTATATGTTGAATCTCTTAAAACACCAGACAGCTTGATTTGTTCTTGGTTATGACTCATCATAAACGAGTCTATTTTAATGGAATTAAACTTGTTATCAAATACAATTTTGTTGTACTTGTTTCTGTTTTCGTTTATAATCCATTTATTGTTTTTAAATGTCGCATCAGATTTTTTAAACCCTATTACTGATTTATTTTCCTCATTTATAGTATGGTAAAAACTTAAGTTATAAACATCTCTGTTTTTTGCTCCTCCTTGAAATTCTGACCTAACAAAAAGTGTATCATTTAGCGTTACATTAATCAAGTTGAATTTAGATATATTGTAATATTTGGTGTTTATACTATCTATTTCTGCATAGGTGTTAAATAATGGGTTTTTATTATCTACTTGAACAGCTATAGATTCAGCAAAATAATCAAAGAGTTTTATTTTTGGAGATCTAAATACTAGGTCAAAAGCTTTTTCATTGCTTTCTACATGACCTCTAATATAAGTGTTTGTTCCTAATTCAATATCAGGAACAAATACTTCAACTATTTTATTATAAATTTTAAAATTGAAATCTATATACTGATTTTCGGCTACTTCATGAGGTTTATAGTTTGTATAAATACTGCCTATGGCGTTTTCAAAAAGTTTGGCGATGTCTTCAAATAGGAATTCACCACTTAATTGACCTTCAATAATATCAGGAGAGTTAACATCTATATATCTTACATTATTTTTTATAGATGATGTAATTTCAAAATCATCAAACTCGTATTTATCGTATTCATTCTCGTAATATGTTTTATTAAATTGAATAGAACCAATCGCATCATTTAGAGATGTTCCTGTCATTTTCATATCAACAACACCTTTAAAAACAGATAAGCTATCGTTTTTAACAAAATTAAGCGCTTTTAAATTGGCATAATCTACTTCAGCTACAAAGTCGAATTTATTTACCTCTTTTGAGACATCAGCCAATCCATTAAATTTTAGTTTAAGATTTTTATCATTAGATCGTAATCTACCATTATATACATTTTCCTTTAATGTTCCGGATACTTCTATATTTTGATAAACATAATTATTGTAATCTAAACTAAAGATATCTCCTAATAGTTTAGTATTTACATTGGCTTTGGTAAAACCTTTTCCATCTACATCTAGGTTAAGAGATACTTGTTTTAATGTTGGGTCTTCAAGAAACTGCCCCATATCAAAATCAGTAAGTATTACATTACCTACATAAGAAGCATTGTCAATATCATCAATAGAATTCATAACAAGATTAGAATCTATAAACCCTAAATCAGTATCTATTTCTATATCAGCCTTTATGGTTTTTGGTGATATTTCTGATTGCCCAACTATAGTGAAATTTCCAAGCCTTTCAAAAGACGAAGGAATGGTTTCTCCCAACACATTTGGCAATAACGCTTTAAGATCTCTATAATTTGATGATAGGTTTGAGAAATACCCATTCATATGAAAGTTATCATCTTGGGCATTAAAAAGGTTTTTAAAAGTAATATCGCCATATACGCTACTTCTAGAACTTGTATTAAGACGCAAGTCATCAAGTTTCATATTGTTAAGTGTTCCTGAAACTTTTGTGCTAAATGCAGCTCGCTGGTTTACTCCAAACTCATTGTAAAAAGTATTTAATTCATTTAGAGCAATATCTGCTTTTGTAAATGTAGCGTCTATATTTACTTTGTCTGTAAAGTCTTTTAAGTCTTCACGGTTAAACAAAAACTTAACTTCTCCTTGTAGGGTTGAGTTTTTTGTTTCAATATCTAAATCTTCAAGAAATATATGTTCTGGTGTATATGCAAAATTTGTTACCAAATTTTTCATTTCAAGTCCACGACTATCAAAAAATGCTAAATTATTTACACGCATACTTACATCACTGCCGTTTATGAGAAATGTAGTTGCATTAATATCTATAGCATTAAATTCTAAAATATTAGGGTTTTCAATATTTTCATCTATCAACCTAAAAGTTCCGTCTGTAATTGTAACATCACTAGAAGATAGCAAAAAGTTGCTTTTTTCTTTACTAGGTGTTTCTTCATCAAATCTAGCTACAAAAACATCTAAATTAGTTTCTGAAGCTCCTTTGTATTTCTTTAAATTAAATATAAGGCCTTCTAAATCTATATCACCAAAAGCTAATTTACTATTATATAGATTTTTAAAGTTAATTATAGATGTGTTTAGTTCTAAAACACTAATCAATGTATCTTGCTTGTAATCTCTAATTAGTATTTCTTTTAACTCAACATCGCCATTAAACTGCAATCCTACTCTACCAATGTTTATATTTGTTTTATAATCGCGGTTTATTAAATCTGTTGCATAAGCACCTAGCTTTGTTTGAACTGCGGGTATAGAAAACACCAACACCAATATGATGAAAAGAAGTAGTAAAATTAATACTAGCTTTGATACTATTTTTAAAAATTTTCTGATACGTTTTTAAAGTTATAACTTTGAAGCCAAAATTAACAATTATTGTGCCTAATTTTTATTAATGAGTTCACAAAATATTTATATTCTCGGAATTGAGTCTTCTTGCGACGACACAGCAGCATCTGTTATGCATAATGGCAAGATTTTAAGTAACGTTATTGCAAGCCAAAAAATACATCAAGAATATGGCGGCGTTGTTCCTGAACTTGCCTCTAGAGCGCATCAGCAAAACATTGTTCCTGTTGTGGCACAAGCACTTAAAAAAGCTAATATTGACAAGTCTCAATTAAACGCCATAGCTTTTACGCGAGGTCCAGGACTTATGGGTTCTTTGCTTGTAGGTACATCTTTTGCTAAATCATTAGCTTTTGGTCTAGACATTCCGTTAATAGATGTGAACCATATGCAAGCTCATATTTTAGCTCATTTTATAGATGAAGAAGGCTTTAACAAACCTCCTTTCCCTTTTTTAGCAATGACTATTTCTGGTGGACACACTCAAATAGTTAAAGTTTCTAGTTACTTTGACATGAAAGTTATTGGTGAAACTATAGATGATGCTGTAGGTGAAGCTTATGACAAAAGCGGAAAAATTTTAGGTTTAGGATATCCTGCTGGACCAGAAATAGACAAACGTGCAAAACTTGGAAACCCAAAAGCTTTTAAGTTTACAAAACCTAAAGTAGACGGACTAAACTTTAGCTTTTCTGGCTTAAAAACCGCTATCTTATATTTTATACAAAAAGAAAAAAAAGCCAATCCTAATTTCATTGATGAAAATATTAATGACATTTGCGCTTCAATACAATACACCATTATTGGTATTTTAATAGATAAACTTAAGCTTGCAAGTAAAGAAACAGGTATAAAGCACATTGCTATTGGCGGTGGCGTATCTGCCAATTCTGGAATTAGACAAGCTTTAAAAAATGGAGAAAGCAAATTTGGATGGAAAACTTATGTACCTAAATTTGAATTCACTACAGATAACGCTGCTATGATTGCTATTGTAGGATACCTAAAATATCTTGAAGGGAATTTCTCTGAACAAAACATAACAGCTTCAGCAAGATTAAAAATCTAACTAATATTGTTAAAATTTCTGTTGATAACCTTTATTAATTAAAGGATATCTACACTATAATTTTGTTTTTTTGTATTCTAACCACTAAAAAAAGACCTAAATGAGACTATTTATTCTATTTTTTGTTCTATCTACATCATTCATTCAATCTCAAAATGCGTCTAAAGAGTTAGATGCCATTACAGATGCAAGTCAAGCTGAAACTTACATTTCTGAAAAAGGAAGCAAAAAAAATAAACTTATTACATTTAACGAAGCTAAACACAAAACCAGATTAGCTCAAGAGCTTTTAAAAAAACGTGTTGGAGGAAAAACTAACGTAGAAACAGATTTTGAACATGTACACTATAAAGTGGTTGAAAAATATAATGTATCTCACTATAGAGTAAGCTATATATTACTAAATGGAAAAGGCAAAACTCAAGATGAAATTAATGATATAAGAGATCAAATCATTGGTAAGTATAAAAAGAAGCTGTTTTCTTTTGCTCAACTAGCCGAGCAATATTCTATAAGTCGTAATGCAACACGCGGTGGTGATACTGGTTGGTTTACTGAAGGTAGACTTTCTGCTACTTTAGAGAACGCTATAATTAATGACACACACGCGCTAAACGATATCTTTAAAATTGATGACGTAGAGAAAGATTCGTATTACATTGTACTGAAAACCCACGAACCCGAAAACATTAAAGAAATTAAAGTCTTAAAAGTCGTAGAGCCTAAATAATATGCAACTTTTTTACAACGCTAATATATCTGATAACGATACACAGTTTTCTTTTGATAAAGACGAAAGCAGACACATTGTAAAAGTTTTAAGAAAAACTATTGATGACACGCTTCACATTACCAATGGTAAAGGTTGGCTGTTTACTGCAAAAATCACTGTGGCTGATATAAAAAACTGTGTTGTTTCAATAACTGGAAAAACACAACAACCAAAGCCTAAATACAATTTACATATAGCTGTTGCTCCTACAAAAATGAATGATCGCTATGAGTGGTTTTTAGAAAAAGCTACTGAAATTGGCATTCAAGAAATAACTCCCATAATATGTGATCATAGCGAACGTAAAATAATTAAACCAGAACGTTTTCAAAAGATATTGCAATCGGCTATGAAGCAATCATTGCAAAGCTATTTACCAATACTTCATGACGCCATACCATTTACAGAATTTATTCAACAAAACTTTAATGGTCAACAGTTTATAGCTCATTGTGAAGAGTTAGATAAAAAATCTCTTAAAAAGGAATTGCAATCCGAAAAAGACGTTATTATCTTAATAGGACCTGAAGGCGATTTTAGTGTTAAAGAAATTGAAATTGCATTACAAAACAATTTTATTCCTGTAACTTTGGGAGAAACCAGATTACGTACAGAGACAGCCGCTATAGTAGCTTGTCATTCGGTAGCTTACACAAATGAATAACACACAAACTTATATAACAGCATTATTCCTATGCCTGCTAACAATAGGAATGCAAGCTCAAGAGGTTGCCGTATTAAAATATAAAGGTGGTGGCGATTGGTATGGTAACCCTACATCATTACCTAATTTGGTTAAATTTTGTAATGAAAATATCAATACAAAAATTAATGAAAAAACTGAAACTGTAGAAACTGGCAGTCCAGATATTTTTCAATATGCTTTTATTCACATGACAGGTCATGGAAATGTGTTTTTTAATGACGAAGATGCTGAAAACTTAAGAAACTACTTAATCTCTGGAGGTTTTTTACATATTGATGACAATTACGGAATTAAACCATACATTACTAGAGAGTTAAAAAAAGTTTTTCCTGAAAAAGCATTTATAGAACTCCCTGCAAATCATCCTATTTTTAATAGCGCTTTTAATTTTCCGAAAGGATTACCTAAAATTCATGAACACGATGGCACAAGACCTCAAGCTTTTGGTATTTTTCACGAAAGCAGACTTGTGGTCTTATTTACTTTTGAAAGCGATTTAGGAGATGGTTGGGAAGATGAAATTGTACATAACGATCCGCCAGAAGTTCGTGAAAAAGCTTTAAAAATGGGTGCAAACATCATTAAATATGTATTTGAAAACTAATCGCTATAAATGCAACTAAACCACTACAATACTAATTTTAAAAAGCGCACATTCCCAATAACGTTAGTTTGTGACAATATTACTAACGCACCAAACATTGGTAGCTTATTTAGAATTGCTGATGCCTTTGGTGTTGAAAAAGTTATTTTTTGTGGAGGCCATATTCCCTTTGGCAGAAAAATGACAAAAACATCAAGAGCTACAGAAAAAGTAGTTCCTTATGAGATTCACGAATCTGCTATTTCGGTAATTTCTGAATTAAAAAACAACGACTATCAAATAATTTCTTTAGAAATAACAGATAAAAGCACACCTGTAGATAGCTTTAAGTTTTCAACTGAAAAACCCATTGCTTTGGTTATAGGCGATGAAAATTTTGGCGTTTCAGAAACTATACTACAAGAATCTCATAATACAATTCATATTACAATGTTTGGTCAAAATAGTAGCATGAATGCTGTACAAGCCACAAATATTGCACTTTACGAAATAACAAAACAATCTCTATGATACAAATTCATATATTTACCTTATGAATTCAAAAATAATCGCAAACGGAATTTTAAGAGCACTAGCAGTTGTTGTAGGCATTTGTCTTGTAGCATTTTTTTTATATAAAATTCAATCGGTACTTGTATATATTGTCATTGCTGCTATAACTTCATTAATTGGTAGACCAATTGTACAGTTTTTAAGAAACAAACTTAAATTCAAAAACATTATAGCCGTTATAGTGACTATGGTATTACTCATAGGCTTTTTAGTTGGGTTATTTGTATTGTTTATTCCCCTAATTACTGAGCAAAGCCATAATCTAGAACTACTAGACATTAAAGAGCTACAAGGCAATGTTGAAGATTTATATCTGGAAGCAACTAGCTATTTTGGTATTAACCATGTAGATGTTGAACAGTCTCTTAAAGAGTCTGATTTACTTTCTAAATTAGATTACGCGTTGATTCCTAATTTAATAAACTCCATATTAAGTGGGTTTGGAAATTTTAGTATCGGATTATTCTCTGTATTGTTTATTTCGTTTTTCTTTTTGAAAGACAGCCAGCTATTTGAAGGAAGCATCATGAGTTTTATACCTGAAGATAAAGAAACTAGACTTCAAAAATCATTTAATAAAATTAAAGATTTACTTTCTCGTTATTTCGTTGGACTTATATTTCAGATATCAATATTGTTTGTTATTTATACCATAGGGCTACTAATAATTGGTGTTGAAAATGCTGTTGTTATTGCATTTTTATGTGCTTTAGTAAACTTAATACCTTATGTAGGGCCTTTAATTGGTGGTGCATTAATGATTATTCTTACCATGACAAGTAACCTTGGTAGCGATTTTAGTGATGTCATACTTCCTAAAACCATGTATGTATTAATTATCATTTGTATTGGTCAACTTATAGATAATTTCATTAGTCAGCCTGTAATTTTCTCAAAAAGCGTTAAGTCGCATCCATTAGAAATCTTCTTGATAATTATCATTGCTGGACTACTATTTGGTATTGTAGGTATGATAGTTGCTGTTCCTGCTTACACAGCTATAAAAGTAATTTTGAAAGAGTTTCTATCTGATTACAAAGTAGTAAAAAAACTAACTAAAGGATTATAGTACAACTTTGAATAAAGACATATTAAAATCTAAAAATCAAGAGTTTATTGAGAATAATTTAAACTCTGACACCGTAAGTTTACTCTTAAAAAAGCATCCTGAATTAGATATTGATATTAAAACTTTAATTGAGCAAATTGAAGCAAAAAAAAAGTGTGAAACCAAACTTCCTACTTGGTACAACACGCCAAAAATTTATTACCCTAATAAACTTAATATTGAGCAAACATCATCTGAAATTACAGCACTTTATAAATCTAAATTAGTAACCGGAAATACAATTATAGATTTAACAGGTGGTTTTGGTGTTGATTGTTACTTCTTTTCTAAACATTTTAAAAAAGTAACACACTGCGAAATAAATGACTCTTTATCTCAAATTGTTGCACACAACTTAAAACAACTAGGCACTGAAAATATACAAACAGAAGCCGTTGATGGCTTAAAATACCTCAATGAAAACACAAATACATATGATTGTATTTACATAGACCCTTCTAGGAGACATGACAGTAAAGGAAAAGTGTTTTTATTATCAGATTGTCTTCCTAATGTGCCCGAACATCTTGATTTACTTTTTAGTAAGTCCAATAGTATTCTAATTAAAACATCACCTCTATTAGACATTTCTATTGGACTCAATGAATTAAAATGGGTGAAAACTATTCATGTTGTTGCTGTAAATAATGAAGTAAAAGAATTGCTTTGGCTACTCGAAAAAGGCAATGAAAATCCTATCGAAGTAAAAACAATAAACTTAACAAAAACATCAGAGTATTATTTCAATTTTGAACTTGAAACAGAAAAAACTATTAACCCAAAGTTTAGTTTACCACTATCCTATCTTTATGAACCCAATGCTGCAATACTAAAGTCAGGAGCTTTTAAATCAGTAGCGAGTAAACTAAATGTTTTTAAGCTTCATCAGCATTCGCATCTATATACATCACAAGCTTATATTGATTTTCCGGGAAGATGTTTTAAAATAAAAGAAATACTACCTTATAACAAGCGTGTACTAAAAAAGGAAGCTCCGAAACAAGCTAATGTAACAACAAGAAATTTTCCTGAAACGGTACAACAAATAAGAAAAAAACTAAACATTAAAGACGGCGGAAAAACATACCTTTTTTTCACTACCAATTTAGAAGAAGAGCGAATTGTTATTATTTGTGAGAAAGAGTGACACCATCAAGAAATATATTTATATCTAAAGGCATTAATTAAACAGATACCTATCTTTGCAAAAAAAAACTTTTATTCTATGCTTAAAGCTGTTTTATTTGATATGGATGGTGTTATTGTAGACACCGAACCTTTACACCATAAAGCATACCACGGTATGTTTAACGAATTAAATATAGATGTATCAGACACTCACTACGAATCCTTTACTGGACAGTCTACAATAAATGTGTGCAGAAGTTTATGTGATCATTTTAATTTAAAAAACGAACCTCAAGAGCTTGTACAAATAAAACGCAATATTTTTAAAGATTTGTTTAAAAATGATCCAGATCTAAAGCTAATTAATGGTGTTTTAGATCTTATTAAAAACTATCATGATAATGATGTAAACCTTGTTTTAGCATCATCAGCATCAATGTTTACCATTGAAAGCGTTTTTGAACGTTTTAATTTAAACCCGTTTTTTACCAATAAATTTAGTGGCGCTGATTTAAAAGCTTCAAAACCACATCCTGAAATATTCAATAAAGCCCATGCCGCTACCAATGTTGATAAAAAACATTGTATCGTTATAGAAGACTCTACAAACGGAATAAAAGCAGCTAATGCCGCTGGTATTTATTGTATAGGATATAATAGTATAAATTCCAAAAATCAAGATTACTCTTTAGCAAACACTATAATTTCTGATTTTAAAGATATTCATTATCATAAAGCTAAAACCCTATTAACAACTGACTTTTAATAGATTAAAAATGCAATAAGTACTTATTATAAATTTTTACGTAAAAAATTGGAAAAATAGTTGCGTTCTTTGGTTTGAAAACTTACATTTGCATCCGCATTTAAAGAACGTTCTTTACAAAATGTATTGGAGAGGTGCCAGAGTGGTAATGGAGCAGATTGCTAATCTGTCAACGCGTAAGTGTTGCCGGGGTTCGAATCCCCGTCTCTCCGCAGAGTTTAAAAAACCAATTACCGGTGGTTTTTTATAAAAATGTCTATTTGATATTTTTATCTCAACTCGGGGTGTAGCGTAGCCCGGTTATCGCGCCGCGTTTGGGACGCGGAGGTCGCAGGTTCGAATCCTGCCACCCCGACTTTTTTATTCAGGTTTAATCCTTGAATGGTCGCGTAGCTCAGCTGGATAGAGCATCTGCCTTCTAAGCAGACGGTCACAGGTTCGAATCCTGTCGCGATCACATAAAGCCTTACTAATTTTTAGTAAGGCTTTTTCTTATATTAACCACTGTAATAATTCACTTCAAAAAAAACTATCTCAATTTGACAAAATAGTATAACTACACTACTCTATTTTTAATTAATTTTAGAAAAAAATAACATATGACTTTTTCTAAAATAAGCATTATCATACTTCTTTTTTTCACCATTACTCCTATTCTATCACAAAATGATATTAATAGAATTCTAGTAAAAGAAAACACGTTTATAAAAGATAATGGTGAAACTATTATTTTCAGAGGCTTAAACACCAGTGATCCTGATAAACTAGAAAACGACGGACTATGGAATAAATCTTATTTTGAAGAAATTAAATCTTGGGGAGCAAACTTGGTTAGATTTCCTGTGCATCCAACCGCATGGAATAAACGTGGTAAAAAAGCATATTTAGAACTTCTAGATAAAGGTATTACTTGGGCTAAAGAACTAAACATGTATGTTATAATTGACTGGCATAGTATTGGTAATTTAAGAACTGAAATGTATCAAGATGATATGTATGATACATCAAAAAAAGAAACATTTAATTTCTGGAGAATTATAGCAAAACGATACGGAAACAATCCTACTGTAGCATTTTACGAGTTATTTAATGAACCAACTACTTATAATGGCGAACTAGGCTCTATAACTTGGGAGTATTGGAGTGATTTAAATATTGAAATGATAAAAATAATCCGTGCAAATGGCGGTGAAGGCATTCCTCTTGTTGCTGGTTTTAATTGGGCTTATGATTTAACACCTGTAAAAGAAAAACCATTAAATATAGAAGGCATTGCTTATGTAAGCCATCCTTACCCTCAAAAACGAGAAAAACCTTGGGAGTCACAATGGACAAAAGATTGGGGCTTTGTAAAAAAAACATACCCTGTGATTTTAACTGAAATTGGTTTTTGTGGCCCTGAAGACCCTGGAGCGCATTCTCCTGTTATAAGCGATGAATCTTATGGTGATGCAATTACCAATTATTGTGATGAAAATGGCATCTCTTATTTAATATGGGTTTTTGACAAAGAATGGGCACCTAGGTTATATACAGACGATAAATATACGCCGTCAAGACATGGTAAATACTTCAAGAAAAAACTACAAAGTTACAAGTACTAATTTGATTACTTTCGTCTTGTAGAATTTCTTTCAACAATGTTTGTTTTAACTACGGTATTTGTTGTTTCTGTTGAAGTTTCACTTTCTAAACGATTTATAAGCGAAGAAACCGCTTGTTTACCAATATTTTCAGCATGTTGACTTACGACTGTTAATGATGGTATTGCGTGTTCAGAAATAAGGCCATTGGTAAACCCTATAACCGAAATATCTTTTGGAATATCATATCCATTCATTCTTGCTACATTCATAGCTAAAACAGCAGAGTACTCGTCTGCTGCTAATATAGCATCAATCTTTTCATTTTTAAAAACTGGTAATAGCTCTTTTTCTATTTCATTATAATGTTGAGGTGTTAATATTTTCACCTCTCTATCAGATTTTTGCATTGCTGAAACATAACCTTGTTCTCTTAATTGTCCTACGCTTATATTTGATATTACATTTAAAAACACAACATTTTCACACCCTATTTCTAACAAAAAATTTGTTGCTTTAAAAGCGCCATCAAAATCATCTACAGTAACTTTATCACAGGTAATCTCATCTATTACCCTGTCAAACATAACCATAGGTACGTTATATTTTAATGTTTTCTGAAAATGTGAATAGTCTTTAATTTTTTGTGTTTCTTCTGCTACAGATAATATGATTCCATCAACACTACCATTTATAAATGTATCTATGCTTTCAACCTCTTTTTGATGGCTTTCATTTGATAGGCAAATTACAATTTTATAACCCAACCTAGTAGCTTCCATCTCTATGCCATACAACACCTTACTGAAAAACTCCAATAAAATTGCAGGTATAATAACCCCAATTATTTTAGTTGATTTAGATTTTAAACTTCTTGCAATGTTATTAGGAACATAATTATAAGACTCTGCAATTTCTTTGATTTTTACACGGGTTTTCTCTCCTATTTCAGGGCTATCATTTAATGCTTTAGAGACCGTTGAAATTGAAACTCCTGCAAGATTAGCTAAATCTTTTAAGGTTATTTTAGATTGCATAAGTATTACATTTTTTAAGACTTTTGCAATTTAATCATTAATACATCATGAACACCGATAGTTGCTTTTAATTTTTTTGATGTATTTCCCAATGAAGTGTTATTAAATAAATCGTTTATTTTATAAACATTATGCTTAACATCTAGTATTCTATTATTAATATCATCACCTATCATGTGCTTATTCCAATCAAAATTAAGGTTTATAGGTTCATTATTCATATTAACAAAAACCATTGCCCAAGATTCATTATCTAGAGGTTTTACCCATATTTCAATATTGTTTTCGTTTAAAAATCTAAATCCTTGAATACCTAAAGGGTCTTGATTTACAGCTATAACATTTTTGTTTGAAATGGTCTTCAATGTTTCTTTTGAAATAGTTCTTAAGTCATTTCCTAAAATTAAAGGAGAAGCTAGCATACTCCACATAGCAAAGTGTGATCTATCTTCTGCATCTGTCATGCCATTACCTACTTCCATCATATCAAAATCATTCCAATGTCCCGGACCAGCTGCTTTACGAATGTTTTTTCGTAAGTTTATTATTTTCCAAACACCAAAAGATGCCCATGATCCGTGTCCTAACTCACAATCCCAACAGTTTACAATATCACCAGTAACTCTCCATGAATGACCAACATCTTTTGCCCATTTCCATGGCTCATTATCTCCCCATTCGCAAATACTAAAAACAATTGGTCTTCCTGCTGATTTTATTGCGTCTCTCATAGTTATATAAGCTCCTTCAGCATTTAACTTATCTGTATCACACCAATCATATTTTAAATAATCTACATCCCAAGAAGCGTAAAGTATAGCGTCTTGATACTCATGACCTCTACTTCCTGGATAGCCAGCACATGTGGTTGCACCTGCACAGTTATAGAGTCCAAATTTAAGACCTTTAGAATGAATATAATCTGCTAACGCTTTCATTCCACTAGGAAATTTGTCTGGATGCGCCATTAAGTTTCCATTCTTATCACGCTCTTTTGCCATCCAGCCATCGTCTAAAACAATATATTCGTAACCAGCATCTTTAAGACCAAGTTCTACAAATTGATCTGCTATATCCTTTACCAATTGCTCGTCTATATCTGTTGCAAAAGTGTTCCAACTATTCCATCCTAATGGTGGTGTTTCAGCTAAATTTTCAAACTTTTGAGAATAACAAATACTACCTATGATATAAATTAAAAAAAGTATTTTTTTCATTATAAATTATTTATTAAAAAAGAACCCTTATGAAGATCATAAAGGCTCTTTTAAATTACTGATTCAAATTAATTATAAAATTTTATTCTTCTAGTACATAACCAAAATTATCAAAGTGATATACACCACCATTTCCTGTATATTCTTGGAATGATATATTCTGAACAAATGTTGCATTTTGCAACTCTTCCCATGTAAACTCTTGTTGTACCCACTCGGTAGTTACATCAAAGTTTGGAGCCGTAGCATCATCCCAGTTTCCATTAAAGACAAACTTTAATTTACCTGGTTCATCAGCTCTTACACTAAAGCGAATACCTGAATATCCTTCTAATTGATCATTCCAAGACCAGTTTCCTTGTATGTTATCCCATCCTGTCATATCTTTTTTAAAGTAAGTTAGTCCTTGAGCGGCATCTCCATTAGTTATGTATTCTTGATTATTCCATGACTCAATATCCCAGCCATCATACCATATATCATCATAAATTGCTGTTCCTATTGCATATTGAGAAACACTATTACCTGAAATAGTTTCTACGCTAATGTATTCTCTATCAGACCCTGAAGGCAAAACAATTTGAAACTCATTTATAGAAAGGTTTAATACTTCAACCTCTACATCTCCAACTGTTACAACTGGATCTATAAAAAATGAGCCATATATTGTTATTGTTTCACCATCAGCCGCATTAACAGGGTTAAAACTTTTTAACCTTGGTGCTGGTGGAGCAACTATAAAAGGATAGGTTGCTGTACCGTTTGCTGTAACAACTTTTAATTCGTTTGTAGTATCTAAATACGGTGTGTCTTCATCTATTTGAACAATAATCACCTTATCTGTTACTAATGTTGCATTAAAATATGTATCTACTTCATTAAAAAACACTTTTTGAGTAGATGCAAACCCCAAACCTCGTATTACATACATATTGTTAGCAAACCCTACATCTGTTTGCTCATTTCCTACAGCCGTACTAACACTATTTATTACTGGAGGTTGTCCTTCTAAATCATTATCATCATCGCTATCACATGAAAAAAAAGCAACTAGTGATAATATCATGACTAGTATTAAGCCATTGCGTTTAAATTTTAAATTTTTCATATTCATTTTTTTTATTAATAATAAGGTACTGGAGGTTCTAACAATAATGGATTTTTTGCAACATCACCGTCTGGATAAGGCATATAAAAATCACTTTCTGAAGGTGTGTAATATGCTGCCGTAACACTATCTCCTCTGTTTTGATTACTTAAAATGTTTATAGCTTGACTTCTTGGTATTCTACCTAAATCAAACCAATAGTCTCCCTCAAAAGCTAACTCTCTTCTTCTTTCTAATAAAATATCATCAAAAGTTATAGAAGAATAATCTTGACCTTGAGAAAAACCTGCTCTTCTTCGGATTTTATTAAATGATTCTAATGCTGCTTGATCTGATGTCACTCCTGCTCCTCCCATTATAGCTTCTGCATGAATTAACAATAACTCGGCATACCTCATTATATAAGTGTTATTTCCCATCATGCCCCAAGCATCAACCGGACCAGTTATATCTCCATTTAATCTACCTACAACATACTTTTTTATACCAGCACCAGCTCCTTGTGGATTGATATCATCAGGAACAATAAGGCTTGAACCATCTCCTGTAAGAATGTTAGGGTATTCATCACCAGGAAGCATAAAGGTTTCTTTTCTTCTTAAATCTTGTGCCTCATAAATATCTAAAATATCTTGAGAGGGCGCAAAAACACCTCCATATGTTGCATTTGTAACATTTGAAGTATATCCAAATTGTGTGTTACAGTTACTACCTGTACCATAAGTACCACTTGCTTTCCACTGTAAAGCAAAAATAGATTCTTCATTATTATTGTTTGCATATAGAAATAAATCTCCAAATGTTTTAGAAGGTAATTCTTCACCACCATACAACTTAAACTCACCTGAATTAATAACTTCTTCAGCATATAGTTTTGCATTTGGGTAGTCTTGAAGGTACAAATATACTTTAGCTAGCATTGCCTTTGCAGACCCTTTTGAAACATGCCCATTGTTTGCATAATTAGCTCCTCTTACTTTTTCTACAAGTCTTGAAATGGCATTTTGATAATCTGACACAATAAAAGTGTAAATATCTTCTACATAATTTGTGTTTATTTGTGGGCTATCTACATGATCTAAATTATTCTCAATAATAGGAACTGGCCCCCAAAGTCTTACTAAATAAAAATAAGATGTAGCTCTAATAAAATAAGCTTCTCCTATTGCGTTTTGAACAACATCTGGACTAACACCAGAACCAACTCTTTCTTCTAAAAAGTTTATTAATGTGTTAGCTTGTGCTATATTAGACCATAATGATTTCCATGCATTAAACAGTTCAGGGTCTGTGCTATTTAAAGAAAAGTTTACCATACCATTTACATCAGAAGAATAAGTAAACATATTTCCTGAACCAACTTCTGTTATTGCAAAGAAAGCTTTGTTATGAAAGTTAAACCATGTTCTAGTATATAATGCTTTTGTTGCTGATTGAACTTGAGCATCTGTACTATAAAAGTTATCTAGCGCTAGTGTATCTTCTGAAGGTCTATCAAGAAAATCATCTTGACATGCTGAAACAAACATCAACAAAAAGATAACACTTAATACGTTATAAGTTTTAATAATATTTTTCATTTTCTTTTTTTTAAAATTCTACATTTAAACCTAAAGAGATTGTTCTACTTGATGGATACCTACCATTATCTATTCCTGATAATAAAATGTTTTGGTTAGTACTACCTACTTCTGGATCATAACCTGAATAATCTGTAAACGTAAATAGGTTTTGACCACTAGCATAAATTCTTAATTTACTAATGTTAATTCTAGAGATTAAATCATTAGGTAAATTATATCCTAATGTAACATTTTGAATCCTTAAATAAGAGCCATCCTCAATATACCTATCAGAAATAAATGTATTTGTATTCTCACCTGAAACTGGTCTAGGATAAGAAGCTGTTGGATTATTTGGTGACCAAAAATCTATAGCCTCAGCAAGTTGGTTTTGATATAATAATGAGTTTGTAGTTCCGCTACGCTTGGTTAAATTAAGAATATCATTTCCGTATGATCCTTGTACAAAAATTGATAAATCAATATTTTTATATTTAAATGTGTTAGAAAAACCATAAGTAAAATCTGGATGTGGATTTCCTATGAAAGTTCTATCACCTTCATCTACTACACCATCTCCATTTACATCTACATATCGAACATCTCCCAAATAAGTTTCTCCTGGTGCTTGACCAACACCTTGCTCAAATTGTTGTGGAGCATTGTTCAATTCATCTAAATCTCTAAATAATCCGTTACTAATATAACCGTAAAACATCCCTACAGGCTGCCCTATTAGAGTATTTGTTACAACCATGTTATTATACCCATTTGTATTTATATCTTGAGTTAACACTAAACCACTAGGTATTGACGTAACTTCGTTTTTATAGCGTGAGAAATTAAGCGTTGAGTTCCAAGAAAAGTCTTTTCCTTTTGAGTATTTGTAATTTAAAGAAATATCATAACCAGTGTTTTTCATACTACCTAGGTTTTTGTATGGAGATTCAACACCTCCTTCATAACCAAAACCTCCTGTTATATAATCAGGCAATGGTACTTGAAATAAGAAATCTTTAGATAGCTTGTCGAAATAATCAAAATTTACTGATAAACTAGAATTAAACAACGTAAATTCTATACCGTAATTTTTTTGCACTAAAGACTCCCAAGTTAGATCTGGATTTGGAATATTAGATACTAAAAACCCTGTACCTAATCCACCATCAAAAGCAGCTAAATTTGAACTATATCTCCCATTAGGTATTTGCTGATTTCCTGTTTCTCCATATCCAAAACGCAATTTAATGTTGTCTATGTATTTTTTTGTTCCTTCCATGAAGGCTTCATTAGATAATTTCCAAGAAACACCTATTGATGGGAAGTATCCCCATTGTTTTCCTTCTACAGCTGGGTCAAATTTTGAAGAGCCATCAGCTCTGTAAGAAGCTGACAAGCTATATCTGTTATCAAAATCATAAATAGCACGACCAAAGAATGATAACAACGCCTGACTACCTTGGTAATCTGTAACTGTAGATTGATCTGCATCTGCAACGCTTATAGTTTGGATTGAGTTTGATAAAAACCCAGTTGCATAGGCAATAATACCTTCCCAATGTGTATCGTTAATTTCGTTTCCTAATAAAACAGTAACATGGTGCTTACCAAAAGTTTTATCATATGTTAATAGGTTTTTAAAGTTTGTTGAATACCAATTTTGTCTACGTTTATTTAAGTCTGCTGAGACATTTTCATTTTCTCCCCACTTATACTGTGGTGTGAACTCGTTATTTTCTGAAAACTCTGTATTAGCACCAATTTCCATTCTATATTTTAAACCATCAACTATTTTTGCTTCAGCAAATATGTTTCCATAAAAGTTTTTTCTTATTAAATCATTTGTTTTACTTAAAGCCAAAGCTACTGGGTTATAATAATTTACAGCTTGATCAGCTGGAGGACCTGCAAAACCACCATCTGGGTTTCTAACAGGTATATCTGGCGCTTGTAACAATGTATTTGAAATTACACCATTATAATTAGAATTTACAATAACATCTTCATTAGTAATACTTCCACTTAAATTAGCTCCTGTCTTTAACCAAGGTTTAACTTGGGCGTCAATATTTAACCTTGCAGAATACCTTTTAAATCCAGAACCTAAAACGGTCCCTTTCTGGTCAGTGTAACCTCCTGATAAATAATAACTAATTCCTTCCTTACCACCTGAAAATGCTAATTGATGCTTTTGTATTAGAGCTGATCTGAAAATTTCATCTTGCCAATCTGTTCCCTCTCCTAAAATACTAGGTTGCGCAAATTCTGGTCTAGGTTCTAATCCGTATTGATCTGCTAAAGCATTCTGAAGTATAGCATATTGGCGTAAATTCATAGTCTCTAACCTTTTAGGAATTTCTTGAAACCCTGTATAAACCTCATAACTTAATTTACCAATACCTTTCTTACCTGATTTTGTTGTTATGATAATTACTCCGTTTGCTCCTCTAGATCCGTAAATAGCTGTTGCTGCTGCATCTTTTAAAACATCAACAGACTCTATATCATTAGGGTTTATCATAGATAGTGGGCTTACAGTATTATTTCCTTGAGAAGAGAAATCTGTCCCAACAATTGGTCTACCACTAGTAGCTCTATTAGTTGCATCTCCTGAAACAGGAATACCATCAATAATGTACAATGGCTCATTGGTTCCTGAAATTGATGTTACACCACGAATCCTAACAGATGCTGCACTACCTGGCTTCCCTGAACTATTTGTAATGGTAACACCTGCTACTTTCCCTTGTAGCATTTGATCTACAGAGACCTGTTTTAAATCTTCTAAATCTTCTGATTTTACTGAGGCAACTGAACTATTTACATCACTTCTTTTTTGAGTTCCGTAACCTATAACTACGATTTCATCTAGGCTTTCTAAATTTTCTTTTAATGTAATAGTTAAAACTTCTTGGTCTCCAACTACAACATCTTGAGTTTTGTAACCTAAAAAACTAAAGGTTATTGTTGCATTATCGCCTACTGTTAAATTAAAATTGCCATCAAAGTCAGAAACAACTCCATTACTTGTTCCTTTTTCTAATACACTTACTCCTGGCAATGGCATACCAGTTTCATCAGACACTACTCCATTTATATTGTTTTGAGAAAAGGCAAAACATCCTAAAAAGAATAAGAACAGTAATGCATAACTACGTTTCCTAAAACAAAATGGTTTAATATTATTTTTTTGCATGTTTTTTGTGTTAGTCTTGTTAAGATTGATAATAATTTATTTTAAACCACTATATTTATAAATAACACAATTAATAGAGTGGTTTTTTGTCAAAATCAAAATTAAATATAATGTTAAGTTCATGTTAATATTATTTTGTCATTTACTAATAAAATTTTTTATAATTCGATAACATTTTATTAACATTTAACACAAAAAGGGTTGTATACAAGTGTTATAATTAAAAATAATTCTTTTAAAAACGAACAAATATGTTAAAATAGTACAAGGTAATTACAGGATACGTTTTATTCCAGAAAACTCACTCTTATACTGACTTGGTGTACAGTTTTTCATTTTTTTAAAAACCCTATTAAAATTAGCTATATTATTAAAACCGCAATTAAAAGCTATTTCAGATATACTACGATCTTTCTCTAACAACCACATAGAAGCATACCCTATTCTAACGTCATTAACATATTCAACAAATGTTTTTCCTGTTCTTTTTTTCATAAATCTATTAAAAGAAACATTGCTCATATTCACCAATTCAGATATTTCAGAAAGCGTTATTTTACTACTAAAATTCTCTTGAACATACTCATACACCGTTTTAATTTTATCACTGTTTTCAAAATTTTCCCTATTGACAGTATAAGAAGATAAAAGCCTTTGATTTCTTGAATTTGCTAGGTCATATAAAATAGATACTATCTCCAAAAAATAATCCATACCATCTGTTCTAGAGAGTTTTAGTATTCTAGATTTAACATCAGAGGCTGCTTTTTCAGAAAACAGAATACCGTGAATAGATCTATCAAACATATCCTTAATAGGCTTCATTATTCTTCTAGATAAAAATTCATCATTAAACAAATATTGATGAAACTGAATCGTAATCTCATGAATATCTCCTCCTTCACAGTTATGTGTTAACCAGCCATGATGCAAATTAGGCCCAACCAACACCAACTCTAAATCATTAATCTCTTCAATGTTATCACCTACAACACGCTTAACACCTTTTCCATTACTAATAAAATTCAACTCATACTCTGGATGAAAATGTATAGGAAAATCAAAATCATCTTTAACTCTATCAAAAACCAAAAAGCTATCCTCTGGTGATAATGGTGTTATTTCCCTGTGTACTTTTTTTAATATATCCATAATTATTCTGTAAAAATCCTTTAATTATTTGATAAAATAATATCATCAATATGTAAACTGTATTATTATTTTTGAATATTAATTAATTGTTAAGCGGTAAAATTATAAATTATATAATATTTTTCTAAAAAATTATCAAATAAATACTTTATGGCCATATTTTTAAGTATAAAACATCTGTATAGTGCTTCAAAACTATATATGATACTTTTTTTACTTTTTTTAAACTTTTCTTGTACTAGTTTCTATAATGAAACATATAAAAAACCAGATTTAGTAGATGAAAATCCATCTATGAACCTAAAAAAAGTGCACAAAAAACTATTCTATTCCACAAAAAAAGGAGTTGCTATTGGGCACCAAGATGCTACATCATATGGTGTAGGCTGGAAGTATGATGAGAATAAAAAAACAATCACAAGCGATGCAGAACAAGTTTCAGGTAGTTTACCTGCTGTTTATGGTTTTGATATAGGACATATTGAACTAAATAACAAATACAACCTAGACAGTGTTTCTTTTGACTCAATGAGAAATTTAATTATAAAAGCACATAATCAAGGTGGTCTTATTACTATAAGTTGGCATCTAGATAACCCTGTAACAGCTGGAAATTCTTGGGATAAAACTCCTGCTGTATCTAAAATTTTAAAAGATAAAAAATATAAGGTTAAGTACGAGTTATGGATTGAAAGAGTAGCTGATTTTTTTAAGTCTTTAAAAGTTAACAATGAATTGGTTCCTATAATATTTAGGCCTTTTCATGAAATGAATGGTTCTTGGTTTTGGTGGGGCGAAGGTAATTGTAGCGCTACCGATTATAAAACCCTTTGGCAGGAAACCGTGAAACTACTTCGAGATAAACATAATTTACACAACCTACTTTATGTATATTCTCCTAATAAGCTAAATCCAGAAGACGACTATATGAAGTACTATCCTGGTGATGAATATGTTGATATATTAGGTATTGACATTTATGATTTTAATGATTCTGAAGCCTTCGCAAAATCTGTGGTAAATGACCTAAACATTGTAAAGTCTATTGCAAACAAAAAAAATAAATTATTTGCATTTACTGAAACAGGACTCGAAGGAGTAAAAACCCAAAATTGGTTTACTAAAATAGTATATCCTAATATTGAAAACACGGGAGCATCTTGGATTTTATTTTGGCGTAATGCAAACAAAAAGCATCATTACCTACCTTATAAAGAGCATCATAACGCTTCAGATTTCAAAGCATTTAAGGAAAAACCAAAAACATTATTTTTAGAAGACTTAAGTAATTAATATGAAATTATTACACACTGTAGACATTATTATAATCCTACTATATTTAGCCACAATTGTTTTTATAGGGCTTTATTTAAGAAAAAGGGCTCAACAAAGTAAAGACGACTACTTATTAGGAGGAAAATCAATCCCATGGTATATGCTAGGACTATCAAATGCGTCTGGCATGTTTGATATATCCGGAACAATATGGCTCGTAACACTTATGTTCGTTTACGGCATAAAAAGCGCATGGATACCCTGGCTTTGGCCTGTGTTTAACCAAATATTCCTCATGGTATATTTATCAAAATGGTTAAGACGTTCTAATGCAACAACAGGCGCTGAATGGATAGGAACTCGTTTTGGTTTTAAAAAAGGTGCAAAATTATCACATATCATAGTTGTAATTTTTGCACTTATAATGTGTCTTGGGTATTTAGCTTACGGATTCATAGGATTAGGAAAATTTATAGAAATATTTATTCCTTGGGAATTGGTAAGCAACTATGTACCTTTTCATGTTTCAGCTGAATATGTTCCTCACTTTTACGGAACAGTATTTACACTATTTGCCGTATTCTACTCTCTATTAGGAGGTATGTCCGGAATTGTTTGGGCAGATGTAGTGCAATTTGCTATTATGACAATTGCTGCATTGGTTATAGGTTATTTAGGCTTTGTTGCTGTAGGCGAAAACACATTAAATGTTCCTAACGGTTGGAAAAATCCATTTTTTGGTTGGAAACTTAATCTTGACTGGAGCAACATAATACCTGAAGTAAATCAAAAAATAAAAGAAGACGGCTTTGGACTCTTCACTATATTTTTTATGATGATGGTATTTAAAGGAGTTCTTGTAAGCGTAGCTGGTCCTGCCCCAACCTATGATATGCAAAAAATACTTTCAACAAAATCACCTGCTGAGGCTTCAAAAATGAGTGGTTTTGTATCTGTTATACTGATGCCTATTCGCTATTTAATGATTGCTGGTTTTGCAGCGCTAGCACTTATATATTATGAAAAACTAAATCTAGTAAATGCAACTGGTAATATTGATTTTGAATTAATCCTACCTACTGCTATCATGCAATTTGCACCAGTAGGTCTACTGGGACTTCTACTAGCTGGGCTTATTGCAGCTTTTATGTCAACGTTTGCTGGCACGCTTAATGCAGCTCAAGCCTACTTGGTTAATGATATTTACTTAAAATACGCAAAGCCTGATGCATCAGCTAAAGATATTAAAAGAATGAACTACGCTACTGGTATCATAGTTGTTATCATTAGTATAATATTAGGCTTCTTTGCGAAAGATGTAAATTCAGTGCTGCAATGGATTGTTTCTGTGCTTTACGGTAGCTATGTTGGTGCAAACATTTTAAAATGGCACTGGTGGAGATTCAATGGCGAAGGATTTTTCTGGGGAATGGCGTCTGGTTTACTTTCTGCTGCTATAATTCCTGAATTATTTCCTGACGTTTTAGGGCTATACCTATTCCCTATTTTACTTGTAATTTCAATTTTAGGCTCTATAATAGGTACCTATACAGCACCACCAACAGATGAAGCTGTTTTAAAAACATTTTATAAAAATGTACGTCCTTGGGGATTTTGGAAACCTATTCATGAGAAGCTAACTGCTGAAAACCCAGATTTCAAAAAAAATAAAGATTTTGGAAGAGATATGCTAAATGTTATTCTGGGCATCATTGCCCAAACTACATTAGTTATTCTACCAATGTATATCATATTCAGACAACAAACACCTATATATATATCAGTAGCTATTTTAATTGTATGCTCTATACTATTAAAAAAATTCTGGTGGAATAAACTTGACGAAAAACTTAATTAACTATGATGAGAAAAGATTTAAATATCAAGAATTATAAATTTGAAACAATTTTTGAAAATTATAAAGCCCTAATCAGCCGTAAAAACGAAGCTTTATTCAGCTCTAACGGAATATATAATCGTTATAAATATCCTATTGTAACAGCAGATCACGTTCCTGTACATTGGCGCTATGATCTTAATGTAGAAACAAACCCTAATGCATTAGAGCGAATTGGGTTTAACGCTACTTTTAATGCTGGTGCAATAAAATGGAATGATAAATATATATTATGCGTACGTGTAGAAGGTAATGATAGAAAATCATTTTTTGCTATTGCTGAAAGTCCTAACGGAATTGACAATTTTGAATTTTGGGACAAACCTTGTATCATACCTCAAATAGAAGGAAATCCGGATACAAATGTGTATGATATGCGTCTGACACAACATGAAGATGGATGGATTTATGGAATATTTTGTACAGAACGTAAAGATCCTGAAGCACCAGCTGGCGATACAAGTTCAGCTATTGCAAATGCAGGGATATTAAGAACTAAAGATTTAATAAACTGGGAAAGATTACCTGATTTAATTTCAAACACAGGACAACAACGTAATGTTGTTATGCACCCAGAGTTTATAAATGGAAAATATGCTGTTTACACAAGACCTCAAGATGGCTTTATAAGCGTTGGTAGTGGCGGCGGAATTGGGCTTGGATATATAACAGATATGTCAAAACCAGTTGTAGAAAACGAAACAATTATAAACAACAAACATTACCATACCGTATACGAATTAAAAAATGGTCTTGGACCAGCTCCAATAAAAACCGAAAAAGGTTGGCTACACATAGCACATGGTGTAAGAAATACAGCCGCAGGACTTCGATATACTCTATACATGTTCATGACAGATCTAAACGATATAACTAAAGTTATACACCAACCTGCAGGGCATTTTATGGGTCCTGTTGAAGAAGAACGTATTGGAGATGTGTCTAATGTGCTATTTACAAGTGGTTGGATTGAAGATGAAGACGGTTCTGTTTACATATATTATGGTTCATCTGATACAAGAATGCATGTAGCAACTTCTACCATTGAAAAACTTGTAGACTATGTAGTAAACTCGCCAGAAGACACATATACATCTGCTGGATCTGTAGATACCGTACTAAAACTAATTGATAAAAATAAAGATGCTTTTTAATGCTTATAGATTATAAAACATTAAAATCAGAATTAAATAATGAGCTCTATAATATCTTAAATTACTGGATTGAGAATACTTTAGATTTAAAATACGGCGGTTTTGTTGGTAGAATTGATCATTATAATAATATAATTCCAGAAGCTTCAAAAGGCATAATACTTAACACTAGAATTCTATGGTCCTTTTCAGCTGCATCAAATCATTTAAAAACCAACGAATACCAAAATATTTGCGATAGAGCCTATGACTATTTAAAAAAACACTTTAATGACCCTATAAATGAAGGTCTTTATTGGGAATTAGATTTTAAAGGAAATACTACAAATAGTCGTAAACAAATATATGCTCAAGCTTTTGGCATTTATGCACTTTCAGAATACTATATGTTTTCTAAAAATGAAGATGCCAAAAATTGGGCAACAAAGCTTTTTAAACTCATAGAGAAACATGCAAAGGACACTAAAAAACTCGGTTATTTAGAAGCCTTTAATAAAGATTGGTCTCCTATTAAAGATATGAGATTAAGTGAAAAAGATATGAATGCTTCAAAAACAATGAACACACACCTTCATATACTTGAAGCATACACGTCTTTGGCAAAAATTTATGACAATGACGACCTTAAAGAATCACTTACAGTATTAACCTCTTTATTCTTAAATACTTTTTTGAATAAAGAAAATCACTATGAATTATTTTTTGATGATGATTGGAACTTATTGAGTCATTCTGTTTCCTATGGTCATGATATTGAAGCTGCTTGGCTTGTTATAGAAGCTGCTAAACAAATAAACAACAACGAGTTACTAAAAAAAGCAAACAAAGTTGCCATTGATGTAGCAAACACCTTTTTAGCTGAAGGCATAGATACCGAAGGAGCTGTAATTAATGAAAAAAATATTTCCACCAATCATAAAGACACAGATAGGCATTGGTGGCCTCAAGTTGAAGCATTAGTTGGTTTAAAATATGCTTATGAACTAACAAATGACAATAAATACATTAATGCCTCTCAAAAAATCTGGCAATTCACTAAAAACAACTTACTAGATTCAAAAAATGGAGAGTGGTTTTTTAGAGTTGATAAACTTGGAAACATTTATAAAAACGAAGACAAAGTAAGTATGTGGAAAGCTCCTTATCATACATCGCGTGCCTGCATAATGCTTAATAACTAACAACGTATGAAAAAGATTTTTATAATCATTATAGCCACTGCTATATCAGCAATAGGATGTTCGTCTGACACTCCTAAAAACACTCAATTTACACCAAGCGGTAGTAATGATGACACTAATGATTCTTTTATTTTAAACCCCAATGACACACAAAATTATATGGTTAATCCAAATGCAACTCAAGAAACAGTTGCACTGTTTTATAATTTAAAAACACTGTCTAAAGATAAATTTATCATTGGTCAACAAGATGCTTTTAATAGTTTTTACAACAACAATCAAGGTGATTCTGATATAAAAAAAATCACAGGTCATGACCCAGGATTATTAGGTTCTGACTTTATGTTCATAACAGATGATAATAACGACGAAACAGCTTCAAATTGGTTTTACCAGCAAGAACAAAAAATTATAAGTGATGCCATTGAAGCTTACAATAAAGGTTTAGTGAATGCTTTTTCGTGGCATTTTAGAGAACCTTATGAAGGAAACTCTTTCTATGTTAGTGAAATGACAGATTTTCAAATAAACAATGCTTTTCAGAGTATATTACCAGGTGGTACAAATCATGAATACTACAAACAAAAGCTTGATAAAGTTGCACAAATAACAAATAACCTCATTGGTGACGATGGTAAAAAAATCCCAATCATATTTAGACCTTTTCACGAGTTTGACGGACACTGGTTTTGGTGGGGAAAGCCATATTGTACAGCAAATCAATATAAACAACTGTGGCAATTCACTGTTACTTATTTAAAAGACACTAAAAATGTAGACAATATGTTATTTGCTTTCTCTCCAGATAATCAGTTTAGTACTGCTAGTGAATACCTAGAACGCTACCCTGGAGATAATTATGTTGATATTTTAGGTATGGACAACTATGGAGATTTTAATAATCAAGGGGAAATAGGTGTTACAAATGCTAATAATAAACTCCAAATTATTTCTAACCTTGCTAAAGAGAAGGTAAAAATTGCTGCACTTACAGAAACAGGTTACGCTGTAACTCCAGGACAAAATAGCCCTATACAAAACCTATATTCAAACAACATTTATAACGCAATAACAAACAATAATAATGAAATTGCATTTATGATGTTTTGGAATAACACAGAAAATAGCTACTACACTCCTATTCCTGGTATGTCAGACGCTACAGACTTTATTCAGTTTACAGAAAAAACAAAATCAGTATTAGAAAACAACATGCCTAACATGTATCAATTACCTTAATTTACTATGAAAAAAAACACTCTTATAATTTTACTACTTTCTATTATGTTTTCTTGTAAAGATAAAAAGCAAGAAACAATAAGTAGTGAGCAAGAAACACCTAGCATAAACAAAGTAGATCTTATATCTATTAAAGATTCAAAATTTTATAAAGGAGATGAACCATATTACTTTATTGGTGCAAACTACTGGTATGGCCCACTAATTGGTGCTAAAAATATTGGTGATAGAGAACGTTTAATTAAAGAATTAGATCTCATGAAATCTGTTGGAATAGACAACTTACGTATTCTGGCAGGTGCTGAAGGTGATGGCGGAGACTCGAGAGTACATCCTGCATTACAACCAGAACAAGGTGTTTACAATGAGGATTTATTAGATGGTTTAGATTTCCTTTTAGCTGAAATGCGAAAACGAAATATGTATGCCGTACTTTACATGAACAACAACTGGATTTGGTCTGGTGGAATGTCTGAATATTTAAAATGGAATGGTTATGGAGACGTGCCAAACCCGTTTTTAGAACAATACACTTGGGACGAATACATGAATTACACAAAACAATTTCATAGCTGTAAACCATGTAAAGAAGCATATTATAAGCATGTCACCTTTTTAATGACCAGAACAAACCCTTATACTGGTTTAAAATATACAGATGATAATACAATCATGTCTTGGCAAGTTGCTAATGAACCTCGTGTATTAATGACACCAGATCACGAAACAGCTTTTGCTGAATGGCTAAACGAAACTGTTGCTTTAATAAAAAAACTAGACCCTATTCATTTAGTGTCAACTGGAACAGAAGGAAAACATGGTTTTTTACAAAATATGGATATGTTTGAAAGACTACATACTAATAAAAACATAGATTATTTAGCTATGCACATGTGGCCAAAAAACTGGGGTTGGTATGATATTAATAACGAAAAAGAATCTACTCAAGTTTCTATCAAGAACGCAAACACATATATGAATGAGCACATTTTAATAGCAGAAAAAATAAACAAACCTATTGTTATGTCAGAGTTCGGGTTTCCAAGAGAAAAAGAAAGCTTATCACTTGATGCTTCTATTGAAAACAGAGACACCTTTTACAAAGCTATTTTTAACAGAATTATTGATAGTAAAAAATCACAAGGCGTACTTGCTGGTTTAAATTTTTGGGGATTTGCTGGTTTTGCAAAAACAAACCCAGATAACGGAAAGTGGCAACATGGTGATGATTTTACAGCTGATCCACCGCAAGAACCTCAAGGATTGAATTCTGTTTTTGCGTCAGATACTTCTACTTTAAATCTTATAAAAGAGGCTAATCAAACCTTGTTAGATTAAAAACTATTAGTAAATTAAATTCATAAAAAAATCCCTGAAGTATGTTCAGGGATTTTTTTTTGATATAAAAGCTATACTACTCTAATGTGAAATCTGCTTCTAAAACAGTATCTGAACTACCGCCTAAAAACACTTTAAAATCTCCAGGCTCAATAACATATTTACCGTCATTATTATAAAAGCCTAACGCTTCCTTATTCAAAACAAAATTTACTGTTTTTGATACTCCTGGTTGCAACGTAACCATTTCAAAAGCTTTTAATTCTTTAACAGGCCTAGTAATACTGCCTACTAAATCTCTAATATATAATTGAACCACTTCTTTTCCTTCAACTTTTCCTGTATTGGTTACAGTCACTGATACTTGTACATCATCATTTACAGAGAAAGTGCTTGCATTCAGTTTCAAGTCAGAATATTCAAAACTTGTGTAACTTAAACCATGCCCAAAAGGGTACAATGGAGTTTTATCAACATCAACATAATGAGACCAAAATACATTATCATCTTTATCTACAGGACGACCAGTATTCTTATAATTATAATAAATAGGAACTTGCCCTACATTTCTAGGGAATGTCATTGGTAATTTTCCGCTTGGATTATAATCGCCATATAACACTTCAGCTACCGCATTTCCTGTTTCAGTTCCTAATTGCCACGCTTCAACAATTGCAGGAATATGTTCATCTGCCCAACTTATAGCTAATGGCCTACCATTATTTAATACTAAAACAATATTAGGGTTAACCTTATAAACTGCCTCTAGCAACTCTTGCTGCACTCCCGGTAATTGTAAATTTGTTCTACTTCTACCTTCACCTGTTTGAAAACCATATTCACCTAAAACCATAACTACAACATCTGATGATTTTGCAGCATTAATAGCTTCTTCTAATCCTGATGTATCTGTTGTATTAAGCTTTACTTCATGCAAAAATGTTGTTGTCTCTAAAGCAACATCTGGACCTTTTACATAGTTTAGCGAATTGCCTGTATATTTTTGCATTCCTTCTAAAACAGATACAGCTGTTTCATCATCTGAAGCTATTCTCCAACTACCTAGCGGACTTGATTTATCTGACGCTAAAGCTCCTATTAAAGCTATTTTTTGACCTTCTTTTTTTAGAGGTAATAAATTATTTTTATTTTTTAGTAAAACGATAGACTTCTTGGCCATATCTAAAACTGCTTCTCGATGTTTTTTACTTCCTATTACTTCTTTTTCTCTTGTTTCGTCGCAATATTTATATGGATCATCAAACAAGCCTAATTCAAATTTAACTTTTAAAATACGGCTAACAGCATCATCTAGAATAGCTTCTTCTACAACACCATCTTTTACTAATTGAGCCAATTCTTCTACATACACATTGCCTTCCATATCCATGTCTGACCCTGCAATGGCTGCTATTTTTGCTGCTTCACGCTTGTCTTTTGCATGTCCCCAAGAAATCATTTCGTTTATAGAAGCCCAATCAGAAACTACAAAGCCATTAAATCCCCATTCTCCTTTTAAAATATCACGTTGTAAATAAGAACTTCCAGTAACCGGAACTCCATTTAATTCGTTAAAAGAATTCATAAAAGTTCTAACACCTGCTTCAGCAGCTGCTTTAAAAGGTGGCAACACAATATTATGCAGTGTAGATGTACCAATATCTACAGTATTATATTCTTTACCTGCTTCAGCAAAACCATAAGCTGCAAAATGTTTAGCACAAGCTGCTATTGTATTTACCGCAGAAAGATCATCTCCTTGAAATCCTTTTACTCGAGCTTGTGCAATAAGACTTCCTAAAAATGGGTCTTCTCCTGCTCCTTCCATAACTCGTCCCCAACGCGCATCTCTTCCTATATCAACCATTGGGCCAAATGTCCAGTTTATACCTGATGCTGAAGCCTCTGCTGCTGCTACACTAGCAGATTTTTCTATCGCTTTTAAATCCCAACTAGCTGCTTCAGCTAGAGGTATTGGGCTCAAGGTTTTGTAACCATGTATAACGTCAAAACCAATTATTAACGGA
The DNA here is from genome assembly GCF_048381695.1 of Corallibacter sp. Taxonomy (NCBI): domain Bacteria; kingdom Pseudomonadati; phylum Bacteroidota; class Flavobacteriia; order Flavobacteriales; family Flavobacteriaceae; genus Corallibacter; species Corallibacter sp. Next base: position 55,804 of record NZ_JBLXHI010000003.1, on the reverse strand, counting down.
ATTCCTAAACGCGTTTCTTCTACTGCTATTTTTTGTACTGCTCTTACCTCTTTTGCACCTCTTACTGTTAGCATTGAACCAACCCAACCATTACGTAAATGTTCATATTTTTTTTCGGCACTTCCACCTTCTGGTGCAGGTCCAGTAACATCCCAAAAACCATTATATTGATTCATTTGACCAACTTTCTCCTCTATGGTCATAAGTTTTAAAAGTGAATCTACTTTTTTATCTATTTCAGTATTCATATGTCTTGTTGTCTGTTTTTGTTTATTAGAATCGCACCCTGTAAAAATGATACACAAGGATAGGACAAACATTTGTATTACACATTGTTTCATATTTAAATAGTCTTATTAATATTCTTCTGTAGTAAATACAGACATTGGTATGTTAGCTTTATTAAAAATGTTAGATTGAGCCGTGTTTTTCCATGCATATCTGATGTATTTTGGACTAGAGACTTTACTTGAAAATATTTCTACGTAATCGTCCTTAATTTTGAATTTAGCAGGATAATAAACCTTATCAGAACCCGCTATTTCAAAAAGAGATGTTTTACTTTTTGAATATAATCCTGAATTATTTTCAAGATATAATTGAGCTTTATTTTTTATAAATTTCACCTTTAAGTAAAGTGGTCCATTCACTAAATCTGTTATTGTTTTATAATGCTTTTTCAGTGCTATATTTGCTAATCGCTCTCCAACTGTTTTCTTGTTAGGTGGATGAATTTCATCAATTGTTGAAACATCATCAATAACAACCATATCTACATTTTTTACTAGGTTAAGAACATTACGTTGAGAATCGCGAACTTGCGCGCCACCAAAATGGTTTTCTCCGTATTTCCAAGGCGCTATTTGAACAAAATAAAAAGGAAAATTATCTTGCCATAAAGCACGCCAAGATTGAATTAAAGCCGACAAGGAACGGTCATAAACACTTGAGCCTACATTTGCCTCACCTTGATACCATAATACGCCTGCCAAATTATAGCCTACAAAAGGATGTATCATTGCATTATATGCTTTTCCAGGTTTAATTGGTCCCCATTCTTGAACTTCATGCTTACTTGCCGCTTCATTTAAGATAGCATCCTCAAGTATAATATTTTCAGGCGTCCAAATTTCTATTGGTGTTCCACCCCAAGCCGAAACAATTAACCCTACAGGTAAATTTTGCATGTTATCTTGAAGCTTTTTTGAAAAATAGTATGCTACAGCACTATTATACACCATGCTTTCAGGAGTACATATTTCCCACTTTCCAATAAGGTGTTCTTGGGGATATTTTGATGAAGATTTCTCAACTCTAAAAAACCTAATATTTGGATGATTTGCATTTGCTACTTCTTGCTCTTGATTATCAATACCCCAAGAAGCTGACATCTCCATATTAGACTGCCCTGAACATAACCAAACCTCACCAATCAAAACATCATTAATAATAATTTCGTTATATCCCTTAACTGTTATTGTATAAGATGTTCCTGATTTTGGAGTTTTTACTAACACTTCCCATTTCGCTTGGCTATTTGCTGTTACTTTAAAAACTTTATCTGTCCAAGAAGGCATAACTGCAACCTCTTCATTAGGTGTCGCCCATCCCCAAAACTTAACATTTTCATTTTGCTGTAATACCATATGATCTGAAAATATGGCTGGCAATGTCACATTCGCATTGGTGTTTAAAGCTATTAAACCTAGTATATATAAAAAATATTTCTTCATAATTGACTAAAAAAATTCAACTTATTTTAATTGATTAATTAGCAATTTGTTATTGACATAATAATTATGAAAGAACCTTTTAGGTAAAGCACAAATTGCTAATCAGTAGAATGCTTTAATTATTTTTTAAAAGCTTATTGAAAAATGGCTTTAGTTTTTCTGCCATTTCTTTGTGCTCATCGACACTTGGGTGATAGTTACAACCATTAGGATAAACTTTATCAAACTGAAAAATTTCAATGTCCTTTTCTGCATTGATTTTAAAATAACTTTTTACTTTATTTAAACATTTAACCAAAGTGTCATTTCCTTCTCCTTGAATCATAGGACTGTTAAGAATTGCTATTTTAGTGTTTGGATAACGCTTATAGATAGTTTTTACAAATTCTATATAGTTGCTAGTATATTTTTCAGAATTGAATGGTAATCGCTCTTTTACGCCATCTCCTTGAGACATATCATTAGTTCCTAAACAAATACTTACAACATCTGGTTGAAAATTTATATTATATGGTTTAGAATCATCCTCATTTAATGATAAATTATCATATACTTGGGGCATAATAGGTTGCTCAATATTTTCATCATTCCAATTACGATACATACCTATTCCTGAAACTGAACTTAAAACAAAATTCGCGTTTAACAATCTTGAAAGCCTTGGTCCATATGCTAAATAAGCATTGTGTTGATCTATATATTCGCCTTGATTACAGTCTATACCGCTATTATCTGATAATGCTCCACAGGTTATAGAATCCCCTATAAATTCAATAGAATACGTATTAGAATTTGTCACAGAAGCTATATCAAATGCTTCCACACCATAAAATAAGACTTCGCCGCTAGCTGCTTCAGTAGCTTTATATATTTCAATTGTATTATTTTCGTTTTCAGGAAGTTTTAAGTTTATTTTATTAATACTATCTCCTGTAATAGTATATCGTTTTTGATATTTACCGTTTATAACTAATGCTACATAATTTCTTGGTTTAAATTCTGATTGCAATAGTAAGTTTACAGAATTACCTTTTACTTTAAAAACAACAGAGGAAGCAGAACCTATTAAAGAAACAGCATTACTGTTTATGAAGACTCTACCTGAATAATTAAAACTAGGATTATTGGGATTAAACAATAAAAGTTCTTTATCTTTTTTGCAAGACATAATCATGACTAATGTAAGACAGTAAAGAGATAATTTTAAATATTTAGTTATCATACAATATATTTTTCACTAATTTACTATTTAATTAATATGTGAAATACTTTGGTTAGTAAATTGGTAAAAAAGTTGCTTAAAATGATAAAATAATATCTATTCTGGGTATTCTATTCTTAAGTGATAAATGTTAGCTAGTTTTCTCTTTAATACTTTTTTGATAGATTGAATTTCTTTAAACGTAATATTGGCATTTAAAAACTGTTCTTCTGCCATTTGTTTATTGATTATATTTTCTACAAAATCATCAATTTTTGAAGAGGTTGGTTCTCTTAAGCTTTTTGAAGCTGCTTCTACACTATCACACATCATAAGAATTGCGGTTTCTTTACTAAAAGGCTTTGGACCAGGATATGAAAAAACCGATTTATCTACTTGAGAGTCTAAACTCGTTTCCTTTTCTTTCATATAAAAATAGTAAACAACACTTGTTCCATGGTGAGTTCTTATAAAATCTATTACACGGTCTGGTAGGTTATTCTTTTTTGCTATTTCTATTCCATTTATAACATGATCTATAATAATAGAAGCACTTTCTCTAGATGACAGCTCGTCATGAGGGCTTATACCTGTTGGTTGGTTTTCTGTAAAATACGTAGGGTTTTTCATTTTCCCGATATCATGATATAAAGCACCTACTCTAGCAAGCATAGCATTTGCTCCTATCTCGTTTGCAGCAGCTTCAGCTAAATTTGCTACATTTAATGAATGATGAAAAGTTCCTGGAGCTTTATTAGAAAGCTCTTTAAGTAATTTAGAATTTGTATCTGACAACTCAAGAAGCGATACATCTGAAACTAATCCAAATAATTTTTCATAAGCATATATAAGTGGTTGTACAAAAAGTGTAGCTAAACCGCATAGTACAAAGAGCCCAAATGTTTCCCACTTAAGTGACTCTATACTTCCTTCATGTATTACAAAAAATGCAAAATAAGCGATAATGTAAATAAGCGTTATTTGACCTACTGATATAAATAAATTAGCGCGCTTATATAATTCTGAAATTGTTAAAATAGTTACAATACCTGCAATGATTTGCAAAAACATATACTCATAGCTATTAGACACAATAGATCCTAACAGTAAAACCGTAACAACATGAGTAAATAAACCTAATCTAGCGTCAAAAAAAGCTTTTAACACAAGCGGTAGTATACAAATTGGTACAACATAAATATATTTAGAATTGTAATTTACAACCAAAGTTGTAATAAGCACCATTAAGAAAATATTGAAAAATATAAAGGTTACTTTGGTATTGTTTTCAAAAACATCAAGCCTATATTTTCTTAAGAATAAAAGCAACATTAACAATGCTAATGCAACCAAAACAGTATAAGCAAATACTATTAAATAATAATTGGTATCTGTCCAGACTTGAGACTCATACTCCAACTCTAAAGAACGTAATTTCTGATATTTATCACCTTCTACCACTTCTCCTTTAGAAATAATAAGTGTCTCTTTTTCTACACTTCCTCTGGTATAAGAAATTTTGTTAAGTTCCTCTTGTAATACCTTCTCAGTAAAAGCTTTATCATACGTTAAATTAGGTTCTACAATATCAAAAAACAAAGAAGTAAATTGTGTTTTATAGCGATTTAATCCATTGCTTTTTAAATCATCCTCTATAAAACTAGTCAACTCACTTTGACTTATTAGATTTGAGTACGTTGTTTTTTTATACTCTACACGATTATTTAATAGAACGACCTTTTGTGAGTTAGAAAAATTATGGTCTTGATTCAAAAAACCATAATTATACAAATCATTTAAAATTTGCTTACCTGTTTTATACAAAACATTATCGGGTAATTTAGATAACGAATCATTAAAAATTGTTTTAAACTCTTGGTCGTATAACTTATATACTTGATTTTTTACTGCAACATCAACATTAAAATAAAGGGTACTATTATCTGTGATAAGTTTTTTTTCTGATGTAATTTCAGCATCCGTCTTTTTTATGGCAAAATTGAAAGGAGCATATAAATTCTCTGATTGCCAAGGCTTTCCTTTTTCGAAATTATATTTAAACTTACCGCTTTTAGGAAATAGATAAACAATTAAAAATGTAGTACCTATAAAAAGAAGCAGTTTGTATACTAATGAGTGATTTCTATATAGTAAATTAATAAAGTCTTTCATGAAGTGGTTTAATATCTCAAATGTAATAAAAATATAACCTTTTTCAATCGCTTATAATAGAGTAATCATTCTCTGTTCTATAAAAAAATCATTATTTTTGCGAGAATTAAAAAAAGAAAAATCAAAATGAATAAAGACGTCGTTATTGTTTCTGCTGCTAGAACTCCAATTGGAAGTTTTTTAGGATCATTATCAACAATACCTGCTCCTAAATTAGGAGCTATTGCTATAAAAGGTGCATTAGATAAAATAAATTTAAAGCCAGAAATGGTTCAAGAAGTTTTAATGGGTAATGTTGTTCAAGCTGGAACAGGACAAGCTCCTGCAAGACAAGCGGCTATTTATGCTGGTATTCCTAATACTGTTCCTTGTACTACAATAAACAAAGTATGTGCTTCTGGAATGAAAGCTGTTATGCAAGCTGCTCAAGCAATTGCTTTGGGTGATGCAGATGTTGTTGTTGCTGGTGGTATGGAAAACATGAGTTTAATTCCACATTACTTTCACGCACGTTCTGCAACTAAATTTGGACCTGCAACCATGATAGATGGTATGCAAAAAGACGGTTTAGTAGATGCTTACAATCAAAACGCTATGGGTGTTTGTGCTGATGCTTGTGCAACTGAATATGAATTCTCTAGAGAAGACCAGGATGCATTTGCTATTCAATCATACAATAGATCTGCTGCTGCTTGGGAAGCAGGAAAGTTTGACAACGAAGTAGTTCCTGTTGAAGTACCTCAACGCCGTGGTGATGCTATTATAATAAATAAAGATGAAGAATTTTCTAATGTAAAAATGGATAAAATTCCTGCTTTAAGACCTGCTTTCACTAAAGATGGTACTGTTACAGCAGCAAACGCTTCTACAATAAATGATGGTGCTGGAGCTATGGTTTTAATGAGCAAAGAAAAAGCAGAAGAATTAGGACTAAAACCACTTGCTACAATAAAAAGTTATGCTGATGCTGCTCACGAACCAGAATGGTTTACAACTGCTCCAGCAAAAGCGCTTCCAAAAGCTTTAGATAAAGCGAACATATCAATAGATGATGTTGATTACTTCGAGTTTAACGAAGCCTTCTCTGTTGTAGGATTAGCAAACATGAAAATTTTAGGTTTAAGCGATAAAAACGTAAATGTTAACGGTGGTGCCGTTTCTTTAGGACATCCACTAGGTTGTTCTGGTGTAAGAATATTAATCACCCTATTAAATGTTTTAGAACAAAACGATGCAAAAATTGGTGCTGCAGCTATTTGTAATGGCGGCGGCGGTGCTTCTGCAGTTGTTATAGAAAGAAACTAAACCAGAAACTAAATGCAATACGGAATTTGTAATTTAAGCATTGTTCCTTTAAGGTTTGAACCATCTGATAAAAGTGAACTTGTTTCACAAGTACTCTATGGTGATTACTTTAAAGTGCTTGAACAACGTAAAAATTGGAGTAGAATTCGTCTTGCATTTGATAACTACGAAGGTTGGATAGATAATAAGCAGTATTTTGAAATACTTGAAGATCAATACAACTCACTAAATAGTGAAATACCAAAAGTTTCTACCGATTTAGTTGAGTTCATTCAAGATGTTAACCAACAGCTTTACCCTATTCCTTTAGGTGCTTGTCTTAACGGTTTATCGCTATTAAACCACACATATGATGGCAATATCACTTCTAGTAAAAAAGAAAAAGAGTCTTTAATAAATACCGCCTTTATGTATTTAAACACACCATATCTTTGGGGCGGAAAGACACCTTTTGGTATTGACTGTTCAGGTTTTACTCAAATGGTTTATAAATTAAATGGCTATAAATTATTACGAGATGCCTCACAGCAAGCTACTCAAGGTGAAGCTTTAAGTTTTATTGAAGAAAGCGACCCTGGTGATTTAGCCTTTTTTGATAATGCTGAAGGAGATATTGTACATGTTGGAATTATCATGAAAGATAATTTTATTATCCATGCACATGGAAAAGTACGTATTGATAGATTAGATCATTCTGGTATATATAATGCCGAATTAAGAAAACACACTCATAAACTACGAGTCATTAAAAAGATTATATAAAAAACACCGCTAAAATTTAGCGGTGTTTTTTTGATTAAAAGGAAATAGAGAAATTCTAGTTTCCTTCTAATGTTTCTAATTTAGCTTTTAAAGCTTTAAATTTTGCAGTATTATCTATAGCACTGTATATATTCATTAACGTTTTAGTTACTTGAACATCATCAGGGTTAATTTTTAATACAGCTTCTAAATAAGGAATAGCAGATTTGTATACGTTCATTCTTTCTTCCTTAAGCTCATCATAACGCTTATTATCAGCAGCTGAACTACCTAAACCATTCATTTCTTCAATGATATCTTTCTCTTCATCAAGAATTAATGCTGCAATATTTGTTTGAGCATTAACATAAGTAGGATCCATTTCTATTACTTTATTGTAATATTCTTTTGCCTTTTCGTTATTTCCTGATTCTGCAGAAAGAACTCCTAAATTATAAAATAAGTCAATGTTGTTAGGATCTAACTCGATAGCTTCTTCTATTAAAGATTTGTAAGCATCTGTATTACCCATTTTATATTGAAGGTTAGCTTCTGTTAATATCAAATTAACATCACTTGGCTCATTGGCTCTAGCCTTTTTTATAGCAGCGATAGCTTCATCATTTTTGTCTAAATTAACATAAATAAGTGCAATGTTTTTGGTTATTTCAGCTAATTTAGATTCTGTCATACGATCAACAGGTTTGATATAGTCGTCTCCTTTTACTAAAATATCTCTTGTTGCTTTATCAAAAACTTCTTCTTCTCCTGTTTCTACATTTGTTGCGTAATATTGCTTTTCTTGACCTGTATATCCTAAATCACTTAATTTTAAATAATGACTTAAAGCAGAATCATAGTCTTGCCCACTTACAGCACTAACAGCAGCATAATATAAATATGTTGTGTCTGATGGTACAACTCTATAAAGTTGCTCAAATTTATCTGTAGCTAGTGAAAAATTGTTGCTTTTGTATGCTTCATTTGCTTTGGTTAAAAAATCATTTTCCATCGCAGTTTTAAGTTCTGACAATTCAGATGCATAATCAGCTGAAACACTTTCTAAACTTGTTAAAGCCTCATTTATATCTGACTGGCTTCCGGTTCCGTTTGCATAAAGCGCTTTTGCATTAAGGAAGTTATATTTATCTTTTAATTTGTCATCCATAGAAGACATTAAAGACTTTGCTTGACCTAAAGCTGTTTTAGCTTCTGCATAGTTTGCATTTTTTATAGCTTTTTCAGCTGTTTTCAATTCCTTTTTTTGAGCAAAAGAAAACGTAGTTACCGATAGGGATAAAGCAACTATTAGTGTATTTTTCATTTTTCTGTTTTTTTATTAATTATCGTTATTATTTTGATCTTCTTGAGTATTATCAAGATTTGTACCATTTTCTATGGTTTCATTAGATTCTAATGCTTCAGCATCAATAGGCTCATCTTCGTCTTTCATTACTTTTGCTACTGCTGCTATAGAATCTTTTCCTTTTAAGTTTATAAGTTTTACTCCTTGTGTAGCACGTCCCATAACTCGAAGGTTGTTAACTGCCATTCTAATTGCAATTCCAGATTTATTAATGATCATTAAATCATCTTCATCAGTTACAGATTTAATTGCTACTAAATGACCTGTTTTTTCTGTAATAGAAATTGTTTTAACTCCTTTTCCTCCTCGGTTTGTAATTCTGTAAACAGCTTCTCCATCTTCAGGATCGTCAATAAAAGTACGCTTACCGTAACCATTTTCAGATACAACAAGTACAGATTCTTCTTGAGGATTTTCAATAGCGATCATACCAATTACTTCATCTTGATCGTTTGCTAGTGTAATCCCTCTTACTCCTGAAGCATTTCTTCCCATTGGCCTTGTTTTAGCCTCTTCAAATCTAATGGCTTTACCAGACTTAAGTGCTAACATTACTTGACTATTACCAGTGGTTAGTTTTGCTTCTAATAGCTCATCTTCCTCTTTTATAGTAATTGCGTTAATACCGTTAGTTCTTGGTCTTGAATATTGCTCAAGTGCTGTTTTCTTTACTTGACCATTTTTTGTAGCCATAATAACGTAATGACTGTTTATGTAGTCTTCATCTTTTAGGTCTTGAGTACAAATAAAAGCCATAACTTTATCGTCTTGCTCTATATTTATAAGGTTTTGAATAGCGCGTCCTTTTGATGTCTTGCTTCCTTCTGGAATTTCATAAACACGCATCCAGAAACATTTACCTTTTTGAGTAAAGAACAACATGTATTGATGGTTTGTACCTACAAATAAGTTCTCTAGGAAATCTTCGTTTCTTGTTGTTGATGCTTTTTGACCAACGCCTCCTCTATTTTGTATTTTGTATTCTGTTAAAGATGTTCTTTTTATGTATCCGGCATGAGATATTGTAATAACTACTTGCTCATCAGGAATCATATCTTCAATACTTAAATCTCCTCCAGCATACTCTATTATAGAACGACGCTCATCTCCGTATTTATCTTTAACAACAAGAAGCTCATCTTTAATGATATTCATACGACGCTCTTTTTTGTCTAGAATATCTTTTAAGTCTTCAATAGTTTTCATCAATTCCTCGTATTCAGAACGTAGCTTATCTTGTTCTAAACCTGTTAATTGACGTAGACGCATCTCTACAATAGCCTTGGCTTGTATTTCAGATAGCTTAAAACGTTCTATTAACTTTTCTCGAGCCTCATCAGCATTAGAAGATGCACGAATTAAAGCTATAACTTCATCAATATTATCTGAAGCTATTATTAATCCTTCTAATATGTGCGCACGCTCTTCTGCCTTACGTAATTCATATTTGGTACGACGCACTACAACATCATGTCTATGTTCTACAAAATGATGAATAAGTTCTTTAAGGTTCAGTAATTGTGGTCTTCCGTTTACTAATGCAATATTATTTACACTAAAAGACGATTGTAATGCCGTGTATTTAAACAGTTTATTTAAAACTATATTAGGTATTGCGTCTCTTTTTAATACGTAAACAATACGCATTCCATTTCTGTCAGACTCGTCTCTAATTGTAGAGATACCTTCAAGTTTTTTGTCATTTACAAGGTCGGCTGTTTTTTTAATCATATCAGCCTTATTTACTTGATAAGGAATTTCTGTTACGATTATACATTCTCTACCTTGAACCTCTTCAATAACTGCCTTACCTCTCATTACAATACGTCCGCGACCTGTTTTAAAGGCTTCACGAACTCCATCATAACCATAAATAGTTCCTCCTGTAGGAAAATCTGGCGCTTTAATGTAAGTTATTAACTCATCTATCTCTATATCGTTATTATCAATATAAGCTACTGTACCATCAACAACTTCACTTAAGTTATGTGGCGGCATATTTGTAGCCATACCTACAGCAATACCAGAAGCACCATTTACTAATAGCCCAGGTATTCTGGTAGGAAGAACTGTTGGTTCTTGTAATGTATCGTCAAAATTTAATTTATGATCTACAGTTTCTTTATCGATATCTGCAAGCATGTCTTCAGATATTTTTCGCATACGCGCTTCAGTATAACGCATTGCTGCTGGGCTATCGCCATCTATAGATCCAAAGTTTCCTTGTCCATCAACAAGCATATAACGTAAACTCCACTCTTGAGCCATACGTACCATTGTATCATAAACAGATGAATCACCGTGTGGATGATATTTACCTAAAACTTCTCCAACAATTCTAGCTGACTTCTTATGTGCTGTGTTTGACCTAACTCCTAATTCATGCATACCAAAAAGCACGCGTCTATGAACAGGCTTCAAACCATCTCTTACATCTGGTAACGCACGTGACACAATGACTGACATTGAATAATCAATGTAAGCCGATTTCATTTCATCTTCAATATTAATTGGAATGAGTTTTTCTCCTTCTACCATATATTAAATTAATTAGTTTTTTTCAAAATTTCAAATCGAGCTAATATAACCAATTAAGTAGTAATGATAGGTGTTTGTTCTATCTTTTTTATTTTTTTTATTAACAATTTCCAGTACTATTTTAGTTAATAAGTAAGCTGTTAATTTTTTTGATTTTGTTAAGTTTTTTTTGTCTATTAGCAAGACACATATAATTTAAGGTATAGTTTTTGCCTTTAGTAATATGTTTTTATTACATTTAATGCAGAAAGGATATAATTTATGGATGATAATTTTTCACCTAGAGTAAAAGACGTAATCGCTTTTAGTAAAGAAGAAGCACTGCGCCTTGGACATGATTTTATAGGTACAGAACATTTAATGCTAGGGCTTTTAAGAGACGGTAATGGTAAAGCTATCAATATACTTAATGCTCTAGAAATAGATTTAAACCACTTAAGGCGTAAAGTAGAAATATTAAGCCCTGCAAACCCAAATGTTGCAGTGGTTTCTAATGAAAAAACAAACTTGCACCTAACAAGGCAAGCTGAACGCGCTTTAAAAACAACATTTCTTGAAGCCAAGCTATTTCAAAGCACTTCAATAAATACAGCACATTTATTGTTATGTATTTTAAGAAATGAAAATGACCCAACTACAAAGCTTCTTAATAAGTTAAAAGTTGATTACGATAACGTTAAAGAACAATTCAAGTTTATGATAACAAATGACGACGAATACATAGAACCAAAAAACCAAGCATTTGATGATGATGCGTCAGCTGGTGAAGACACACCAAAAGACAATCCGTTTAATGCGCCTTCAGGAAAAGCTAATAAAAAATCTAAAACACCTGTTTTAGATAATTTTGGTCGAGATTTAACCGCTATGGCCGAAGAAGGAAAATTAGACCCTGTTGTAGGACGAGAAAAGGAAATAGAACGTGTTTCTCAAATTTTAAGTAGAAGAAAGAAAAACAACCCATTACTTATTGGTGAACCTGGCGTAGGAAAATCTGCGATTGCTGAAGGTTTAGCAAACAGAATTGTGAAACGAAAAGTATCTAGAATATTATTTAACAAACGTGTAGTAACACTAGATTTAGCCAGCCTAGTTGCAGGCACAAAATATCGTGGACAGTTTGAAGAACGCATGAAAGCTGTTATGAATGAATTAGAAAAAAATGATGATATCATTCTTTTTATAGATGAAATTCACACAATTGTTGGTGCTGGTGGCGCAACTGGAAGTTTAGATGCTTCAAATATGTTTAAACCTGCTTTAGCTCGTGGTGAAATTCAATGTGTTGGTGCCACTACTCTAGATGAATACAGACAGTATATAGAAAAAGATGGAGCTCTTGAAAGACGTTTTCAAAAAGTTATTGTAGAACCTACTAGTGTTGAAGAAACTATCATGATTCTTAACAACATAAAAGGCAAGTATGAAGAGCATCACAATGTTGATTACACAGATGAGGCTATTGAAGCGTGTGTTAAGCTAACTAACAGGTATATGTCTGATAGATTTTTACCTGATAAAGCTATAGATGCACTTGACGAAGCCGGATCTAGAGTTCACATTAAAAACATTGATGTTCCTCAACAAATTTTAGATTTAGAAAAACAACTTGAAGACGTAAAAGAATCTAAATCTTCTGTTGTTAAAAAACAAAAATATGAAGAAGCAGCAAAGTTAAGAGATGATGAAAAACGCATAGAAAAAGAACTTGCTATTGCTCAAGAAAAATGGGAAGAAGAAACAAAATTACACCGCGAAGTTGTTACTGAAGACAACGTTGCTGATGTAATATCTATGATGACTGGAATCCCTGTAAATAGAATAGCACAAACTGAAAGCAACAAACTTGCTCAATTACCAGAACTTATAAAAGGAAAAGTAATTGGTCAAGATGAAGCCGTTGCTAAAGTTGTAAAAGCCATTCAGAGAAACAGAGCTGGACTTAAAGATCCAAATAAACCAATTGGTTCATTTATATTTTTAGGGCAAACAGGAGTTGGTAAAACACAATTAGCTAAAGTTCTTTCTAAACAACTATTTGATAGTGAAGATTCACTTATTAGAATAGATATGAGTGAATACATGGAGAAATTTGCCATCTCAAGACTAGTTGGTGCTCCTCCAGGATACGTTGGTTATGAAGAAGGTGGTCAACTTACAGAAAAAGTAAGACGTAAACCTTACGCTGTAATATTACTTGATGAAATAGAAAAAGCACATCCAGATGTATTTAACATGTTACTTCAAGTATTAGATGATGGCTATTTAACAGACAGTTTAGGTAGAAAAATTGATTTTAGAAATACAATTATTATAATGACATCAAATATTGGCGCTCGTAAGCTTAAAGATTTTGGAACCGGAGTTGGATTCGGAACATCGTCACAAAAAGCGCAAGAAGATGCCAATGCTAGAAGCGTTATAGAAAACGCACTTAAAAAAGCGTTTGCTCCAGAATTCTTAAACAGAATTGATGATGTTGTTGTGTTTAACGCTCTAGAACGAGAAGATATTAATAAAATCATTGATATTGAACTTGAAAAACTATTTGAAAGAATCAAGTTACTAGGATACGATTTAAAACTATCTAAAAGAGCTAAAGATTTTATTGCCGATAAAGGTTTTGACAAACAATATGGAGCAAGACCATTAAAACGTGCAATACAAAAGTATATTGAAGACACACTAGCTGAAGAAATAGTTAACTCTAAAATTGATGAAGGTGATAAAATCTCTATGACTTTAGATGAAAAAACTCAAGAGCTTAAAGTTACTATAGAGAAGCCTAAAGACACTGCAGAGTCCTAATAGTTAGTTTTTTAAAGAATTTAAAAAAACTCCATTTTTATAAATGGAGTTTTTATTTTTTTTTTAATTTAGAGTATGGAGAAAAAATTAAAGTACACTTTTGGAGAATTTACCATATACAGCAATTACATGGTGGCTGTTATGAGAGAAGGCGTAACAATATCAAATGAAAAGTATGACGCCATTATTGATATAACTAAAAAATATTATGGCGATAGCAAACCCTTTGTATATATAACACACCGAAATAACTCCTACGCTATAAACCCTAAAGTTTATCTTGAAACATCAAAAATTGATAATTTATTAGGATTCGCTGTTGTAACCGGCGAAAAAATTATGATAGACAATTCAGATATTGAAAAACTTTTTCTTCAAAAGCCATTTGAAATATTTTCAACACTAGAAGATGCTTATAAATGGGCAAATAAATTGTGTGAAAATAAATCAGATGAATCTTTAACTTAAAAATTCATCCACATCTACTGCCAATTGCTCTACAAACAAAATACTTTTATCAATATCTTTATAAAGTTCTCTATCATCAGCCACAAAAGCAACTTGCTCTCTATAAGATTTTAGAAAAGACTCTATAAATTCAGAAGATTTTAAAGGCGCTCTGAATGATAATGCTTGAGAAGCATTAAAAAGTTCTATAGATAAAATACGCTTTACATTATTAACCAATCTAAATGCTTGCGTAGCTGCATTTGCACCCATACTAACATGATCTTCTTGACCATTACTAGACACAATACTATCAATACTTGCTGGTGATGCTAATTGTTTGTTTGCACTTACTATACTAGCAGCTGTATATTGTGGAATCATAAACCCAGAGTTTAAACCTGGATTATCTACTAAAAAGGCTGGTAACTCACGTAAACCTGATACTAATTGAAAAATTCTGCGCTCTGAAATATTTCCTAATTCAGCCATTGCTATTTTTAAATAATCTAAAGCCAAGGCTAAAGGTTGCCCATGAAAATTACCTCCAGAAATAATCTCATCATCATTAACAAAAATATTAGGGTTGTCAGTCACCGAGTTTATTTCTGTAATAAATGTTTTTTCTACGTAAGCTAATGTATCTTTACTCGCACCATGCACTTGAGGTATACATCTAAACGAGTACGGATCTTGTACATGTTTTTTAGATTGACTAATAAGTTCGCTACTATCTAAAAACTCTCTAACGCGTTCAGCTGTTTTAAGTTGCCCTTTATGAGGTCTTACCAAATGCACTAACTCATTAAAAGGCTCTATCCTACCATCAAAAGCATCTAATGAAATACTTCCTATTAAATCTGCTAAATATGATAATTTATAAGACTCTAATAGCAAGTCTATACCATACGCACTCATAAATTGTGTTCCGTTTAGTAACGCTAAACCTTCTTTAGATTTTAATACTATGGGTTCCCAGTCAAATTTCTCTAAAACTGTTTCTGCATCATGAAGTTTTCCCTTATAATATACTTCGCCTTTTCCTAATAATGGTAATGCTAAATGTGCTAATGGTGCTAAATCTCCAGAAGCTCCTAAAGAACCTTGCGTATAAACAACTGGCAAAATATCATTGTTATAAAAATCTACCAAACGCTTTATTGTAGCTACTTGCACACCACTATGACCATAATGTAGCGATTGTATTTTAAGTAAAAGCATTAATTTAACAACATGCTTTGGTACACGCTCTCCAACACCACATGCATGAGACATAACTAAATTCTCTTGAAGTTTAGTTAAATTTTCATTTGTAATTTTCACATTATACAATGATCCAAAACCTGTATTTATCCCATAAATTGGTTTGTCTTGATTTTTTAATTTTTCATCAAGATAACTTCTACACTTTTGAACTTTATCAATAACTTCATCAGAAAGCGCTAATTGTTTCTGTTCATAAGTGATTTCGTATACGGTTTTTAAATCTAAAGTTTCAGATGATATATAATGAATTTGGCTCATGTCTTTTTTAAATATTTGACTTCAAAATTCTGCATTCGTATCTAATTATGCAAGTAAATATTAATAATTAAACGAAATACTAACATTATAATATAATTCTCATTATTTTTGGTAAAACATAAATTACTTATCATGAAAAAACTAGCGATTCTCGCATTAGCAATATCTGTATTTGCATGTAATGAAAAAGAGGAAAAACCTAAAGATTATGTAACACTCTCAGGAACAATCACTAATAAAAATAGCGACTCTGTTTTTGTAAAGAAAAAAGATTTTATCAAAGTACTAAAAGTTGCTGAAGATGGGACATTTAAAGATACTTTAAAAGTTACTGAACCAGGCGTTTTTTCAATTGGAGATGGTACAGAAGTAACATCAATTTTCCTAAAAAATGGTTATGATTTAAACATGACTATTGACACAAAAATGTTTGATGAAACTGTGAAATATACTGGAGAAGGATCTGAAACAAGTAATTTTTTAGCAGCTCATAGTTTGAAACAAGAAACTTATTTTTCTACTGAAGCTTATAAGGATTTAGATAGCCTTGCTTATAACAAGGAATTTGACAAAGTTGAAAACGAACTTAAGGCTTTTTATGACAATGCAACAAACATTGATTCAACTGTTGTGGCTGATGCCAAAGAACGTCTTCCTAAAATAATGAAGTATTACAGGTTTGCTATTAAACAGCAATTAGAAACTGAAAAAGTAATGGCTGAAACCTTATACAAAGGTGCAGACTCTCCAGAGTTTAAAGACTATGAGAATTATGCAGGTGGCACAACTTCTTTAAATGACTTAAAAGGAAAATACACTTATATTGATGTTTGGGCTACATGGTGCGGACCTTGTAAAGCTGAAATTCCTTCACTTAAAAAAATTGAAGCCGCTTATCATGGTAAAAACATTCAGTTTGTTAGTATCTCAATAGATGATGATAGAACTCATGGAAACTCTTGGGATAAAGCTAAAGAAGATTGGAAAGCAATGGTAGCCGATAAAGAATTAGGAGGCATCCAATTATTTGCTCCAAAAGGATGGAAATCAAAGTTTATTACAGATTACTACATTATGGGTATTCCTAGATTTATACTTATAGATCCTGACGGAAAAATTGTTTCTGCTGATGCTCCAAGACCATCAAGCAGTGATCTTACAGATTTATTTAGCGAGCTAAATATTTAAAATAGATTAACTCTTAAAAAAAGCCACTTATTAGTAAAGTGGCTTTTTTTATATTCTTAACTTTAGTTATGACTCCTCTTGCTCTGCTTCTGCTTCACTAACTTGAGGTTGTTCTGGTTGTTTAAATAAGTCTATATAAGCTTCTGCTACAGCATCAATAACATTGCTAGCTATCATACTTTGATACCCAAAATCTTCTAAAATTATATCAGCAGCTTTACCGTGTAAATACACCCCAAAAACAGAAGCGCTTAAAGGCTCATATCCTTGAGTTATTAATCCTGTAATAATACCCGTTAGCACATCGCCTGTTCCTGCTGTAGCTAAACCTGGGTTTCCTGTTGTATTGACATAATATTTATCTTGAAAAACAGTAATTGTATTTGCGCCTTTTACAACAACAATAACTTGATGCTTTTTTGAGAAGGCTTTTGTTTTATTTAATTTATCAAAATCATCTTTCCATTCACCAATTAAACGTTCTAGCTCTTTTGGATGTGGTGTTAACACTGTATTTTTTGGTAATAAGGCTAGTAATTCAGGTTTCTTTGATAATAGATTTAAACCATCAGCATCAACAACCAAAGGCGCTTTATTTTCCTTTAAAAAACTCTCAAAAGCTAATAATGTTTCGTCTTGTGTACCAATTCCTATTCCAATTCCTATGGCAGATGGCGTAATATCAAATGAAATATTAGAGATGAAATTTTCGTTTTCATCAGTAATCACCATAGCTTCTGGTAATGCTACTTGCAATGGCACATAACCACATTTTGGCACATAAGCAGACACCAAACCTACACCAGAAACCAAAGCTGCTTTACTTGACAATGTTACTGAACCTATCTTTCCGTAACTACCACCAACTATAAGTGCATGTCCAAAACTACCTTTATGTGAAAAACGCTTACGCGGCTTATATATTGGTAAAACTTCTTGCTTACCTATAAGCTCTGCTTCTGTATTAAGTTTGTAAATATACTCTAAATCTATACCTATATCTAAAACCTCCCATTGTACCGAATATTTTGAAGTTTCAGGTAAAAAGAAAATAAGTTTTGGCGACTGAAAACTTAAGGTATATCCAGCCCAAACAACATCATTTTCATTTTCTGGAACACTATCAGTTTGTAAACCTGAAGGAATATCTATGGCTAAAGTAAATGCTTTTGATGCTCTAAAATGTTGAAATAATTTCTTTACCCAATCTGCTATTGGCCTGTTTAAACCAATACCAAAAACAGCATCAACAATAATAGCTTCTGGAGTGATTGTAGGAAAATCTTCTTCACAAGCCATAAGTGTTGGCCACTCTTTGGTTACCTGTTTTATTCTATCATAATTTATCAAAAAGTCTTTAGAACGCTTATCACTATAGTTTACAACATATGTATGAACATTATATCCATGATTAACTAAATGTCTTGCCAAAACCAATCCATCGCCTCCATTGTTACCTATACCACAAAACACATGAATTGGTACTTGAGCGCCTTGCATACGCATATGCATCCAATTAAAAATTTGTGTTCCAGCACGCTCCATTAATTCTGTTGAAGATATGTTTTGACGTTGTGCTGTTAATTTATCGCCTTCGTAAATCTGTTCTTTTGAGAGTATTTTCATTATTTATTAAAAATTCTATATGTTTTTTGTTAATTCTGTAAAAAGAATTAATTAGTTTTTTTATTAGGGTAAAAATAATACATTTGAATATGTATATGAGCACGAAGTTAACAAATAACAACTTAAAAATGGCAACCAATATTATTGGTGGCTTTTATTTTTGTGCCATTATTTCAACTACAATTATTACAACCCGTTTGGGTTGTTATTAATATATTCTCTTCGGTCGTAAAAAAGTGTATCTCAAACACTTTACTCAATCACAATTATCTCACAATTAAGCCATTATAAAATGCGTGTATTAAAATTTGGAGGAACCTCTGTTGGTTCTGTTGAAAACATAAATAAAGTAATCAAAATTCTTGAGGATTATGAAAAATCTGCTCAAGTAAGCTGCGTGGTTTCTGCTGTTGGTGGTGTTACAGACAAACTACTGAAAGCAGGCGAATTAGCTCAACAAAAAAATGAATTATATATAGATGAATACAACACAATTCAATCTACTCATTTAAATATTTTATCAAGCTTAATCCCTAATTATTCCAACGAAGTCATTACTAAATTAAATGACAAATTAAGTAGCTTAAAAAGTTTGCTTGATGGTATTTATTTAATTAATGAATTATCACCAAAAACATCTGATAAGTTGGTTAGTTTTGGTGAGTTACTCTCTTCTTTTATCATTACAGAAACAATGAAATCTAGAGGTCTTGATGCTGTTAGAAAAAACAGCCAAGATGTAATTGTAACTAATTCAAATTTTACAAAAGCTGAAGTTAATTACAGCCTAACTTATAAAAACATTCAAGATTACTTTAAAACAGCAAAACAGCGAATAACAATTTTACCTGGTTTTGTATCAAAGTCTGAAACTGGAGAAATAACTACTTTAGGTCGTGGTGGCTCTGATTTCACTGCTGCTTTACTAGCCGCAGCATTACAAACTGATAGTTTAGAAATTTGGACTGATGTTAGTGGTATGTTTACAGCAAACCCAAAAATGGTAAAACAAGCCTACCCTATTGAAAAACTATCGTATCAAGAAGCTATGGAATTATCTCACTTTGGTGCTAAAGTGTTATATCCGCCAACAGTACAACCTGTATTAGATAAAAATATCCCTATCGTCATAAAAAACACGATGTCTCCTGAAGCTAGTGGTACATTTATAGCAAAGGCTTATACAAGTAACGGACTTTCAGTAAGAGGCATAAGTAACATTAATCATATTGCTCTACTTACTCTTGAAGGTAGTGGCATGGTAGGTATTCCTGGATTTTCAAAACGTTTATTTGAAACACTTGCCATTCACAAAATAAATGTTGTATTCATTACTCAAGCATCATCAGAACACTCAATCTGTTTTGGTGTTAATGAAAATGAATCAGAATTAGCTAAAAAAGTTATAGATAACGCTTTTGAATACGAGATATCGCTGCACAAAATAAACCCTATTTATGTTGAAAAAGACTTGTCAATTATAGCGCTTATAGGTGATAACATGAAAAACCATCAAGGTATAAGCGGAAAAATGTTTAGCACGTTAGGCAAAAATAACATTAATGTTAGAGCCATTGCACAAGGAGCTTCAGAAAAAAACATTTCAGCAGTCATAGCAGAAAAAGACATAAAAAAAGCTTTAAACACGCTACATGAAGCATTTTTTGAAGTAAAAACAAAACAACTTAATGTTTTTATTACTGGTGTTGGTAATGTTGGAGAACGATTGGTAGAACAAGTAAAACAACAAAAAAAATACCTTAAAGACACTTTAAAAATAAATTTAAGAATTGTAGGCTTGTCTAACTCAAGAAAAATGATTTTTAATTATGATGGCATTCCTTTAAAATCTTGGAAAGAACTCTTAAATCAAGGAGAAACTGCAAGTTTAGAAGGCTTTCTAGACAAAGCAAAACAACTAAACTTAAGAAACAGCATATTTGTTGATATTACCGCAAATGAAGATGTATCTAACCTTTATGCTTCATACCTACAAGAAAGCATTGCTGTTGTTGCGTGCAACAAAATAGCCTGCTCTAGCGCATTTAATAATTACAGTAATTTAAAATACTTATCCAGAAAATACAATGCTCCGTTTCTTTTTGAAACAAATGTTGGCGCAGGTTTGCCAGTGATAGACACATTAAATAATTTAATTGCTTCAGGAGATAAAGTTACATCTATTCAGGCGGTATTATCTGGCAGTTTAAATTTTGTTTTCAATAACTTTAATGACACAAACAAATTTCACGATGTGGTTAAACAAGCGCAATCTGAAGGTTACACAGAACCAGACCCAAGAATTGACTTAAGTGGCGTTGATGTTGCTAGAAAAATATTAATATTAGCTAGAGAAAGTGGTTTAAAAATGGATTTAGAAGACATTGAAAACCATTCTTTTTTAACCTCAAAAAACCTTTCAAGTGATTCTGTTGATGATTTTTATGACACATTAATTGCTGACGAAGCTCACTTTCAAAAGCTCTACGCATCTGCAAAGGCTAATAATTCTCAATTAAAGTATGTAGCCGAACTAAATAACGGAAAAGCTAAAGTTGGTTTAAAAGAAATTCCTCAAGGTCATCCATTTTACAATCTTGAAGGAAAAGATAACATTGTTATGTTTTACACACACAGATATGTAGATCAACCTATGATAATAAAAGGCGCTGGTGCTGGTGCTGATGTTACCGCTTCTGGTCTATTTGCTGATATTATAAGAATAGGAAATGACTAATATGGAAACTATAAAAATATTTTCACCTGCTACAGTTGCGAATGTTGCCTGTGGTTTTGATGTTCTAGGGTTTTGTCTTGATAACGTTGGAGATGAAATGATCATAAAAAAAACAACAGAAAAAGGCATAAAAATCACTAAAATAGAAGGTTATGATTTACCTTATGCTACATCTAAAAATGTTGCCGGCGTTGCTGCATTAGCATTAATTGAACACGCAAAGCCTAATTGCGGATTTGAAATTGAAATTTATAAAAACATAAAACCAGGAAGTGGTATTGGTAGTAGTTCTGCAAGTGCCTCTGGAGTTGTTTTTGGTATAAATGAACTACTAGAAAAGCCCTATAATAAGACACAATTGACAAAGTTTGCTATGAAAGGTGAAGCTTTAGCAAGTGGTAATGAACATGCTGATAACATAGCTCCTGGAATATTTGGTGGTTTTACATTGGTAAAAAGTTTAGAGCCTTTAGAAATTTTAGAACTACCAACACCTAAAAATTTATATGCAACAATAATACATCCTCAAATTGAAGTTAAAACATCTGAAGCCCGTGCTATTTTACCTAATGAAATTCCGCTTAAAAGCGGTATAACGCAATGGGCAAATGTTGGTAGTCTCGTACATGCATTACATACATCAAACTATGAATTATTAGGAAAGTCTCTTACAGATGTTGTGATAGAACCTTACAGAAAACAACTTATTCCTTATTTTGATGACGTAAAAAAAGAAGCCATTGCAAACGGAGCTTTAGGATGTGGCATTTCTGGTTCTGGACCCTCTATTTTCATTTTAAGCAACGGTAGTAATGCAGCTCAAAAAATTGCTAATGCCATAGATTTGGTTTACTCTAAAACCAATATAAATTTCAATATACATATATCAAAAATCAACACACAAGGAATAAAAATTTTATAAATGAATTAC
Organism: Corallibacter sp.; assembly: GCF_048381695.1. Classification (NCBI taxonomy): domain Bacteria; kingdom Pseudomonadati; phylum Bacteroidota; class Flavobacteriia; order Flavobacteriales; family Flavobacteriaceae; genus Corallibacter; species Corallibacter sp. The sequence continues at coordinate 33,487 of NZ_JBLXHI010000003.1, read as the reverse complement.
TACTCAATAAACAAACAGGCACCTAACACATCTTTTAAAGATGCTGTTATAAGAGGAATAGCTCCAGATAAAGGGTTGTATTTTCCAGAAACTATAACGCCATTACCTAAATCTTTTTTTGATAACATAGATGAGCTTTCATATAATGATATTGCTTTTGAAGCTATAAAACAATTTGTTTCACCTGATATTCCGGAAAACGTATTAAAAGATATTATTAAAGAAACTCTTTCGTTTGATTTTCCTATTGAAAAACTAAACAAAAATATATCAACATTAGAGTTATTTCATGGGCCAACAATGGCTTTTAAAGATGTTGGCGCGCGTTTTATGGCTCGTTGTTTAGGGTATTTTAATAAAGATAACACCAACCAAGTTACTGTTCTAGTTGCCACATCAGGTGATACTGGTGGAGCCGTTGCAAATGGGTTTTTGGGTGTAAAAGGTGTTAATGTTATTATTCTATATCCTAGTGGAAAAGTAAGCGATATTCAAGAAAAACAATTAACCACGCTTAAAAAAAATATTACAGCACTTGAAGTAAATGGCACTTTTGATGACTGCCAAGATATGGTTAAGCAAGCTTTTTTAGATGAATCACTTACAAGCAACATGCAACTCACATCTGCAAACTCTATAAATGTAGCGCGTTGGTTACCACAAATGTTCTATTTCTTTTTTGCTTATAAACAACTACATAAGGAACATAAAGACATTGTCTTTTCTGTACCAAGTGGAAATTTCGGAAATATTTGTGCTGGCATGATGGCGCAGCAATTAGGATTACCTATCGCCCATTTTATAGCTTCAAACAATGCAAATAATGTAGTCTCTGATTATTTAAAAACGAAAAAGTTTTCTCCAAAACCATCAGTACAAACTATAAGCAATGCTATGGATGTTGGCAATCCAAGTAATTTTGTACGCATACAAGAACTATATAAAAACAATTTTGAAACCCTAAAAGAAAACCTTTCTGGGTATAGCTTTAATGATAAACAAACAAAGGAAGCTCTTAAATATATTTACAACAATTACAGCTATGTTGCAGACCCTCATGGAGCTGTTGGTTATTTAGGCTGTAAAGCTTATTTAAAAAACAATCCTAATACACATTGTGTGTTTTTAGAAACTGCACATCCTACTAAATTTTTAGATATTGTTGAAGATACCATAAAAGAAAACATCGATTTACCTGAACAAATTTTAAAAGTCATGGATAAAAAGAAAAAAGCTATCAAAATAGATAACTATGAGGATTTAAAATCGGTTCTTTTAGGCTAGTTTTGTCATATGACATCTATTATTAAAGCAACATTAAACGATGCTGAACAATTATCTGTTTTAGCTTCTAAAACCTTTTTAGAATCTCACGGACATAGCGCACCACAAAGAGATATAGATAATTATATATCTTTAAAACTAAACCCTGAAGTTTTTAAAGAAGAACTAAATGATAGCAACAATATATTTTACTTGTTACATTTTAAAAACCAAGTGGTTGGTTACTCTAAAATAACTCTTAATGTCGCTACAAAAAATATTCCTTTTAATAATGTCACAAAGTTAGAGCGTTTATATTTACTTGAATCTTATCAAGATTTAAAACTAGGCTTGATGCTTTTCAATTTTAATATTGAAATATCTAAAAAGCATAATCAATCTGGTATATGGCTTTATACATGGGTTAAAAACAAGAAAGCTATCAAGTTTTATGAAAAAGCAGGATTTAAGATCATAGGACATTATGATTTTAAAATATCAGAATCACATTCTAACCCTAACCATCAAATGCTTTTGACATACTAATCTAATTGTTAACTATAACTCACAAAAAAAGCCTTACAAATATGTAAGGCTTTCTTTTTTATTATTTAAAATTTTATTCCTTTATAATTTTCTTGATTACCATGCCTTTTTCAGTTTGTATTTGAAGCATATAAATACCATTTGCATAGTTGCTTAAGTCTATAACATCATTTACAGGATGTTTATCTAAAGTCAATAATAGTCTTCCGTTTATATCTAATAACCTTAAAGATTTTAATGATACGTTAGAATTATTTTTAAGGAAAATATTATTCTCTGTAGGATTAGGATATACTAAAATATTCTTCTCCAGGTTATTAAAATAATCAACACTTAAAGTATTATCATTTACTGTTAGATTAAAAGAACATGTGCTAGTGTTTCCATTATCATCTGTTGCTAAAAAGCTAATTTCATGAACACCATCAGAAAGCATTGTTCCTGCAATTGGTGTTTGAGTTACAGAACTCAAAGTACAGTTGTCTGAAGCTGTTATTGATCCTAAACCATAATAATCTGGCAAGCTATAATCACCATCACTTTCAACAGAAAAATTTGACAAACACGAGATTGATGGATCACTTGTGTCTGTGACATATACAATCGCATCACATGTTTGAATATTACCAGCAGAGTCTTTTCTATTAAGCGTTACTGTATGTGAACCTACGTCAGTACAATCAAAATCACCATCAAAAGGCACTGCCGCATTATAAATAATATTTCCGTTAAACATATAAGGATTTGATGATACACCAGCAAAAGGATAAGCACTATAAACACCTTCATACACTTCTATATTTGAATCATTAATCCATAAGCTACCTGTAGTATTACCTGTTTCATAAAGAATTCTAGAATCATCTGTTGTAGTTATATAAAAAGATGCTGTTTCTCCTTGATCCAAAGCAATACCTAGAGATAAATTTAATGGAACCACATCAAAATCAGCCACAGACAAAGTTGCACTACCAACTAATGTCCAATCTGACGAGTTAAATTGAGAGCCTGACCACGATCCAGATTTATAATATACCTCATACTCTGCCACTCCAGAAACTAAAGCCGTATTATATGCTTTTATGTCAAATGAATTGATTGTAATAGGATTCACTCCAGTAACACTAAACATATAACCAGGACCATAAACATTTGGCGCATCAGCTATATTTAGAGAAGTATCAGCAAAACCTTTAGTTAAGTATTCTGAACTTAAACCACAACCTCCAATAGTTGATCCATCATCTATTAAAGCTGTAGTCATTGTAGCTACTCCAGAATTATCTAACGAAATAGTTTGTGTTTGACATACCGCTGTAAAAGGTATATTATCAGATATTGTTACTGTTGTTGTACAAGAACTTGAAAATCCATTAGGATCTGTTGCCGTTAATATAACTTGCTTCTCTCCTAAATCAGAACACGAAAATGTTGATTGACTTAAACTAAAAGTTATAGCATCGCCATTAGGATCAGTAGAACCATCATCAATATCATCAGATGAAATACTTACATTTCCGCCACTATCTAGTGATGCAGAATAAGTATTACATGAAACATTAGGCTGAAATAAGTACGCTCTTGTATTACCTGGCGTTTCTTTACCCATATAATATCGTATTCTAGCTTCTGCTTCTGGAGAAAAATTATCTACACAAGAAAAAGGCTGGTTGTATGACATTATTTGTGTTTCATCAGCAGCATAAAAATCACCATTAGCATCTGTTCCTGAAGTATAATCACAAGTTCCTCCATTTACATCGCCATAAGTGTTAAAACCATCTGCAGGAGTATCACATAGTAAATCACCTGCTGTACTACAATTACTACCATCTACAAGTTCTTCTCCATTTGCTGTTTCAAAAGTATGTAACAAACCAAAATAATGTCCCATTTCATGAGCAACTGTAGCCCCATTTTCAAAAGGACTGTTATTAACAACAACAAAATAATCATTAGGTAAATTCCAAGGAAATCTCGCATATCCACCAATACCACCACCACTTGCTCCATAAGCTGTAGTTACAAAATAAGCATTAACTACATTTGGCACATTATTTAACTGAAGTGTAGAATCTCCCTCTGCATAACCAGAACCAGGGTCTCCATTTGTCCCCAAAACCATTAGATCTGTATTATCTATATAGTTTATTGGTAAAATATCAATTGTAATTCCGTAAGGTAAATATTTATCACGTGCAGCTTCTATATTAGCCATAACTGTCGCAGCATCGGCACCACCTGTACCAGCATGTGTTCTTACTATATGTGGTTTAAATGGAATCGTTACTAATCCTGTTGGACTAACATCTGCTCTATTCATTGTTTGTAGTTCCTGTAGTAGCATTAAAGATTCTTGAGGCGTAATACTTTCATTGCCACAAGGTTGTTGAGCATTTACATTAAATACAATTGCTACAAACAGTAGCAAGCAGAATTTCTTTTTCAATTTAGGGCGTAAAGTTAAAATCATAAAGTTGTTGGTTAAAAAAGCAAATATACATTTAAAACTTTACAAATCAGACAAATAAAAACATAATCATTTGATTTTATGTGTTTTATGGTTTTTATCTCAACAATTGAAACAACACATATAACACAGATAAAATATCTGTTTTTCAGATTACAAAAACAGATAATATTCAATACATTTGCGCTACAATATAGAAACAACAACACATGAAAAACACAGCACTAACAACTACACATGAAGCTTTGGGAGCAAAAATGGTTCCTTTTGCTGGATACAATATGCCTGTACAATACGAAGGCGTTAACATAGAACATGAAACAGTTCGTAATGCCGTTGGCGTATTTGATGTATCTCATATGGGTGAGTTTTTAATTGAAGGACCAAACGCTTTAGAATTAATTCAGAAAATTAGCAGTAATGATGCTTCTAAATTAACCATAGGAAAAGCACAATACAGCTGCTTACCTAATGATGATGGCGGTATTGTTGATGATTTAATTATATATCGCATAAAAGAAGAAACTTATTTATTAGTTGTAAATGCTAGCAACATTGAAAAAGATTGGAACTGGATACAATCTAAAAATGATGTTGGTGCTGATATGCGAGATTTGAGTGAAGACTATTCCCTACTAGCTATTCAAGGCCCTAAAGCTATTGAAGCTATGCAGTCACTATCTAGCCACGATTTATCAGAAATAAAGTTTTACAACTTTGTTGTTGGAGATTTTGCTGGCATAGAACATGCAATCATATCTGCAACAGGTTATACTGGTAGTGGTGGATTTGAAATTTATTGCAAAAACAGCGAAGTAAAGCAAGTATGGGATAAAGTTATGGAAGCTGGGGCTGACTATGGCATAAAACCAATTGGTTTAGCTGCTCGTGATACTTTACGTCTTGAAATGGGTTATTGCCTTTACGGAAATGATATTGATGACACAACATCACCTATTGAAGCTGGTTTAGGTTGGATTACAAAATTTTCTAAAGCATTTACAAACTCTGAAGCTTTAGAAACTGAAAAACAACAAGGACCTAAACGAAAGCTTATTGCTTTTACATTAGATGAAAGAGGAATTCCTCGTCAAGGATATGACATTGTTGATGAACAAGGTGAAAAAATAGGTGTAGTAACTTCTGGAACTATGTCTCCTTCTTTAGGAAAAGGTATTGGTTTAGGTTATGTGCCAACAGCTTTAGCTGGTGTTGACAGTAAAATACACATTCAAATTAGAAAAAATGCAGTTCCTGCAACTGTAGTAAAATTACCATTTTACAAAGGCTAATATCATATATGATTGAATACCAAAATATTTTAGACAGCATAAACCAATCGGTTATTAAGGAACAAAACAAAGGCACTATAGCAAGTTATATTCCTGAACTAACAAATGTTGATATAAATAATTTTGGTATTCATTTACAATTAGTTTCTGGAGAACAATTTTCGGTTGGCAATTCTCATCAACTTTTCTCCATACAAAGTATCTCTAAAGTTTTATCACTAGCTTTAGCAATGTCACAAGTTGGCACAGCTATCTGGGACAGACTAGATGTAGAACCATCTGGCAACCCTTTTAATCATTTATCTCTTTTAGAATTAGAAGAAGGTATTCCTAGAAATCCGTTTATAAATTCTGGCGCAATTGTTATTGCTGATATTTTAGTTTCAAATTTAGAAAATCCTAAAACAGATTTTTTAAACTATGTACGAGATATCACAGGAGACAACAGCATTGACTATAACTATAAGGTAGCACAATCTGAAAAAGAAACAGGATTCAATAATTATGCAGCTGCAAATCTTTTAAAGTCATTTAATAACTTGAACAATGATGTAGAAGACGTTTTAGATTTTTACTTCCATCAATGTGCATTAGAAATGACATGTCAACAATTATCTAAAGCTTTTTTTCTATTTGCTAACAAAGGAAATTGTTTAGCCAATAAAGCTAGACTAACTAAAAGTCAAGCAAAAAGAATTAATGCTATCATGCTTACTTGTGGCTTTTATGACGAAGCTGGAGAGTTTGCCTTTGAAGTTGGACTACCTGGTAAAAGTGGTGTTGGTGGTGGCATTGTTGCTTTATTACCAAACCAATTTGTGATTTCTGTTTGGTCTCCTGGACTTAATGAACGTGGTAACTCAAAACTAGGCATGCAAGCTCTAGAACAATTTACAACACTAGCCAATCAGTCTATTTTTTAACACGTTTCTTTTTTAAAACTTTAAATGAAGAAAGAAAAAAGTAAACATACTATTTTAATTCTTGGTGCAAGTGGTTTTTTAGGAAATGCGCTTTATAAAGAGCTATGTCCTTATTTCAGAACATTTGGTACTTATCGTATTCCTAAACGAGAGTTTGAGAAAAACCAACATTTTTTTCAGTATGATGTTGAAGAAGATGATGTCTATGAAATTCTACAAGCCGTAAAACCTACCATTATTATTTCTGCATTACGTGGTGATTTTTCAGCACAAGTTATCGCACATGCTCATATAGTAGAATATATAAAAACCTACAAAAGCAAGCTCATATTTTTATCTTCTGCCAATGTGTTTGATGCTTATAGCAAATATCCAAGCTATGAAAATGACAAAACATTAAGTAATAGTATTTACGGACATTTTAAAATTAAAATTGAGAATGCACTTTTGCGCTTACCCAAAAAACACGTGGCAATAATAAGATTACCTATGGTATTTGGCGCTCAATCACCAAGAATACAAGAAATAAAATACTTTTTTAAAGAGAAAGAACCTATAGAAGTATTTCCTAATCTAATTATGAATGTTTCTACAGATTCTAAAATCACGCAACAAATACACTATATCATTAATAGAAATAAATCTGGCATATTTCATTTAGGAAGCAACGACCTTGTACATCATGATGATTTTATAAAAGATATTATTATCGCATTGCAAATAAAAACTCCTTTATTAAAACAGGTTTTCACTACAAATGATGACAGATATTTAGCTGTTTTGCCCAAAGAAAACTTACTTCCCAAACATTTACAATTTACCAGTAAAGATGTTTTATCAGAATTAGAAGTTTAATTTAAGCGTCATAACATGATAAATGATTAAATTTATCAGAAACCTAAAACCATTTTTTTATGAATAAACTTTCAAAAGAAGATATCGACAAAAAATTATTACGTTTTCCTGATTGGGAATACTATGAAGACGCTATTCACGTTGAATTTGAATTTGACAATTTTAAAGATTGCTTTAGCGCCATGAGCAGAATTGCTTTTGAATGTGAAGCACAAAATCATCATCCAAACTGGACAAACGTTTACAATGTATTAACCATTTCTCTATCTACCCACAGTGCTAACGGCGTAACCGAAAAAGATTTTAAACTAGCTGAAGCTATAGAGATGATTGTAGAAGTTCAAGAATAGTAGGAAATAGTTTTTATTTTTATTACTTTTCAAATCTATACCTTTAACTATAAATGACTTATTACTTAAGGCTACTAACCTTTTTTTTAGTTTGCAGCAACATTAAAGCGCAAACTACAGATTTATTTTGTGAACAAATACAAGCTATAAATGATATTGCAAAAAAGGCACACTATCAACCAAAACCTTTAGATGATGATTTTGCGTCAGGTGTTTTTAATTTATTTCTTTTAAAATTAGATGAAAGACAACGTCTTTTTACTGAAACTGATATAGCACTATTTAGTAAGGACTCCACGCTTATAGATGATTATATTAAGAATGAAAACTGTGACTTTATAAACAAATATATAACTACGTTAGAGTCACGAATATCGCTTTCAAAATCTATTATTGAAAACCTTTCTAACACTGCGTTAGACTATTCTGGAAAAGACACCTTATATTTTGATTTTGAACGGCCCATCTCCTACTTCAAAAACGAAAAAGAACAAGTTAAGTACTGGAACAAACGTATTCGTTATGAAATTCTATCAAACATTATAGAAGAAGATACAACTTTAGCCAATGCTAAATCTCATTTTAAATCATTAGAGAAAACACTTAAACCTAAAATTATACAGCAACAAATCTGTATTCTAGATGAATTACTCAATCAAAGTAAAGGTATTGACGGTTTTGTAAAAGAATCATTTTTAAATGCTTTTCTAAACTATCAAGACCCTAATTCATCATTTTTTAATGTATCAGAAAAAGCGCGCTTTGAAAACTCATTATCTAATGATGAAATGTCTTTTGGCATTTATACTGCAAAAAATAAAAACGGCGATATTATAATTACTTATATCAAACCAGGAAGTGCTGCTTTTAAAAACGGAGGCTTTGAGGAAAACGATGTTATAAAATCTTTAAAATCTAAAAATAAAGAGCTAGAAACATTTTGCATCTCTAATAATGAAATTATAGATTTTATTAATGACACAAACAATGCAACGATTACCTTTAGAATAAGAAAGAAAAACGGAACTATTAAAAACATTCAACTTACAAAAATGAAGTCTCAAGTTGAATCAAACACCATAACAGGTTACGTTATAAATAATACAATAGCAAAACTTGGCTATATAAAAATCCCTAGTTTTTATACAGATTTAGAATCTCCAAATGGTTTGGGAGTTGCAAATGATGTTGCTAAAGAGCTTTACAAGCTTCAAAAAGAAGGTATTCAAGGCTTAATAATTGATTTAAGGTTTAACTCTGGTGGCTCAATGAAAGAAGCAACTGATCTTTCTGGGATGTTTATAAATCGTGGACCGCTAGCCATTCAAAAATATAATAGCAACCAGACTTTCACCATAAAAGACGCTAATCGCGGCTCATTATTTAATAAACCATTACTCGTTTTAATTAATAGTTATAGTGCTTCTGCTTCAGAGTTTTTTAGTGCTGCTATGCAGGATTATAATAGAGCTATACTTGTTGGCTCTCCTAGTTTTGGTAAAGCAACCGCACAAATTATTTTACCACTTAATGACACTGAAACATTAGGATATGCAAAAGTAACTATAGAAAAATTTTACAGAGCTACTGGTAAAAGTCATCAATTACAAGGTGTTATTCCCGATGTCGTATTACCTTCTATTTATGATGATTTTAATCATGGAGAAAGTCATAAATCCTATGCTTTATCAAACGACTCTATAACTCCAATACTAAAGCTTTACCCTTTAAAACCTTTACCTATAAAACAAATTAATACTCAGAGTAAAGAAAGACGACAACAAAAAAACAGTTTTGAATCTGTAAAAGACTTGAACAAAACCTTATTAAAGAACGTAGTAAACAAAAAAACACAATTTTCTTTAACTTTAGAAAACCTTTTTAATGACTACAAAACATACAAAAGCACTTGGGATGCCTTTGATAATTTAAGTCTTAAAAATGACACTATTCCGTTTCAAAATACAGCATCAACAAATGAAATAATAAGCTATAATTCTGACGAGAAAAAGCAAAATCAGTCTATTTTAAACAACTTATCAAAAGATATATATATCAACGAAGCACAAAACATCTTAATAGATATTATAAACCTAACCAACAACAATTAACATGACAAAAATTATTAAATCGTGTATTTACATGTTCCTAATTACATGTACAGCAACCATCTATTCTCAAAGTTTCTCTAATGCTAATGAGTATTTAGATTTTGTAGGTGGTGAGCAACAAGAAATCACTAAAAACATGTGGAAATACACCAAAGCATTAGCACATAGTAAAAGTGACAGAAGTATAAACAACAAAAGAAAAAGCTTAATAAAAACTGTTGAAAATGCTATTTCAAAAATAGAAAAAGCCAACAGCTATGATGGAGACGAATACAAAAACCAGGTTTTAAACCACTTGCGTCTTAATGAAAGTCTTTTAAAACAAGATTACGCCAAAATAGTAGACATGAAAGAAGTTGCAAACCAATCGTATGATTTAATGGAAGCTTACATGATTGCTCAAGAAATGGCCGATAAAAAAATGCAAGAATCTCAAGTAGAATACGAAAAAAACTTTTATGCTTTTGCCGCCAAGCACAATATAAATATTATAGAAAACGAAACAGATTTAGGGAAGAAAATGCAAATCTCTAACAAGGTTTTTAAGCACTATAACAAGATGTACTTGGTCTATTTTAAGGTTTACATAAACGAAGTTTACCTGATGGAAGCATTAAAGAAAAACGACGTGAGTGCTATACAACAAAATGCTAACGCTTTAAGCCAAAGTGCAAATGAAGGTTTAGAAATACTTAAATCTATTGAAACTTACAACAATGACAGCTCTATCATAGAAGCCACAAAAAAAACCTTTGACTTTTTCATAGAAGAATCAGAAAATAACATTCCTAAAATGGTAGATTTTTTAATACTGAATGAAGACTTTACCACTATAAAAAACACATTAGAAAAAACCCCAGAAAGAAAACGCACCAAAGAACAGATAGATACTTACAACAAAAAAGTAAAAGAACTAAACAAAGGTGTTAAAGACTATAACAAAATAAACCAAGATTTAAACACAAAAAGACAAAACGTAATTAATAGTCTAAATGCAACAAATGACAATTTTTTAGCTAAACATATTCCAAACGACTAGCTTATTTTTTTAAATTTGTCAAAACTTAAAAATAATTAATGTAACATATGGGAAGAGCTTTTGAATTTCGCAAAGCAAGAAAAATGAAACGTTGGTCAGCCATGAGTAAGGCCTTTACGAGAATAGGTAAAGACATTGTAATGGCAGTAAAAGAAGGCGGTCCTGATCCTGATAGTAACTCCAGACTACGTGCGGTAATACAAAACGCCAAGTCAGTAAATATGCCTAAAGACAATATTGAGCGCGCCATAAAACGTGCGTCTGATAAAAGTCAAGGCGACTATAAAGAGGTTATTTTTGAAGGTTATGCACCACACGGTATTGCGATTTTAGTTGAAACTGCTACAGACAACAACACTAGAACAGTAGCAAACGTAAGAAGCTATTTTAATAAGTGTGATGGTAGTTTAGGAACATCTGGTTCTGTTGTTTTTATGTTTGACCATACATGTAACTTTAAAGTAAAAGGAGAAAATTTAGATTTAGAAGAACTTGAGCTTGAGTTAATAGATTTTGGTGTTGAAGAAATTTTTGAAGACACAGATGAAGATGCTGATGGAAATGAAATAAACAGCGTAATGATTTATGCACCTTTTGAAAGTTTTGGTAAAATTCAAGCCTATCTAGAAGAAAATAATATTGATATATTATCTTCTGGTTTTGAACGTATTCCTCAAGTTACCAAAAAGCTAAATGAAGAACAAGTTGCTGATGTTGAAAAACTATTAGAAAAACTTGAAGAAGATGATGATGTACAAAATGTATATCACACTATGGAAGAAAGCACTGATGAATAATCATGATTTACAATCTATAAAAAAGGCGACCAAATGGTCGCCTTTTTATTTCAAATAAAATATTTATAATATACTACTCGGTATATAAATAAACTGATGAAGCTGCTGCTAATTGGTTATTTAAAATTGGTGTTATATTACCACCTGTACCAATATTGTTGTAAGCAAGAATTCTTCCGCCACCATTACCAGCTTCTGCTATAAAAACAGTACCAGTAGATGCTTGATAAGCTACATCAACAGGGTTTCCTAACATTGTAGAAGATCCTGAAACACGCACTTGTTCTGAAGCAGATAAAGTACCTCCGTCACTAGTTGCATTAAACTTTGATGTAAAAGCAGTGATTACCTGAAAACCTCCATCATCATCAGTGTTTCCTGCATCACCTATGTCTGTAAGTATCATAGTATCTGATGAAGCATCATAGGTAATTCCATGTGTTCTTACAATGCCTTCAATAGTTATTCTTTTTGAAGCAGATAAACTAACATCGGCATCGTTTGTTAGGAAATTAGTATACACAGCTAAATCTCCTGTAGTATCAACAACGGCATATAAATCATTTCCTTTAAAAGTTATACCCCAAAGTTTAATATCTGTTGTAATGGTATTTCTTAAAGTAAATGATGTACCTGATTTTTCATAAATGTAAAGTCTTCCATCAGCAGTAAGCGGATTTCCGTCTGCATCAGCATTATCTGCTACTACATAAAAGTTTCCATTTACAGCCACTTCTCTTGGGCTTTCCATGTCAGCACTTCCTGAAACATCAATATCAATAGATATTCCTGAATCATTAAGGGAAATGTCTAAAAAACCTTCTAGTCCTAAATTAGAACGAGATGCTTGCACTGCCATATCTGTAGAACTATCATAGTAAATTCCATCTGCAGCTAATGATGTTGTAAGTAACGATTTTGAAGATACATTATCTAAATCTGTTACATTATAAATCATAATATTACCATTAGAATTGTTTGATGTATACAATTCTGAATTACTTGGTTCTTCTCCAGTAGGAACAACTATAGGTGTTGCATCGTCATCGTCACTACATGAAAAAAATACTAGTGATACCGATAAAGCTAATGTGAAAAATTTAATTGATTTTAATCGTTTCATAAATTGTAGGTTTTTTTTGTTATATGAATATTTACGAAACAACGAGCCTCGCGGTTTTATCTTTGTAACTTTTTAACATTTTTTTAGTAAAATTGACATTAATAATTTTGATTACATAAACATAATTGAAACTAATTGTTTTTTTACTATCTTCATCAGTAACAATATATAGTTTCATTCGTCTTAAAAGAAAAAGCGTATTTATGTATCTTAAAAAAATATTATTCTGTCTATTTATTTCCTTTTTAATCTTTTCTCACAGTAGCTTTTCTCAAAATGTAAAAGGAAAAATCATAAACAACACAAACAATACACCAATACCTTATGCCACTATACAAATAGGCGAACATTATGGTGTTATATCTAACGAAGAAGGTAGCTTTACTATAGATACTGATGGATATAAGCCTTTAGATTCTGTACACATATCATGTTTAGGGTATGAAAAACTAGGGTTAGTTCTTGAAGATTTTTCATCTAAAGACTACTATTTAAGCGAACAAGTAAACGAACTTAATGAAGTATACCTTACAAACAGAGCACTAACTATAGATTCCATTTTATATTACGTAAATAAAAATTTAACCAAGAACTACAAAAAAGAACTAGTAAACTACACGCTTTTCAGTAGAAAAACAGATTATATAAAAGGAAAAGATGTAAATTTTGAAATTGATAAATCTTCAAATTTTAATAAAAAACAGTTAGCGGCTTTCAATAAAGATTTTGACGCACTAGAATCTGCATTACTAAATAACAAATCAAAACAATACACTGATTTTGTTGGAGAATTTAATATCCTAAACAATGAAGAAGCCAAACTAAATGTAGAAAAAGCATTGAGATTACTGGATGAAAAAAACAACCAATCTCTTGAGAGTCTAGCTAATAGAGGGCAAGAAATTGTTTCTAAACATTTAGACAAAAACAAGGTTTATACATTAAAATCCGGGCTTTTTAAACTGTCTGATTCTGTAACGCTAAATGGTGGAAATAATAAAATGGAAGACACATTAAACTCTATTGGTTTAATTAAAAAAATCACTTTTGATATACTGAAACGTAATAGTTTTAACGAGAATTCAACATTAGATTTCATAACTGAAAACAAAAAATATGACTATGAACTTGAAGATATAACGTTTATAGGAACAGAAATGGTATATGTTATAGGTTTTAAGCCAAGAAGAAGTTCTGTTGATTACGAAGGAAAAATATATGTCTCAAACGAAAGCTTTGCTATTTTAAAAGCTGATTACCATTTTTACAAAGGACGTGTTGGCGAAAAGGTTAACCTTAAACTTCTATTAGGAATTAAATATGTAGAGCAAAACAGAAAAGGTTCTGTAATTTTTAAGAAAGGACAAGACAATTACTACTACCCTAACTATATCACCGAACAAGTAGATAGATATTTTTATATAAGCAGACCTTTTAAATTTATAGAAAACGATAATACTAAAAATAAAGTCGCTTTTGATTTTATGGTTGAAGGTACTTTTAAAGAAAAAACTGAACTCCTTATATTATCTCAAAAACCTATTACTACAGCTCAATATAATGCTACGGTAGAAAAAGAAAAAATAGAATACTTAACACCTAAACGCTATGATGAAAGCATCTGGGAAGATTATAATGTTTTAGCGCCACTTGAAGACATGAAGAATTTTAAAGTTGATTAATTAACCAATCGTTTTTCAACAATAAAAAAGCTACTGATTTTTTACAGTAGCTTTAAAATATTAGTAAATGTTTCTTTTTAGGGACAATAGTTTACTTTATGTTTCATTTACCAACCTACCCTAAACATTCAAAATATGTGCCAAAATTTTAGGAGTACTTGGCTACTTTTCCTTCAACACCTTCAAAAAAGTGTTTCATAAATTTAAAATCGGCTTCTTTATTATCTGTTGGATAAAATGGTTCTGATATATTGTTTTGTTTGTTTTTAAAATCTAACGTAAACATGATAATAGGAACATTGGCTGTTTTGGCTATGTAGTAAAAACCTGTTTTCCATTCATCTACTTTCTTTCTTGTTCCTTCAGGAGCTAAAGCTAGTCTAAACTCTTCTTTTGAATTAAAAATGCGAGCGATCGCTTCAACGTTGTTTTCTTTACTTTTTCTATTAATAGGTGCGCCACCTATACGTTTTAAGTACCAGCCTAATGGCCCAACAAATAGTTCTTTTTTTGCTATAAAATTAGATTTTATACCCACTACTTGACGCAGCAAAACGCCAATATAAAAATCATGCCAGCTAGTATGTGGAACAGCTATAAGAACAGCTTTTTTCACGACATCTTTTGAAAAGTTTTTATTACCAACTACTTTCCAGCCTAATATTTTAAAATAAATAAACTTCGAGAGTTTACGCATATTACATTTTCTGGTAAAGTGATTTTAACTTCTCTCTTGTAATTGTTTTTTTCCAGTTTTTCCCTACTGCATTTTCCCAAAGAGGTTCAAGACTTAAAGCAACATCAATCATTATATCAAACTCTTCATCAGATAAGTTTGCACAAATTCCTTGTGGTAATTGAATATCGTGTTTTTCTTTCATTTGCTTAAAAAGAGCAACACCATCTGGATAATATTCTTCTAAATGATCAAAAACAATACAGTTACCAATACCGTGTTTTGTTCCTAATAGATAGCCTAATCCGTAACTCATAGCATGAGCCACACCTACTTGAGAGTAAGCGATACTCATACCTCCATGCCAACTAGCCATCATAAGTTTATCTTGAGACTCTTCTTTAGACAGCGTATCACTTAAAAATATTTCTTTACACAACTCATATGCTTTTTCTCCGTATGATTTACTAAAAGCATTTAAATAAGTTCCGTTAAGAGACTCTATACAATGTACATAACAATCCATACCTGTGTAAAACCATTGATCTTTAGGAACATTGGCTGTGAGTTCAGGGTCTAAAATAACTTGATCAAATGGTGTGTAATCACTATTAATCCCTAATTTTCTTTCAGGACCAGTTAAAATAGTAGTTCTAGAAACTTCTGCTCCTGTTCCTGAAATTGTAGGAACGCCTAAATGATAAATTGCGGGTTTTTTTACTAAATCCCAACCTTGGTAATCTTCAGATTTACCCTCGTTTGTAAGCATAATAGAAACAGCTTTGGCAATATCTAAAAGACAGCCACCTCCTATTCCTATAATACCTGAAGGCATTTCTTTTTGGGTAAGTATAATATCTTCTACCAATGCATCTATTTGTGATGTTTTTGGTTCTTGATCTGAAGACACATAAATTACCTTATCGTTGTATGATAACGGAATACGTGATGTTAACCAAGCATTTCCTTTAAAAACTTCATCAACATAAAATATAAATGGTGCTTTAGTATTTAATCTTTTAGGCTCTAAAATATCTCCTAATTGATTAAAACTGCCTCGTCCAAACATAATTTTGGACACCATTGGAAAATTCTTGTAATTCATTGATTTATTTCTAATTCAAAAATATCGTTTTCTACTTAATTATTTCGGGCAACTCTAACAAGCTTTTGATTGTATGATATTGCCTAGTTTTATACACATTTTCATGTACCTGCTCGTGTTGCCAAGTAATATGAAACGGTATATGAATAGCCTTGGCTTTTATATTTAATAAAGGTAACACATCTGACTTTAATGAGTTACCTATCATTAAAAATTCTGAAGGCTTTATATCTAAATGATTTAAAAGCTTTGAGTAATTAGCTTCTTGCTTATCACTTAAAACTTCAATATGATGAAAATAGTCTAACAACCCAGACTTTTCTAATTTTCTTTCTTGGTCTAACAAATCTCCTTTTGTTACTACTATTAATCTAAAGGATTTTGACAACTTTTTTAATACAGTCTCAACACCTTCAAGCAGTTCAACTGGTTTATTTATCATACTTTTTCCAATATCTAAAATCTCTTTTATTGCATCATTTGATATTGTATGGTTTGATAAATCTAAAGCCATTTCAACCATAGATAAAACAAATCCCTTTATTCCGTATCCATAAGTTGGTAAGTTTTTCATCACCATTTTAAATAGCTCTTGATCTATTTTATTTGGTGTTTCAAAACGGCTTAACAGCTTTGTAAAAGCTTCTTCTGCTTCTCTAAAATAGGTTTCATTAACCCATAATGTATCATCAGCATCAAAACCTATAACCTTTATGTTAGAATAGTCTATTTCCAAAGTTTTTTTGCTCTTTCTAAATCTTCAGGCGTGTCTATTTCTACACCTTGAACATTTGTTTCAACCATTTTTATTTTCTTACTATATTCTAAATAGCGTATACATTCTATTTTTTCTGATGCTTCTAATGATAGCATTGGCAATCTATAAAAGTCTAATAAAGCGTTTTTTCTGAAAGCATAAACACCTTTATGTTTAAAGTACTTTACGTTTACCTCTTTATCTCTAGGATAAGGAATTGGACTTCTTGAAAAATATAATGCAAAGTTGTTTTTATCTGTAATTACCTTTACGGTATTTGGATTTTTTATTTCATCATCATCTGTAATATGCACCATCAACGAAGCTAAATCCACTTCTTTTTCTGGGTCTTCTTTAAAAACCTGTATAAGCTTTTTTAGAGACGCTACTTCTGTAAAAGGTTCGTCACCTTGCACATTAACAACAATATCTATATCCATAAACTCTACAGCTTCTGCTATTCTATCACTACCACAATCGTGCTGCTTAATACTCATTATAGCTTTACCTCCATTGTTGACTATTTCATTAAAAATAATATCACTATCAGTAACAACAAAAACATCATCAAATAAGTTTGTTTTTACTGTTGCTTCATAGGTTCTTAATATTACCGATTTTCCTTCAAGGTCTTGCATAAGTTTACCTGGAAATCGAGATGCACTATATCGTGCAGGTATCATGGATATAATTTTCATAAAAAATGATATAAATTATCGTTTCAAAAATAAGGTTTTAAATGCTCTTTTATATGATGTATTTGTTTTTTTTCTTTTTATTCTTCAATGAAAAATTCATCTTTAAAACCAATAAGATACAATTTTTCTTTTGCTCTTGTAACTGCTGTATATAGCCATCTTAAATAATCTTTAGTAATACCATCTGGTAAGTATGGTTGCTCTACAAAAACAGTGTTCCATTGACCTCCTTGAGATTTATGACATGTTATTGCATATGAAAATTTTACTTGTAATGCATTGAAATATTTGTTGTTCTTTACTTTCAGAAATTTCTTGTAATTACTACTTTCATTTGCATAATCCTTCATGACTTCTTGATAAAGTCTATTAGAATCCTCGTAAGGTAACGATGGTGTTTCGGCTTTTATGGTATCTAGTAATAAAACGGTTTCAAAAGGTCTCATTTTAGGATAGTCTACCATTTTTACTTTAACTTCTGCAAAACGAAAGCCATATAACTCGATAATATTAAATATTTCAAGAATCTCAATTATATCTCCATTAGCTATAAAACCAGCTTCTGTTGTTGGTTTTATCCAGAAGTAATTGTTTTTTACAACCATTAAATAATCACCAGCTGTTAACTCGTGCTCATTGAATAAAATTCTACTACGAATTTGTTCATTATAAAGGTTGGCTCGTTTATTACTTCTTACTATTATCGCAGTTTCTTCATTTCCTAAATTACTGTAAGCATCATTAATTGCTTCCATAATTTCGTGTCCGTCTATTAGTCTTACAATATCTGTAAAGCCTTTTAGGTTAAATTTAAAAGAATCAAATAATTCATCAGACAAAGCTTCTCGTAGTTGTGTTGCGTTTACTAAAATGCCTGAATCTTGCTCTTGTCTTACCACTTGGTCTAGTTCCATTTTAGCTACATCTTTATTATAATTAAGTGATAATGTGCGTTCGCTTAAGGCTGGACTTAAATCTAGTTTTACAGGTGGCAATTGCGCTGTATCACCAATAAGTAATAATTTACAACGATGACCGGAATATACATACTGCATTAAATCATCAAGCAACGAGCCGTTTTCAAACAATTTAGATTCACCTGGTGTATCTGGTATCATAGATGCTTCATCAACAATAAATATTGTGTCTTTATGCTTATTAGGTTGCAAAACAAACTTAACTCCGCCGTTCTTCTCTTTTCTTGGAAAATATATTTTCTTATGAATTGTAAAAGCCTCTTTACCAGAATAATTAGAGATGACTTTTGCAGCTCTTCCTGTAGGCGCCATTAATACGGCACTTTTTTTAGCTTTCCATAGATTTGTTACAATAGTTCCTATGATTGTTGTCTTTCCTGTTCCTGCATATCCTTTTAAAACATATAAAGCTTTTGGATCTGTGCTAAAAATAAATTCAGATAATTGTAAAAGCACAATATCTTGTTTTTGTGTTGGAGAAAACGGAAAACGCTGTTTTATAAGGGTGTAAAATTCTGATGGAGTCATTAAGGGTATTGAAATATTATATTTTCTCAAATATAGGAATGATTTTTACTCATATAAGCTTTTACGATTAAAAAAAAATTGTAGATTTGCGTATAACCATATTTAATTTTAATTAAAAAACTATGTTAAATATTATTCTTGCAGTAGTTGCTGTAATAGTCGTGACAATTGGTCTAGTTTGGCTTGTTGATAAATTTGTACCTTCAAAACTTAAACCTGTTTTAATTTTAGCCCTTTGGGTTTTAATAGGGTTTTTAGGGTATCAAACTTTTATGTCTGTTTACAAGCCTATTCAATTTAATAAAATTAAAGAAAAACGCTATGCTGCTGTAATAGAACGCTTAATTGATATAAGAGATGCACAATTAGCTCATAGAGAAGTAACAGGTGTATTTGCTCCAAATTTTGAAAATTTAGTAAAATTTATTGATACAGCACAATACACAATTACACAACGTAGAGACTCTACTGTAATAGATGAAGAGTTAACAAAACGTTACGGTGGTGTAGAAACTACTAAAGAAATTACAATAATTGATACTTTAGGACATGTATCTGTAAAAGATTCTTTATTTAAAACGTCTACGCGCTACAAAACAATGATGAATATTCCTGGTTTTGAAGGTAAAAAGTTTGAAATGCAAGCTGGAACTTTAGATCAAGATGATGTTAAAATCCCTGTATTTGAAGCTAGCGTTAAAAAAGCTGTACTTTTAGAAGATCAAGATCAAGATTTAGTAGCTCAAGAAAATGAAGTTGTTTCTGTAGACGGTGTTAACGGAGATGCTATTATTGTTGGATCTATGACCGAAGTAAAAACCAATGGAAATTGGCCTAAAACTTATGGAGATAGCGAATAAGCCAAAACATACATTAACTAACCTAGATTTGTCCATTCAAATAAGTTTGAATGGACTTTCTTTTTGTGTATTACACAAACCTACCAACACAATTACCTTTTTAAAGCATATTGACACAGACAAAAAAGTAACTCCTTTCAAAATATTAGATTTACTTAAACACGCTTTTGTCTCTGAAACCATGCTACAAAACACTTTTAATAATGTCACTGTTGTACACGTTAACGAGCTATCTACTTTTGTACCTAAAGAGTTATTTAACGAAGAACTGCTAGCTGACTACTTAAAGTTTAATGCTAAAATATTAAAGTCTGATTATATAACTTTTGACACACTATCAAACAACAACAGTGTAAACGTTTATGTGCCCTTTGTAAATATAAACAACTACTTGTATGAGCGTTTTGGTGAATTTTCATATAAACACGTTTCAACAGTTTTAGTAGAAAAACTTCTTGAAGCACCTACAGAAAAACAACCTAAATTATATATACACGTAAGTAAATTTCACTACGAAATTGTAATCATTAAAAATGGTCAACTCTTATTTTACAATACCTTTGAATATAATACACAAGAAGATTTTATATATTACATTCTTTTTACAATAGAGCAATTAAACCTAAATCCAGAATCAGTTGAAACTATATTATTAGGAAATATTGTAAAAGATGACACCTATTACAATATTCTATATAAGTATATCAGACATGTAAGCTTTGGTAGCAAACAACACTTGTATAGCTTTAAAGAGCAGCCAGATTTAGATTATTCAGACTTTACTTTAATACACAGTTTATAATGCGCATTATTTCAGGAGAATACAAAGGCAGAAAAATTACAGCACCAAAAAAACTTCCTGTAAGGCCAACAACAGATATGGCCAAAGAAGCCTTATTTAATATTATAAACAATCAGTATTATTTTGATAGCATATCAGTATTAGATCTTTTTTCTGGAACCGGAAACATAAGTTACGAGTTTGCATCAAGAGGCACACAACAAATTACATGTGTAGACCAAGATTATGGCTGTATAAAGTTCATCAACGAAACCGCTAGAAGCTTTAACATGCCATTACAAACAATAAAGAGTGATGTTTTTAAATTTTTAGAAAAAACAACACAAAAAGCAACTATTATCTTTGCTGATCCGCCTTATGATTTTTCATTAGAACTGTTTGCTAAAATACCAGAACTAGTTTTTAATAATGATTTACTGGAAGCACAAGGTACTTTAATTGTAGAACATTCAAAACACACAGACTTATCATCATTAAAGAACTATAGCTACTCAAAAAGTTATGGCGGTAACATGTTTAGCTTCTTTGAAATGGAAGAAAACACAGCATAAGAAGAATAAAAAAGCAGATCTATAAGCCGAATTCTGTCCGAGAGTGTTTACCATTCTCGGCCTTATCATTTATCTGAATGTACTGTTGCCAGCACACTTTAGCTGCCTACCCTCCAACAATCGCACGTGCAGCACTCAAACGTTGGTATACATGACATTGCACCATATAGAGTTTACCTGATTTCACTACAGCATTACCTGTACATACTTTCTGTTGCACTTTTCCTAGCCTCACGACTGGTGGCTGTTAACCACTATATTTGCACTATGGTGTTCGGACTTTCCTCCATTCGCTAAAAAGCGAACAGCGATAAGGCGATCTGCTTGTCGGCAAAAGTACGTAAATTGTTAATAAATACTATTAAATTATGACGTATGAATTCTAATTTATGATTGGAATTTTTAACTTTGTTACATCAACAATTTTCAATGGAACATTTCGTAGTATCTGCAAGAAAATACAGACCTCAAACATTTAAAGATGTTGTGGG
Source organism: Corallibacter sp. (assembly GCF_048381695.1). Taxonomy (NCBI): domain Bacteria; kingdom Pseudomonadati; phylum Bacteroidota; class Flavobacteriia; order Flavobacteriales; family Flavobacteriaceae; genus Corallibacter; species Corallibacter sp. The sequence continues at coordinate 11,591 of NZ_JBLXHI010000003.1, read as the reverse complement.
ACAACAAGCTATTACTAATACGCTACTAAATGCTATTGAAAACAATCATCTAGCTCAAGCATTACTTTTTTGCGGACCTCGTGGTGTTGGAAAAACTACATGTGCCCGTATTTTAGCTAAAATGATAAACAGCGATGGTAGTGAAAATGAAAATGAAGATTTTGCTTTTAACATTTTTGAGCTTGATGCCGCTTCAAACAATTCAGTTGATGATATTAGAAATTTAACTGATCAAGTTAGAATTCCGCCACAAGTAGGTAAATACAAAGTATATATTATTGATGAGGTTCATATGCTCTCTCAAGCAGCTTTTAATGCATTCTTAAAAACCCTTGAAGAGCCACCAAAACACTGTATTTTTATTTTAGCAACAACTGAAAAGCATAAAATAATTCCTACTATTTTATCTCGTTGTCAGATATTTGATTTTAAGCGTATCACTATAAAAGACGCTAAAGAATACCTAAAATATATTGCTGAAGAACAAGGTATCACTGCCGAAGATGATGCACTCCATATTATAGCTCAAAAAGCTGATGGTGCCATGCGTGATGCACTTTCTATATTTGATCGTGTAGTAAGTTTTTCTGGAAAAAATCTAACCAGACAAGCCGTAACCGAAAACTTAAATGTTTTAGATTACGAAACATATTTTACAAGCACTGATTTTATTCTAGAAAACAAAATCCCTGAACTATTAATTCAGTTTAATGAAATACTTGCAAACGGTTTTGACGGACATCATTATATAGCTGGTTTAGCCTCTCACTTTAGAGACTTATTAGTTTGCCAAAATCAAGAAACCATTCAACTTCTTGACGTTGGTGATGACACTAAAGAAAAATATCTTTTACAGTCAAAAAAAGCTTCACAAGCATTTTTACTTCAAGGAATAGAGCTTGCAAATGATTGTGACTTAAAGTATAAAACCAGCAAAAATCAACGACTACTCGTTGAATTATGCCTTATGCAACTTGCCTCTATCACTTTTGATGGAGAAAAAAAAAATAGCAAAAACTACATAATTCCGGCTAGTTACTTTAAAAAGAAAGGTATTACGCCTATTCCTGTAACAGTACCAAAAGAAAGAGAAAACACTAATTCAACTGCTATAAGTACATCTCAAACACAAAAAAAGCAAGATGTAACAAAACCTGAAGATAAACCTAAAACAAGTTTAACTTCTGCATTAAAAAATCGTACTTCGGGATTATCATTAAAAAGTATAAAGGCGAAAAAGGCTCATCAAATAAAACAAATGGATGTTGTTATTGATGAAGAAGATTTGCCTACAGATGATTTTTCTGAAGATCAGCTTATAAAAGCTTGGTCAACCTTTGTAAAATCAATAGAAAAAAGAGGGCAATACAACCTTGCTTCTATTCTATCTATTGACACCCCAAAAGTACAAGGCACAACAATTCATTTAGAATTTCCTAATGCTACCAACAAAGTTGAAGTAGAACGACAGCAACATGATTTACTTATGTTTATAAGAAAAGAATTGAATAATTATGATATTCACTTAAGCATTACAGTAAATGAAACATTAGAAAAGAAATACGCCTATACAACTATGGAAAAATTTGAAAAGCTAAAAGAAAAAAATCCATTGATTGATACCTTACGTAAAACTTTTGATTTAGATTTATAATGATGAAATCACTCTTATCAATATCATTTTTAATGCTTATGGTTCTTTTTGCAAGCTGCGATGGCAGAGACCGTATGCGTAAAACATCAAAGGAAGTACTACAAGAAAGTAAGTTGCTTGATTCTTTTTCTGAAAACACAACCTATTTTCCAGAATCATACTCTGAAACTGTTACCGATACCATTTTAAGCAACGGAACCAAAGTAAGCATAAAAGCATACACTGATATGCAAAACAGTGTTTTAAACGCATTCAAATCTGATACTATAAATTTCAAGCATTATTACAGAGATTTTATAGCAGATGTTTCTATTACCACTAATAACAAGAAAACCTTAAATTATACTATAGATAAATCGTTTTTAAAAAAACACGATACGTTATCTAAAGTTGACAATACTTTTTATAAGAACGCCATCATAACATCTATCTCACTTGCACAATACGATTCCTTATCTACTAATAAAACCACATTGATTATTAGTTTATGCAAGCCAGAGACTGATAATTGCTCAACATACAGGATGCTTGTTGATCAAAATGGCGAACTAGAATTAAAACCTCAAGATTTATAAGTAATTTTTTCAAACCATGCTAGGACTAAAACTACCAACAGATCCACGTTGGGTAAATATTGTAGAGAAAAATATAGAAGATATTTTAACTGATCATGCTTATTGTGAGCAAAAAGCCGCAAGTACAGCCATATCACTTATGGTTAGCTTCCCAGAATATACTGATTTAGTTAAAGAAATGATTGCGCTGGTTAAAGAAGAAATCAGTCATTTTAAAATGGTACATGATAAAATTTTAGAACGTGGTTGGGTTTTAGGACGAGATAGAAAAGATGATTATGTAAACGCCTTATTAAAATTCTTTCCAAAAGGAGGTAGCAGAACAACACAGATGGTACACAGGTTACTTTATGCTGCATTAATTGAGGCCAGAAGTTGTGAACGTTTTAGATTATTATCAGAAGAATTACAAGACAAAGAACTTGCTGAATTTTACCGAAAACTTATGGTAAGTGAAGCCAATCATTATACAATGTTTTTAGGCTTTGCTAGACAATATGGTGACCGAAAAGAGGTTGATGAAAAATGGCAGCAATTACTTGATTTTGAAGCAGAAATAATGAAAGATTTAAGTAAGAAAGAGACAATTCATGGCTAGTAAATTGAGCCAAATAAAAAAACTCCGATACTATTTCAGTATCGGAGTTTTTTTATAGAGTAATTTATAATCTTGGTGTTAGATTTTTATACCTATACCAAATTGAATGTTTGTATTTATAGCTTCTCCCATTGGGTTGTTATCATCTAAAATATTACTTAAACCGTAAGAATATCTAGCATCGATAAAAATTTCATCAGTAATCATAAACTCTAAACCTCCAATTCCTGAAAAGCCAAAGTTTTTATAACCATCATTAAACTCATGAATTTTTACTCCAACCATTGGTCCTGCTCCAATAGATAATCTATCACCTATTTTAAATTTTACTAATATTGGTGCTTGAATATAATCAACACGTAAATCTCTATCTTTTGCTCCTTCAGCAGAATATTGAATTTCTGGTGCTAAAGCTATAGATGATGATAAATCGTACTCTGCAAAGAACCCAATTGCGAAACCGTTTCTATGCTTGTTTTCAAAAGTAGCATCAGGATCAAAATCTAAATTTGAAACGTTTAAGCCCGCTCTAACTCCGTAACTTTGTGAAAACGAATAGCTTGTTGTTATTACAAGTGCTAAAAAAAGTAATATTTTTTTCATAATTATAGTTTAATGTAGATTTAATTATTTGGTTATAATTAGCTAATATAAATTAATTTAATAAATATAATATAATAAAAGGACAAACTGCGTATTTTTTACTGTGTATTACTTGACACTGTATCATAATAAATACTCTTAATAATACCATCTGCCAATCCTATTTTGGGAACAAATATATCTTTAGCTCCACTCCATTTCATTGCTGAAAGGTAAATTCTGGTTGCTGGTATTATTACATCTGCTCTATCTTGATTTAAATCTAACTCTGTAATACGCTCTTCATAAGAGTAAGATTGAAGCATGTTATAATAGGACGTTAAATAAAAGTAGGTTAATGGTTTTCCTAGTGATTTACCTGAAATTTTAAATATTTTATTGATATTTCCACCAGATCCTAAAACATCTATTTTTTCGTATTGTTTGGTGTTTTCTTTTATCCAAACTTCTAATTCATCCCAAGTTTCCTTTTTTACAATATCGTTAAGTAATCTTACTGTACCTATTTTAAAAGATCTTGAAGTAATTGTATTTCCGTTATGAATTACTGTAAACTCGGTACTTCCGCCTCCTACATCAACATAAAGATATGTTTTGTTTTTGTCTATATAGGTATTTAAATCTGTTGCTGCTATTATTGCCGCTTCTTCTTCGCCGCCTATAATATCTATTTTAATATCTGTTTCGTTTAAAACTAGCTCTGATAATTTATTTCCGTTACTAGCTTCTCGCATTGCTGATGTAGCACATGCTTTATATTTTTCTACATTATGAGATTTCATAAGTAGTTTAAAAGCCTGCATGGTATCTAGCATGCGCTGTTGATTGTGTTTTGATATTTTTTGTTTTAAAAACACATCAGCTCCAAGACGAATAGGTACTCTTACTAATGAACTTTTTTTAAATCTTACGGGTTTTCCTTTTTCTTCAATGATGTTTGCTATGAGCAATCTTACGGCATTAGATCCTATATCAATAGCTGCATATTTCTTTATTGAAAGCATATAAATTAATTGTTTAGCTTTTTTAAGTAATAGTCATATATAGCAAATTGTGCTCTAATATTACTTTTTTGTTTTGGCTTATATTGATTGGTTTGCGAATCATTTAGCACTCTGGCTTTTACAGTATCACTCCAACAAATATCAAAAATATCAATAAGCTCTTGTTTTATATTTTCGTCATAAATAGGACAACTTACTTCTACTCTATTGTCAATGTTTCTTGTCATCCAATCTGCTGATGATATATAAACTTTTGGATTGTTATCGTTTCCAAATATATAAAGTCTTGTGTGCTCTAAAAACTTATCGACAATACTTATAACTTCTATATTCTCACTCATACCTGGAATACCAGGAATTAAACAGCAAATTCCTCTTACTATCATTTGTACTTTAACGCCGGCTCTGCTTGCTTCGTACAGTTTATCTACCATTTTAAAGCTTGAGATACTATTCATTTTTAAACGAATATAACCTTCTTTTCCAGCTTTTACATTTTCTATCTCTTTGTTTATGAGTTTAAATAAAGATGATTGTGTGTAATGAGGTGATGTTATGATGTGTTTGTAACGATATATCTTGTAGTTTGTTTCAAAGAAATTAAACACTTTATTTACATCTTTTAATATTTTTTGGTTTGATGTAAATAATGTAAAATCTGTATAAATTTTTGCTGTTGATTCGTTAAAGTTTCCGGTGCTTATAAAACCGTATCGTTTTAATTTATCATCTTCTTCACGTTCTATAACGCACATCTTACTGTGCACTTTTAGACCTTGAACTCCAAATATTAGGTTTACACCTTCGTTTTCCATTTGTTCAGCATAATCAATATTTGCTTGTTCGTCAAAACGGGCTTGAATTTCTATAGAAACCGTTACTTTTTTACCATTTTTAGCCGCATTAATTAATGAACTTGCTACGTGAGATATTTGTGCCAACCTGTAAATGGTGATTTTTATTGTTTTTACAGATGGGTCTAAAGCAGCTTCTCTTAAAAACTTAACAACGTAAGAAAAGGTATGATACGGCGTGTGTATCATATAATCTTTATCTGCTATGGTTTTAAATATACTTTCTTCTAGACTTAAACCTTTTACTTCTAAAGCTTGAATTTTACTATACAGTAAATCTGTACGTCCAAGACTTGGGAAATCCATGTAATCACGTCTGTTATGATAACGACCTCCTGGAATTATACTATCTGTTGAGTCTATCCCCATTTTGTCCATCAAAAACAAAAGTGTTTCCTTGTCTATCGTTTTATCATAAACAAAACGAACAGGCTCTCCTATTTGTCTGTGTTTTACACTATCAGAAATTTTTTCTATAAAACTTTTACTTAAATCACTTTCTAAATCCAACTCACCATCTCGAGTTATCTTTATCATATGCGCATTTATATTGGTATAGTTAAAAATGCTGAATATGTCATTTAAGCAATAGCGAAGTAAATCGTCTAGCATCATGATGTAGCTTTTGCCATCTTTTTCTGGCAGCTCTACAAAACGATCCATAGATTTTGATATTTCTATTAATGCGTATTGAGCTTCTTTTTTATTTAAACTCATTTTTACAGCTAAATAAGCCGCACTATCTTTAAGATTAGGAAGCTCAACTAAATCATTAAGGATGATAGTTACTAAAGCTGGACTAACTTTCTGAATGAAGTAATTTTTAATAAACTTATGGTGTGCATCATCTACCTGTGATTCATTAATAATAAAAATACCTTCACTTTCTAGCTTCTTGTGTATTTTACTTAATACTTTTAAGCTATGACTTTGTTGCTTTATAACTATTTGAGTAATAATATCTAATAGTTCGCTAGCTTTTAGAACTCCTAATTCGCTTTTTCCTCCTTTTCCTGCCTCTACAATACGCTTTACAGTAGCATAACGAACCTTAAAAAACTCATCTAAATTATTAGAGAAAATTCCTAAAAAACGTAGTCTTTCAATTAATGGAACCGATTCATCTTCGGCTTCCTGCAGTACACGAGCATTAAATTGTAACCAACTAACTTCTCTATTAATATATCTGTTGCTTTTATCAACTTTATTCATTAAAATAAATTTTATACAAATATATCCTATTAAACAATATGTGTATGATTAAGTTTACTTTAAATCTCTTGGAAACAAAACATAGTCTGTAATACCTTTACTTAAATCTTGCCAATGATTTGTATTGAAGTTTATAACTACCAATCCGCTAGTTGGTACATTATCAATATGTTTATCGCCGTATGTATTAACAAATGATGTTAATGCATGGTTATGGCCAAATAGCATTAATGTGTTTATCTCATCACTACAAGATTTTATTACGTTGAGTAATAATTCTCCAGAAAAATCATATAAATCATGCAGTAACTGAAATTTATTTTCAGGAAAATTCAGAGCTTCTTTAAAAATTCTTGCGGTGTATTTAGCACGAAAGGCATCACTAGAAATGATAACATCAGGTTTATAGTTTAAATTTTTAAACGTATTTGAGACTAATTTTGCATCATTTATACCGCGATCTAATAAGGGTCTTTCATGATCAATTACATTTTCTTTCCATGAAGACTTTGCATGCCTTACAAGTATTAACTTTTTCATAATGTTTCGATTAAATACCATTTTTATCGATAAAATGTTGTTTATTATCGGTTATTAACTTACTTTGCACTCAAATTTTAAAAACCATGTAACACAAAGCAAGTAAGTAATGAGATAAAAATAGTTTATTTTTTGTTTAAAACTCAATAAGATAGGTCGTTTAATTATAATAAATAACCGATTAAATGATGAGCATTCTCATTTAATCGAATTTATTTGTGATTTAACATTTTTTTTTGATTGAGTTGTTTTATCGCTATTTATTTGCTATGTAAGCTATTAATCAAAATGAATCCCAAGTCACAAATTTTTCTTAATCCATTATGCATTGATTTTCAATGCACTTCCCTCAACAAAAGAACATAATGTAAAGAATTATGAAGGTATTTTTAATACCGTGACCTAACACAAATATAATGTGTCATAATAATTAAAGTTTACGAAAAAGTATTAATAAAGTTATAAATTTTTTTAATAAAAATAATTATGAAACTTAAAGTTGGCCCTACATTTTCAAATGTTTTATTTTATTGTGCCTTCATGCTATTATTTACAGGGTATAGCTTTGCACAACAAAACCCAATATACAGATTAACTGATGGTAATGCGCAAGTACAAGGCCGTTCTGCACAAGTGATCGCTAATTATCCTGAAGATTTATTATTTAATTTAGAATCATCAATTTACATAAAAAATAATGCGGTTTTAAACACGTATGGTAATACGGCTCCTAAAGTTCTAAAGGTTAAAGATTCTCAATCTCTTAACTTTTTATATACCTATAATGAGCTTTATAATGAAGTAGAAATGATTACAATAAACTTAAAATCCTTGAGTGATTTATCATCGCCTTTTGATGTTGACTCTATTCGTGGTTTTAGCCATCTTAAATACATTTACTTAAAATGCGAGTTTCCTATAAGTGAAAGTCAAATTCGTGCATTTATTCAAAATGCAGATACAGAAATAAGTATTTTCTATAAAAACATAAACCGTTCATAAGAGGTATTAGCTTAATTAAAAGTTATAAAAATGAAAAAATTATACGCTTCAAAAAATAAAACCTATAAATATCAAATACAGTTATTTTTAGCAGTTTTTGCTTTATTATCTGCATCTTTTTATAGTTATAGTCAGGTTAGAGTTGACTTTGATCCTAGAGCTTCAATATACTCGCCAAACAAAACCATTTACAATGTAAAAGGTGATTTTACCATGATGGGAAACACAAACCTTACATTAGTAAATTATGGTAATAACACCAATAATGGTGGTAATGACATGAGATATGTTGATGTTGATAATGACCCATATACATTAAACTCATCATCTGCTACATTACAATTTTCAACTGAAAACGGTGCTATACCTGAATGTTCAAACATTGTTTATGCTGGATTATACTGGAGTGGTAGAGCAGGTTCAAGCAATACTTTTACAGTCTCAAAAAACATCAATACTGGAAATACAACAACACAACAAGTTACTACAGATTATACAGTTTATAGTGCGTATAGTATACCTAATACAAACTACACATTAAATGTTACAAACCAAGGCAGTGGTCAATACAGGTTTAGATTTTCATCTTCTGGAGCTGGAGATACAGTTGATTTTATTTATAGAACTTCTGGTTGGAATGAAACAGTTCATGTTTCAGTAAATAATGGCCCAGAGCAAGCTATTTCTACATCTTATATTGATGATAACAATGCCTATCTTAATTCTGATTATCAAATATTTTCAGACTCAAATTATACATTATCTGTAGACAGACTACGTCTACAAGGATATGACAGAGCTTATGTAGACGTTACATATAACGAAACTATACCTGAAACAATTTTAGTTACAAAAAATTATGATAAGCGTAAAATATCTATAAAAGGTCCAAACGCAACAAGCTATACAGAGCTTACAGCTGCTAACAACGAAATTTATTACCCAAATGGCGTAGATGATAATATGTATTCTGCTTATACTGAAATTACAGATTATGTAAGAGCTAATGGTATTGGAGAGTACTTTCTTGCTGATATGGCATTAAGAGAAGGAGACCCTGATGGAACTGGTTACTATGGTGGTTGGGGAATGGTTGTTGTTTATGAAAACACGAAAATGAAATGGAGAGATGTAACCGTATTTGACGGACATGCTTACGTGGTTTCTTCTAACAACAATTCTTATATCATTGATGTTGACGGATTTAATTCAACACAAAGCGGTGATGTAAACGTAAAATTAGGAATGATGGCTGGTGAAGGTGATGTAGGCTTTACAGGAGATACATTTCAAATTGAGAATAGAAATTCAGGAAACTATACATCATTAAGTCATGCTGGAAATTCAACGGGTAACTTTTTTAATTCATCTGTTTCAACTGGTGGAAACCCTAGAAATCCACCACTACAAAACAATACGGGAATAGATATTAGTATGTTTACCATTAATAATACAGGTAATGCTATTATTAATAATAACCAAACATCTACATCTTTTAGGTATTTTACAGACGGAGATACCTACTCTATCTACAATGTAACATTTTCTGTAGATGCATACATTCCAGAATCTGAAGGTGTTTTAGCGACTACAACAATTAATGGAAACCCTGTAGGATCTCAACAATTAGTTGTAGAGCCTGGAGACGAAATAGAATATGGTGTACAAATTAAAAATAAAGGAACAGAAGCTATAGAAGATTCAAGACTTGTTATTCCTATTCCTTTTACTTCAAATTATGTATTATCTAGTATTACTTTTAATGAGTATCATAGTTTATTTGCCGCTAATCCACCATATTTTGATCCTAATGAAGGTGCAACTGGTGCTATTGTATGGGATATAGATTATTTACCACTAAATAGTGCTGATTTAGAAATGGTACTTGCTGATATTTCTTTCAAATTGAAAGCTACAGAAGATTGTTCAATTTTAGTCAACAATAACTGTACACCAAAAATTGTGATTTTAGGTGGTTATATATCTGGTACAGGTGTTATTTCTGGAATAGACTACTCTCTACCACTTATACAAGGGTATCAGCAAAACGGTGTATGCCAAGGAGAACCTAATACAGAACCTATAGAAATTAACATTGATTCTGAACAATACATTTTAGATAATTGTACAGGCGTTTCAATAGAAAGAGAATTTTTCTACTGTAGCTTTGACGGAAATTCAATTCCTGTTTCTCAAGTAGAAGCACACTTTCCTCCAGGATCATTATTTTATGATTCTTACCCTATTACGCCATCAACAACACAATACACATCTTCAAACCCGTTTCCTGCGACTTTGGGAGTATCTACATATTACGCAATTCCTCCTGGAAATTCTACATGTAATTATATATTTACTATTGAAGTTAATGATATTGAAACAACACCTACCACTAGTAATGTGGCATATTGCTTAAACGAAACAGCAAGCCCACTAACCGCTACAACTACAGATACAGATTACATACTATTATATTACACAGATAATGATCCTAATACTGTTGGTCAATCGTCAATAACTCCTTCTACAAATACAGCTGGAACTTTTACATATTATGTTTCTGAAGGCCCAAGTAATACTTGTCACGGAAACCGTGTACCACTGACTGTAAATGTTTATGATCCAATTTCAATTACTTTAGAAGAGCAAATAAATGAATCTTGTGAAAATAATAATTCAGGTGCTATTGACATAAGTGTTACAGGTGGTTCTGGTAATTATACCTTTGATTGGGATAATAACGGAGCAGAAGATCCTGATTCTGATACAGAAGACTTAACGGGTCTTGCTGCTGGAACTTATACGATAACTGTTAGTGATGCTAATTCTAATTGCTCTGCAACAGAAAGCTTTACTATTACAATTGAAGATAACACAGCTCCAGTAATTACAGTTCCTGAAGATATAACTGTTGAAGGTTGCTCTACTGCTGATATTCTTAATGGTAACTTAACAGCTCTACCATATAGTGAAACTGCTGTGGTAATTACAATACAACAATTCACTAGTGAAAACGGAACTTATACTGAAGATAGTGTTGCGCAAATAACCTATCAAGATGAAGCTTCTCAATCCTGCCCTATTGTTGTTAAAAGAAGTTTTAAAATAACTGATAATTGTGGACTATCAGATAGTGGTATTCAAAATATAACAATTCAAAATCCTAGTTTTTCAATCACAGAACCTAATGGAAGTTCATCTGTAGCCTGTATTGATAATGCTACTGAAACTTTTACAATGCCAACTATTACGGATAATTGTGGAAACACGCTTACACCGTCAACTGCAGTAGTTACAGATAATCCAGACCCAATAACTTGCAATGGAACTAGAACATACACATATACATATACTGACTGTACAAATACTCAACAAACATGGTCGTTTGTTTACACTATTGAAGTAGAAGACTTTACTGCTCCTGCTCCAACTTCTGATACTGTGGCTTGTTACGATAATATCGTTTTACCTACATTACCTACAGTAACTGATAACTGTGGTAATACTTTAACGCCTTCTGCTGTAGTTGAATCTACTTCTCCTGATTGT